>NZ_VATM01000004.1:0-423630 GCF_005781075.1 Escherichia sp. E2562 | reverse complement strand
CCGCTTGGCGATACCCCAACAAATTTGTTTTTGAATTTGCCGAATCTATTCGACAGATTCAGAATTTGGTGGCTACGACGGGATTCGAACCTGTGACCCCATCATTATGAGTGATGTGCTCTAACCAACTGAGCTACGTAGCCAGATTATTTCTTCGATGGCTGGGGTACCTGGATTCGAACCAGGGAATGCCGGTATCAAAAACCGGTGCCTTACCGCTTGGCGATACCCCAATAACCGGGCGGTGAACCGCTTACTCGAAGAAGATGGCTGGGGTACCTGGATTCGAACCAGGGAATGCCGGTATCAAAAACCGGTGCCTTACCGCTTGGCGATACCCCATCCGTACAACGCTTTCTGGTGAATGGTGCGGGAGGCGAGACTTGAACTCGCACACCTTGCGGCGCCAGAACCTAAATCTGGTGCGTCTACCAATTTCGCCACTCCCGCAAAAAAAGATGGTGGCTACGACGGGATTCGAACCTGTGACCCCATCATTATGAGTGATGTGCTCTAACCAACTGAGCTACGTAGCCATCTTTTTTTTCGCGATACCTTATCGGCGTTGCGGGGCGCATTATGCGTATAGAGCCTTGCAGCGTCAACCTCTTTTTCAAGGAAAATTGCTCGAAAGTGACTGTTTGGTTAGGTTGCGAACAGCGTGGCGCTATATTCGTCAATTATTGTTTACTTTGTGTTTTTTCCCCACCCTACAGCCATTCTTTTGTCATACAGGATGAAATTCGGAATTCAACAATAGTGGTGGGAAATTAATCTATGAAATACTGGCCCGTTGCAACAGGACAGGGCAGGGATCGCTACGCCTGCATCTCTGCTATCACTTCAGGCGATTTATTGAGGGAATACTATGCTGCGTTTTATGACGATATTGATGGGTGTCTTATTACTTATGCAATCCGCGTTTGCCGATACGGTCAAACCGGAAATCGGTAAATATGTTTTTGGCTATCGTGGGCAGGAAGGCGCAGTGGTGTGGATGATGCGAATCGGGCCGAAAGCGTCTAATGAGGCACTCGTTCAGGTATCGCATGTTGATAATGACATCGATGGTCAGATTTTTCGCTGCAAAGTAAAAGTATTACAGGAAGGTGAGAAATCTTATACCACTGTAATCAAGGGTGAATCTTTTGAGTTATTACGCCTGAAAGAGGGAAATGGAAGCCTGCATATCCCGGAGGAATCGGCAACCTGGTCAGTCGCTTACAGTAATGAGTTATCTGACAGCGATGTAGCAAATCCGGAACATTTCCTCACTTCATATCAGAATCAACAAGCTCCCCAGTAACTGAAATTGCCCCGGATTTCTCCGGGGCAATATTACACGTCTTATTTATACGCTGACTGGTGAACGCCAACCGCACGACCAGACGGATCGTCCATTTTCTTGAACGCCTCATCCCACTCGATTGCTTTAGCGGAAGAACAAGCGACGGAAGGACCGCCCGGCACGCACTCAGCGGCACTCGGAAGCGGGAACAGTTCTTCAAAGATTTCCCGGTACAGGTACGCTTCTTTTGAGGTCGGCGTGTTGTATGGGAAGCGGAAGCGGGCTGTTTCCAGTTGCTGATCAGAAACCTGCTGTGCCGCCACTTCTTTCAGTGTGTCAATCCAACTGTAACCGACGCCATCGGAGAACTGCTCTTTCTGCCGCCAGGCAACACTTGCAGGCAGGTACGACTCAAAACATTCACGCAGGATATGTTTTTCCATCTTACCGTTGCCGCACATTTTATCCTGCGGGTTGATACGCATCGCCACGTCGAGGAATTTCTTGTCGAGGAACGGAACGCGTGCTTCCACGCCCCAGGCTGACATCGCTTTGTTGGCACGCGCGCAGTCATACATATGCAGGGCCAGCAGTTTACGCACCGTCTCTTCATGCAGTTCTTTAGCGTTCGGCGCTTTGTGGAAGTAAAGATAACCGCCAAATACTTCGTCAGAACCTTCACCGGACAGCACCATTTTAATGCCCATCGCCTTGATCTTACGCGACATTAAATACATCGGTGTTGAAGCGCGAATAGTTGTCACATCATAAGTTTCGATGTGGTAAATCACGTCGCGGATGGCATCCAGACCTTCCTGTACAGTGAAGTGAATTTCGTGGTGCACAGTGCCCAGATGGTTCGCCACTTCCTGGGCTGCTTTCAGATCAGGAGAACCCGGCAGACCTACGGCAAAGGAGTGCAACTGCGGCCACCAGGCTTCAGAGCGTTCCTGATCTTCCACGCGACGGGCGGCGTATTTCTTGGTGATCGCGGAAATAATTGAGGAATCCAGCCCCCCCGAGAGCAGCACGCCGTAAGGCACGTCAGACATCAGATGGCTTTTAACGGAATCTTCCAGCGCCTGACGCAGCTCGTTTTTGTCGGTCACGTTATCTTTCACCGCATCGTAGTCGAACCAGTCGCGATGATAATAAGAACGGATTTCGCCGTCCTGACTCCATAAATAGCTCCCCGCCGGGAACTCTTTAATCGTGCGGCATACTGGCACCAGGGCTTTCATTTCTGAGGCCACATACAGCTGACCGTGTTCGTCATACCCCATATACAGTGGGATGATCCCCAGATGGTCGCGACCAATCAGATATGCATCTTTTTCGCTGTCGTACAGGGCAAAGGCAAACATGCCCTGCAAGTCGTCGAGAAATTCCGGCCCTTTTTCCTGATACAGCGCGAGGATCACTTCGCAGTCAGACCCGGTCTGGAATTGGTAACGATCGCCATATTCGGCGCGCAATGCCTGGTGGTTGTAGATTTCACCGTTTACCGCCAGTACGTGGGTTTTTTGTTGGTTGTAGAGAGGTTGCGCCCCCGCGTTAACGTCAACAATTGACAGACGTTCGTGGGCGAGAATGGCGTTATCGCTGGCATAAATACCGGACCAGTCCGGGCCGCGATGACGCATCAGGCGTGACAGCTCGAGTGCTTTCTTCCGCAGCTCAACTGCGTCTGTTTTGATATCGAATACGCCAAAAATTGAACACATAACCTTCTCCGTTAACCTGGTATTTGTTGCTTGTTGTGTTTGCTTGTTTAAAAAAATGCCGCAAAGCAGCACTGTGCGCAAGCGATTTGACGGTGAAAAAATAAAAAACGTAATGGTGATTGTCGATTGGTGAAAAAAGGTCTGGTGTAAGGATGTGTTTGTTGATGATTCGATAATTTTTAGTGGGTTTTATTGAATGGGTGAATTTTAATGATGGGTAAAAATAAGAAACCACGTCCGCAGACGTGGTTGCTATTCAGATAACGTCGATTTCAGCGACTGACGGGTAAATCCAGCTTGGGCGGAACGGCATACTGTCGATATCGTCGAGCGACGAAACGCCGGAGAGCACAAGAATCGTCTCCAGACCGGCCTGGAAGCCCGCCAGAATATCGGTACGCAGGTTATCGCCGACAATCACCGTTTCTTCCGAATGCGCCTGCATTTTGTTTAATGCCGCGCGGATGATCCACGGACTCGGCTTACCAACATAGAACGGTTTGCGCCCGGAGATTTTCTCAATCCCCGCGCACAGCGCGCCACAGGCGGGATAAAAACCGCGTCCGTGAGTATCTGGGTTGGTGGCGATAAAGCGTGCACCATTAGCGACAAAATAGGCCGCTTTATGCATCATGTCCCAGTTGTAGGAGCGTGTTTCGCCAACAATCACAAAATCAGGGTTCACATCGGTAATCGTAAAACCAGCTTTGTACAGCTCATGAATCAGCGCGCCTTCGCCCACCACATACGCTTTCTTGCCTTCCTGGCGACGCAGGAAATCGGCGGTTGCCATCGCGGAGGTATAAAACACGCTGTCCGGCACATCGACACCGGCAGTGGCAAAGCGGTTCGCCAGATCTTGCCCGGTCTGCGAAGGATAGTTGGTCAGCAACACCAGCGGCAGGCCCTTATCCATAATCCCGTGCAAAAATTCCGCTGCACCCGGTACGGCGACGTTATCGTGCATCAGCACGCCGTCGATATCGCAAATTACATTTTTAATGGTCATGGACTACCCAGAATATTGACAACAATAAGCGCCACTATAAAAGCACATTAATTTTCCAGCAAATGCTGGAGCAAAATACCGTTGAGCATGGCGCGTTTTACCAGCGCAAAAGCGCCGATTGCCGAGCGGTGATCCAGCTCAGAACGTACCACCGGTAGATTAGTGCGAAACGCCTTCAGTGCCTGAGTATTAATGCAGCTTTCGATAGCAGGGAGCAGCACTTTATCGGCTTCGGTGATCTCACCAGCGATAACAATTTTTTGCGGATTAAATAAGTTGATAGCAATGGCGATGGTTTTGCCCAGATGACGACCGACATACTCGATCACTTCCGAGGCCAGGCTATCGCCTTTGTTCGCGGCTTTGCAGATTGTTTTGATGGTGCAATCGTCCAGCGGCACACGGCTCTGGTAGCCCTGCTTTAATAAATTCAACACCCGTTGTTCAATGGCAGCGTTGGCAGCGATAGTTTCCAGGCAGCCAAAGTTGCCGCAGTGGCAGCGTTCACCCAGCGGTTCGACCTGAATATGGCCAATTTCACCGACGTTGCCGTTGCGGCCAATAAAAATGCGCCCATTAGAGATAATCCCGGCCCCCGTTCCGCGATGAACACGCACCAGAATGAAGTCTTCGCAATCCTGACTTGCACCGAAGTAGTGCTCTGCCAGCGCCAGACTGCGGATATCGTGGCCGACATAACAGGTCACTTTAAAACGCTCTTCCAGTGCTTCAACCAGCCCCCAGTTTTCCACCTGAATATGCGGCATGTAGTGAATTTTGCCGCTGTCCGGATCGACCAGCCCTGGCAGGATCACTGAAATGGCGATCAGCTCCCGCAGCTTGCGCTGGTGGTTATCAATAAACTGAGTAATGGCATTCAGCAGGGCATGTTCCAGCGTCTGCTGGGTACGTTCCGGTAGCGGGTAATGTTCTTCTGCCAGAACTTTGCTGCTGAGATCAAACAGGGTGATGGTGGCGTCGTGGCGACCGAGACGTACGCCAATTGCGTGGAAATTGCGGGTTTCGGTGACGATAGAGATAGCGCGGCGGCCTCCGGTGGAGGCCTGCTGATCAACTTCTTTGATCAGCCCGCGTTCGATAAGCTGACGCGTAATTTTGGTTACGCTGGCGGGGGCAAGCTGGCTTTGCTCAGCAATCTGAATTCGCGAGATTGGCCCATGCTGGTCAATCAGGCGATAAACCGCCGCGCTGTTAAGCTGTTTTACGAGATCAACATTACCTATCTGAGCTTGTCCGCCTGGTGTCATACTTTCTCTTATTGGGTTACGACCTCGTTACCGTTAACGATGGTCCTGGTGATTTTAAAATCAGGTGTGAATGCGGTCAGGTTGGCCACTTTACCTGCGGCGAGCGTGCCGAGACGTTTTTCAACGCCAATCGCACGAGCCGGATAGAGCGTCGCCATACGCAGCACTTCATCCAGTGCGATACCGCAATGTTCAACCAGATTACGCACGCCTTCAATCATGGTTAAGGATGAACCACTTAACGTACCATTCTCATCCACACAAAGTCCGTTGCGGTAGTATATTGTTTTACCCGCAAAAATGAACTGTTCAATATTGGCACCTGCTGGCGCGGTGGCATCGGTAACCAGACACAGTTTGTCGCCTTTCAGACGTTTAGCGTTACGAATGTTGGCGTAATCAACATGCAGGCCATCAGCGATAATACCGCAATAAATGTCAGCTTCGTCGAGGATCGCGCCCGCCAGGCCCGGTTCACGGCCCGTAATATACGGCATCGCATTGTACAGATGGGTGGCAAAGGTAATCCCCGCGCGGAAACCGGCTTTCGCTTCTTTTAACGTTGCATTGGAGTGACCGGCAGACACCACAATCCCGGCATTTGCCAGTTTTCTGATCACTTCTGCTGGAACCATTTCCGGTGCCAGCGTCACTTTGGTAATGACGTCGGCGTTTTCACACAGGAAATCGACCAGTGCGGCATCCGGTTTACGTACGAAATTCGGATTATGGGTACCTTTTTTCACCAGATTCAGCCACGGGCCTTCCAGGTGTAAACCTAATGCCTGATTCGGATGTTTTGCCAGGTACTCACGCATCACGCGCACGCCCTGTTTCATCAGGTCATCGCTGGTGGTGATAAGCGTCGGCAAATAGTTAGTGCAGCCTGATTTCTCATTGGCTTTCTGCATGATTTCCAGCGTTTCCACGCTGACCGCTTCAGCGGTATCGTTAAACTGTACGCCGCCGCAGCCGTTTAACTGCACATCGATAAAACCGGGGGAGAGAATGGCCCCGTTCAGTGAACGTTGTTCAATCTCTGGCGGCAGTTCCGCTATTGGGCAGACGCTTTTAATCAGGCCATCAGCGATAACAACTGCATGGTCATCAAGAAATTCATGACCGGTAAAGATCCGGCCCTGGGTTAATGCATACATTCCGACCCCCGATTTCAAAAATAATAATGCCCTGAGCAAGGCGTCAGGGCAGGGATAACAATTACAGACCTTTGATATTTTCTGCTTCTAATTCATTGAAATATCTTAAAGTCTTAACTTTCAGCTCCATGGTGGAAGGTTCATCGCACACCATGATGGCTTTCGGATGCAGTTGCAGACAGCTGATGGTCCACATGTGGTTAACGCAACCTTCAACGGCAGCCTGCAGTGCCAGTGCTTTCTGGCTGCCCAGCACCAGAATCATCACTTCTTCGGCATCCAGCAGTGTACCCACACCTACGGTCAGCGCATATTTTGGCACCTGATTAACATCGTTATCAAAGAAACGAGAGTTTGCGACGCGAGTGTCATGTGTCAGGGTTTTGATACGGGTGCGAGAGGCAAGAGAAGAGGCCGGTTCGTTAAATGCAATGTGACCGTCGTTACCTACACCGCCCATAAACAGGTGGATTTTACCGTAAGAGCGGATTTTTTCTTCATACTGGCGGCATTCGGCGTCGATATCTGGGGCATTGCCGTTGAGAAGGTTGATATTTTCTGCTGGAATATCAACGTGATCGAAGAAGTTACGGTGCATAAAACTGTAGTAGCTTTCCGGATGCTCTTTCGGCAGACCGACATATTCGTCCATGTTGAAGGTGACAACGTGCTTAAAGCTGACCTGGCCTGCTTTATGCATTTCGACTAACGCTTTATAGGTGGTCATCGGCGTGCCGCCAGTCGGCAGGCCAAGCACAAACGGACGATCGGCAGTCGGTTTGAACGCATTAATACGATTAACGATATGGCGAGCAGCCCATTTGCCGACCTGTTCAGCGGTAGTCAGGGGGATCAGTCTCATTATTCACCTCAAGTAAGTAAAAAGTAAGCCGTTGGCGGATTAGGCATCTTTAAGCGTAACCTGGATTTGCGCGGACAGGCGTCAATCCGACCTGATTTTTTGAATGATAAAATAAGTTTTCTGGTTTAGCCAGTAAAAGGGAGTAATGATAACGATATTTGGTGACAAAACTCACAAAAGACGCGCGTTTAATTTGCGGTACGAATTAAATTTTCACACACTCTGTAGCAGATGATCTAACAATATGATTACAGAACATCGGCAGTACAATTTGCTGCAAAATAAAAATACGGCTTTAAACGAGCCAAATAGAGTTCTCGTAGGGGGAATAAGATGAATATTTTAGGTTTTTTCCAGCGACTCGGTAGGGCGTTACAGCTCCCTATCGCGGTGCTGCCGGTGGCGGCACTGTTGCTGCGATTCGGCCAGCCAGATTTACTTAATGTTGCGTTTATTGCCCAGGCAGGCGGCGCGATTTTTGATAACCTGGCGTTGATCTTTGCGATCGGCGTGGCCTCCAGCTGGTCCAAAGACAGTGCAGGTGCAGCTGCGTTGGCGGGTGCAGTTGGTTACTTTGTGTTAACTAAAGCGATGGTGACCATCAACCCAGAAATTAACATGGGGGTTCTGGCAGGTATCATTACCGGTCTGGTCGGTGGTGCAGCCTATAACCGTTGGTCTGATATTAAACTGCCGGACTTCCTGAGCTTCTTCGGCGGCAAACGTTTTGTGCCGATCGCCACCGGCTTCTTCTGCCTGGTGCTGGCAGCCATTTTTGGTTACGTCTGGCCGCCGGTACAGCACGCTATCCATGCTGGCGGCGAGTGGATCGTTTCTGCGGGCGCGCTGGGTTCCGGTATCTTTGGTTTCATCAACCGTCTGCTGATCCCAACCGGTCTGCATCAGGTACTGAACACCATCGCCTGGTTCCAGATTGGTGAATTCACCAACGCTGCGGGTACGGTTTTCCACGGTGACATCAACCGCTTCTATGCGGGCGACGGCACTGCGGGGATGTTCATGTCCGGCTTCTTCCCGATCATGATGTTCGGTCTGCCAGGTGCGGCGCTGGCGATGTACTTCGCAGCACCGAAAGAGCGTCGCCCGATGGTTGGCGGGATGCTGCTTTCTGTTGCTATCACCGCGTTCCTGACAGGTGTGACTGAGCCGCTGGAATTCCTGTTCATGTTCCTTGCGCCGTTGCTGTACCTCCTGCACGCACTGCTGACCGGTATCAGTCTGTTTGTGGCAACGCTGCTGGGGATCCACGCGGGCTTCTCCTTCTCTGCGGGCGCTATCGACTACGCGTTGATGTACAACCTGCCAGCAGCCAGCCAGAACGTCTGGATGCTGCTGGTGATGGGCGTTGTTTTCTTCGTTATCTACTTTGTGGTGTTCAGTGCGGTTATCCGTATGTTCAACCTGAAAACGCCAGGTCGTGAAGATAAAGATGACGAGATCGTTACTGAAGAAGCGAACAGCAATACCGAAGAAGGCTTAACTCAACTGGCAACCAACTACATTGCGGCAGTTGGTGGTAGTGACAATCTAAAAGCGATTGACGCCTGTATTACTCGTCTGCGCTTGACTGTGGCTGACTCAGCACGTGTCAACGATGCGATGTGTAAACGTCTGGGTGCTTCTGGTGTGGTGAAACTGAACAAACAGACCATCCAGGTGATTGTCGGCGCGAAAGCAGAATCCATCGGCGATGCGATGAAGAAAGTCGTTGCTCGTGGCCCGGTAGCTGCTGCTTCTGCTGAAGCTGCTCCGGCAACTGCCGCTCCGGTAGCGAAACCGCAGGCTGTACCAAACGCAGTGTCTATCGCTGAGCTGGTATCGCCAATTACCGGTGATGTTGTCGCACTGGATCAGGTGCCAGACGAAGCGTTCGCCAGCAAAGCTGTGGGCGACGGTGTGGCGGTGAAACCGACGGATAAGATCGTTGTAGCACCAGCGGCGGGAACCATCGTGAAAATCTTCAACACCAACCACGCGTTCTGCCTGGAAACCGAAAAAGGCGCGGAGATTGTCGTCCACATGGGTATCGACACCGTAGCGCTGGAAGGTAAAGGCTTTAAACGTTTGGTGGAAGAGGGCGCGCAGGTAAGCGCAGGGCAACCGATTCTGGAAATGGATCTGGATTACCTGAACGCTAACGCCCGTTCGATGATTAGCCCGGTGGTTTGCAGCAATATCGACGATTTCAGTGGCTTGATCATTAAAGCTCAGGGCCATGTTGTGGCGGGTCAAACACCGCTGTATGAAATCAAAAAGTAATCTGCTTTATGCCTGATGCGACGCTTGAGCGTCGCATCCAACAATGACAAGCGGTGGAGATCTTCTCTGCCGCTTTTTTTTTCATCAATCATCCCCATAATCTCTGTTAGATTTTTCGATTTTCTCTAACTAACAGTTGTCAGCCTGTCCCGCTTATAAGATCATACGCCGTTATACGTTGTTTACGCTTTGAGGAATCCACGATGAGTGAGGCAGAAGCCCGCCCGACTAACTTTATTCGTCAGATCATCGATGAAGATCTGGCCAGTGGTAAGCACACCACAGTACACACCCGTTTCCCGCCGGAGCCGAATGGCTATCTGCATATTGGCCATGCGAAATCTATCTGCCTGAACTTCGGGATCGCCCAGGACTATAAAGGCCAGTGCAACCTGCGTTTCGACGACACTAACCCGGTAAAAGAAGATATTGAGTACGTCGAGTCGATCAAAAACGACGTAGAGTGGTTAGGTTTTCACTGGTCTGGTAACGTCCGTTACTCCTCCGATTATTTTGATCAGCTCCACGCCTATGCTGTTGAACTGATCAATAAAGGCCTGGCGTATGTCGATGAGCTGACGCCGGAAAAGATCCGCGAATATCGTGGCACTCTGACGCAGCCGGGTAAAAACAGCCCGTACCGCGACCGCAGCGTTGAAGAGAACCTGGCGCTGTTCGAAAAAATGCGTACCGGTGGTTTTGAAGAAGGTAAAGCCTGCCTGCGCGCGAAAATCGACATGGCTTCGCCGTTTATCGTGATGCGCGATCCGGTGCTGTACCGCATTAAGTTTGCTGAACACCACCAGACCGGCAACAAGTGGTGCATCTACCCGATGTACGACTTCACCCACTGCATCAGCGATGCGCTGGAAGGCATTACGCACTCTCTGTGTACGCTGGAGTTCCAGGACAACCGTCGTCTGTACGACTGGGTACTGGACAACATCACCATTCCTGTTCATCCGCGCCAGTACGAATTCTCGCGCCTGAATCTGGAATACACCGTGATGTCCAAGCGTAAGCTGAACCAGCTGGTCACCGACAAGCACGTAGAAGGTTGGGATGATCCACGTATGCCGACCATTTCCGGTCTGCGTCGTCGTGGTTACACTGCGGCTTCTATTCGTGAGTTCTGTAAACGCATTGGCGTGACCAAGCAGGACAACACCATTGAGATGGCGTCGCTGGAATCCTGCATTCGTGAAGACCTCAACGAGAACGCGCCGCGTGCAATGGCAGTCATCGATCCGGTGAAACTGGTTATCGAAAACTATCAGGGCGAAGGCGAAATGGTCACCATGCCGAACCATCCGAATAAACCGGAAATGGGCAGCCGTCAGGTGCCGTTTAGCGGTGAGATTTGGATCGATCGCGCCGATTTCCGCGAAGAAGCTAACAAGCAGTACAAACGTCTGGTGCTGGGTAAAGAAGTGCGTCTGCGTAATGCTTATGTCATTAAGGCAGAACGCGTGGAGAAAGATGCAGAAGGCAATATCACCACCATCTTCTGTACTTATGACGCCGACACCTTAAGCAAAGATCCGGCTGATGGTCGTAAAGTCAAAGGCGTTATTCACTGGGTAAGCGCGGCACATGCGCTGCCGGTTGAAATCCGCCTGTACGATCGTCTGTTCAGTGTACCGAATCCCGGCGCTGCGGATGATTTCCTGTCGGTGATTAACCAGGATTCTCTGGTCATCAAACAGGGCTTTGCTGAACCGTCTCTGAAAGATGCGGTGGCAGGTAAAGCATTCCAGTTTGAGCGTGAAGGCTACTTCTGCCTCGACAGCCGCCATTCCACAGCGGAAAAACCGGTATTTAACCGCACCGTTGGGCTGCGTGATACCTGGGCGAAAGTAGGCGAGTAATTTTAAGTTCTACCAGGCCGGGTGAGGCGTTCACACCGCATCCGGCAAGAAACATGCAAACAATCCAAAACGCCGCGTTCAGCGGCGTTTTTTTCTGCTTTTCTTCGCGAATTAATTTCGCTTCGCAATCTATTCATGCAACAAATTTAAAATCACAAATTATAATGAATTTAAATATAACCGCTTTCATCTTACTGGAAAGCCACATATTTTTTCTTCTACCCGCTCGCCTGGTACACATTTAAACCTTGTAACAAAAATCATCAAAATATGTGCGGTTGCTCATGTTCTTACATTCTCGTTACAGAAAGAGATTGATAATTCGCGTCGCGAAAAATAGTCTATTCCTGTAGTCAGCGAGATTTTTCTCAACGCTACTTTTTTAATTTTTATTTTTTTCGCTGTTCACCTGTGGTGCAGCAATTTATACGTCAAAGAGGATTAACCCATGCGTACGTTTAGTGGCAAACGTAGTACGCTGGCGCTGGCTATCGCCGGTGTTACAGCAATGTCGGGCCTGGTGGCAATGCCGGAGGCTCGCGCCGAAGGATTCATCGACGATTCAACCTTAACCGGCGGTATCTATTACTGGCAGCGTGAACGCGACCGTAAAGATGTTACCGACGGCGACAAATACAAAACCAACCTTTCTCACTCCACCTGGAATGCCAACCTCGATTTTCAGTCCGGTTATGCTGCTGATATGTTCGGCCTTGATATTGCCGCGTTTACGGCGATTGAAATGGCGGAAAACGGCGACAGCTCACACCCGAACGAAATCGCGTTTTCGAAAAGTAATAAAGCCTATGACGAAGACTGGTCCGGCGATAAAAGCGGTATAAGCCTGTATAAAGCAGCGGCCAAATTTAAATACGGTCCTGTGTGGGCGAGGGCAGGTTACATTCAGCCAACTGGTCAAACGCTGTTAGCGCCGCACTGGAGCTTTATGCCGGGTACCTATCAGGGCGCGGAAGCCGGGGCCAATTTTGATTACGGCGATGCTGGTGCGTTGAGTTTCTCCTACATGTGGACCAACGAATACAAAGCGCCGTGGCATCTGGAAATGGATGAGTTTTATCAGAACGATAAGACCACTAAAGTTGATTATCTGCACTCCATCGGTGCGAAATACGACTTCAAAAATAACTTCGTGCTGGAAGCGGCGTTTGGTCAGGCGGAAGGGTATATCGATCAGTATTTTGCCAAAGCCAGCTATAAATTTGATATCGCCGGTAGCCCGCTAACCGCCAGCTACCAGTTCTACGGTACGCGCGATAAAGTTGACGATCGTAGCGTCAACGATCTTTATGATGGCACCGCCTGGCTGCAAGCGTTGACCTTTGGTTACCGGGCGGCTGACGTGGTGGATTTGCGTCTGGAAGGCACCTGGGTTAAAGCTGACGGTCAGCAGGGATACTTCCTGCAACGTATGACGCCAACCTACGCTTCCTCGAACGGTCGCCTGGATATCTGGTGGGATAACCGTTCTGACTTTAACGCCAACGGCGAAAAAGCGGTCTTCTTCGGCGCGATGTATGACCTGAAAAACTGGAATCTTCCAGGCTTCGCCATCGGCGCTTCCTACGTTTATGCATGGGATGCTAAACCTGCGACCTGGCAGAGCAACCCGGATGCGTACTACGACAAGAACCGGACTATTGAAGAGTCTGCATACAGCCTGGATGCGGTCTACACCATTCAGGACGGTCGTGCCAAGGGCACGATGTTCAAACTGCACTTCACCGAATACGACAACCACTCCGACATCCCAAGCTGGGGCGGCGGTTACGGTAACATCTTCCAGGATGAGCGCGACGTGAAATTCATGGTAATCGCACCATTCACCATCTTCTGATGCCCGACGCGGCAGGTTTTGTGCCTGCCGCACATTTGAGGAATTCGCTTTGAAAAAACTGATTCTCATCGCCATGATGGCATCGGGGCTGGTGGCTTGTGCGCAATCAACCGCGCCACAGGAAGACAGTCGTCTGAAAGAGGCGTACAGCGCCTGTATCAATACCGCGCAAGGTTCGCCGGAAAAAATTGAAGCCTGTCAGAGCGTGTTAAACGTGCTGAAGAAAGAGAAACAACATCAGCAATTTGCCGAGCAGGAAAGTGTCCGCGTGCTGGATTATCAGCAGTGCATCCAGGCAACGCAAACCGGTAATGACCAGGCAGTGAAAGCCGATTGTGATAAGGTCTGGCAGGAAATTCGCAGTAATAACAAATAAGTGAGGGCTGTAACTCTCGCTTTTCTTATTTCCCTTGTATAAAAAAGCCAACCCGTAGGTTGGCTTGAGACTTATGGCAAACGCCAATTTGCCTGATGCGCTGCGCTTATCAGGCCTACCTTTTTATGCAATATATTGAATTTGAGATGATTTGTAGGCCGGATAAGGCGTTCACGCCGCATCCGGCACGAACAAAGCGCATTATGCCAATAATATAAAGCCAACCCGCAGGTTGGCTTTTTTCGTTCAGGCTGGCTTATTTGCCTTCGTGCGCGTGCTCATCTTCGCGGCAATCGCCTTCGGCACAGTGACCGTAAAGATAGAGACTATGGTTAGTCAGGCGAATGCCATGCTTCGCGGCAATTTCACGCTGACGCGCTTCGATAGATTCATCACTAAATTCGATAACCTTTCCGCAGTCGAGGCAGATCAGGTGATCGTGGTGATGTTGTTGAGTCAGTTCAAATACGGATTTACCGCCTTCAAAATTGTGGCGGGTGACGATACCGGCGTCGTCAAACTGGTTCAGTACACGATATACCGTAGCCAGACCAATTTCTTCACCCATATCGATCAGACGTTTGTATAAATCTTCCGCACTGACGTGATGGTTGTCCGGCTCCTGAAGAACTTCCAGGATTTTTAAGCGAGGAAGCGTTACTTTCAGGCCAGCTTTCTTTAGGGCGGTATTGTTATCAGTCATGCGGAATCTGTCCTGTTACTAAGCGGTTCACTTCATTAAAAGAAGTGACAGAATTTGCTCTTGAGATAATGCGTATCATTATAGATTTGCCATGCCTAAATGAAAACTACAAGTCCCTGGCAAATATTGTTAATAAAAACGTGGCTTAGCTTACATTTACATCGGTAAGGCCACTTCAATACTGGAACATTGTACAGGTACTACGGCAAAAGTTACAAATTTGTAGCAATTATTTTGATTGGCATTATCTATTAATACGGCGTAGACATGAGTCTACGCCGCAGTACATCAGGCATTGATAATTTCGTCGAGATGCAGTTCTTCAGAAATTTGTTTTACCCATTTTTCTACACGTTCGGCGGTCAGTTCTGGCTGACGGTCTTCGTCGATAGCCAGGCCGACAAAGTGGTCATCATCCGCCAGACCTTTTGATGCTTCGAAATGATAGCCCGCAGTTGGCCAGTGACCGACGATGGTCGCACCGCGCGGTTCAATAATGTCACGAATGGTGCCTAAGGCGTCGCAGAAATATTCTGCGTAATCTTCCTGGTCGCCACAGCCAAACAGCGCAACCAGTTTACCATTGAAATCAATCTCTTCGAGAGTCGGGAAGAAGTCGTCCCAGTCACACTGTGCTTCGCCATAGTACCAGGTTGGGATGCCCAGCAGAAGAATGTCATAAGCTTCCAGATCTTCTTTGCTGCTTTTTGCAATGTCATGGACATCGGCAACGTCTTTACCAAGCTGTTTTTGAATCATTTTTGCGATATTTTCGGTATTACCGGTGTCGCTGCCGAAAAAGATGCCAGTGATAGCCATGAGTGAAATAACCTCTTGAAACTTATTGAAATGGGGGTGGCAAATTGCCCACGGATAAAGGCAATCATAGCAGAACAGGCAGTCTTGCGGAATCAGCAAACGAGCAGGACTGCACACTGTGCTACACGAAAGTGGATATTTAAACGATGCCCTGATTACGCAGCGCCGCCAGTTGCTGCATCAATATCTCTTCGATCAGTTCGCTACGGCTCATATTGCGCGACTCCGCCAGCTCGTTCAGCGCCTCGACAGCTTCCGCGTTCAGCTTCAGTTCGACACGCTTAAGGCCACGTACTTTGTCGCGTTTTAGCTGGTTGCGTTTATTAATACGCAGCTGTTCATCGCGCGAAAGCGGATTGGTTTTCGGTCGTCCCGGTCGACGCTCGTGCGCGAACAGATCTAATGTCGTACGGTCCGTTTGTTCTTTGGCCATGATCTTGGTGACTTCGGGGGAAACAATCAGCCAGGCGCCTGCCCGGATGGATAGCCCGCCATAATACAACAGCGTGAGGAATCTCGCCAACGCCCACGCGCGGAATGCCGCGCGGACGCTGGGTTTTTAATCAGTTGCGTTAATCATTAAGATAGCGACGGATAGCCCGCAGCACAGCATCCGGTTTTTCTGCGTGTACCCAATGCCCCGCGCCTGCAATGACATGCGCCCGTGCTTGTGGGAATTGTGCCAGCAAATCATCACGATACTGTTCAGTAACATACGGGGAATTGCCGCCAGGAATAAACAGAGCAGGGTGGTTCCATGCCGGAATCTTCTCCCAGCCAACAATATGTGGATACTGATCCCATAATACTGGCACGTTAAAACGCCACTCACCGTCAACAAAAGATTTCAGCAGGAATTGAATCACGCCCTCTTCATTAATATATTGGCGCATCACTACAGCGGCCTGTTGGCGCGTTTGCGCGTCGGATCCACTGACCGCGTTGATAGCTGCGAAAATTTCATCATGACGGCGTACGTGATAGTCCACCGGCGCGATATCGATCGCTACCAGTTTCTCGATGCGATCGGGCGCCAACGCGGTCAGTGCCATCACAGCTTTACCACCCATTGAGTGACCAATAAATGTCGCCTTATCGATCTGCAGCGCATTCAGAGTATCAACAAGATCCTGGGCCATCGCCGGGTAATTCATGTGTGGATCTCGTGGCGAAAGTCCGTGGTTACGCATATCAACCTGGATGATATTGTGATCGTTTACCAGGTCGCGCGCCAGCACGCCGAGGTTGTCAAGGCTACCAAACAACCCGTGGACGAGGACGATGGGAGAATTATTATGCTGATTTTGTGCAGATTGCGCGCGGATATTCAATTTCATGGCAAAGTTCTTTTTTTCGTGTAGTTGGGTTAGGGTATTATGTTGACCATTGTGCCACAGGGCTGCAACAAATAAGGTTTAATCCGATTTTTTCTGCAAGCCAGGCTTGACGCTATCCGCTGCCGGGATTTATTCATATACTCCTGGCGACTTGTATTCAGCTAAGACACCGCACTGGATTAAGATGAAAACGATTGAAGTTGATGATGAACTCTACAGCTATATTGCCAGCCACACTAAGCATATCGGCGAGAGCGCATCCGACATTTTACGGCGTATGTTGAAGTTTTCCGCCGCATCACAGCCTGTTGCTCCGGTGACGAAAGAGGTTCGCATTGCGTCACCTGCTATCGTCGAAGCGAAGCCGATCAAAACGGTGAAAGACAAAGTGCGCGCGATGCGTGAACTTTTGCTTTCCGATGAATACGCAGAGCAAAAGCGAGCGGTCAATCGCTTTATGCTGCTGTTGTCTACACTATATTCTCTTGACGCCCAGGCGTTTGCCGAGGCAACGGAATCGTTGCACGGCCGCACGCGCGTTTACTTTGCAGCAGATGAACAGACGCTGCTGAAAAATGGTAATCAGACCAAGCCGAAGCATGTGCCAGGCACGCCGTATTGGGTGATCACCAACACTAACACTGGCCGTAAATGCAGCATGATTGAACACATCATGCAGTCGATGCAATTCCCGGCGGAATTGATTGAAAAGGTTTGCGGGACAATTTAAAACAACGTTGCAGATAAAGGACAAAGCAATGGCAATCCACAATCGTGCAGGCCAACCTGCACAGCAGAGTGATTTGATAAACGTCGCCCAACTGACGGCGCAATATTATGTACTGAAACCAGAAGCAGGGAATGCGGAGCACGCGGTGAAATTCGGTACTTCCGGTCACCGTGGCAGTGCAGCGCGCCATAGCTTTAACGAGCCGCATATTCTGGCTATTGCTCAGGCGATTGCCGAAGAACGGGCGAAAAACGGCATCACTGGCCCTTGCTATGTGGGTAAAGATACTCACGCCCTGTCCGAACCTGCGTTTATTTCTGTACTGGAAGTGCTGGCAGCGAACGGGGTAGACGTTATTGTGCAGGAAAACAATGGCTTCACTCCGACACCTGCCGTCTCTAATGCCATTCTGGTTCACAATAAAAAAGGTGGACCGCTGGCAGATGGTATTGTGATTACGCCGTCCCATAACCCGCCGGAAGACGGTGGTATCAAGTACAACCCGCCAAATGGTGGTCCGGCAGATACCAACGTCACTAAAGTGGTGGAAGACAGGGCCAACGCGCTGATGGCCGATGGCCTGAAAGGCGTGAAGCGTATCTCCCTCGACGAAGCGATGGCATCTGGTCATGTGAAAGAGCAAGATCTTGTGCAACCGTTCGTAGAAGGTCTGGCCGATATCGTTGATATGGCAGCGATTCAGAAAGCTGGCCTGACGCTGGGTGTTGATCCGTTGGGCGGTTCCGGTATCGAATACTGGAAGCGCATTGGCGAGTATTACAACCTCAACCTGACCATTGTTAACGATCAGGTCGATCAAACCTTCCGCTTTATGCACCTCGATAAAGACGGCGCAATCCGTATGGACTGTTCCTCCGAGTGTGCGATGGCGGGCCTGCTGGCGCTGCGTGATAAGTTTGATCTGGCGTTTGCCAATGACCCGGATTATGACCGTCACGGTATCGTCACTCCGGCTGGTTTGATGAACCCGAACCACTACCTGGCGGTGGCGATCAACTACCTGTTCCAGCATCGTCCGCAGTGGGGCAAAGATGTTGCCGTCGGTAAAACGCTGGTTTCATCTGCGATGATCGACCGTGTGGTCAATGACTTGGGCCGTAAGCTGGTAGAAGTGCCGGTAGGTTTCAAATGGTTTGTTGATGGTCTGTTTGATGGCAGCTTCGGCTTTGGCGGCGAAGAGAGTGCAGGCGCTTCCTTCCTGCGTTTCGACGGCACGCCGTGGTCCACCGATAAAGACGGCATCATTATGTGTCTGCTGGCGGCGGAAATCACCGCTGTCACCGGTAAGAACCCGCAGGAACACTACAACGAACTGGCAAAACGCTTTGGTGCGCCGAGCTACAACCGTTTGCAGGCAGCTGCGACTTCCGCACAAAAAGCGGCATTGTCTAAGCTGTCTCCGGAAATGGTGAGCGCCAGCACCCTGGCAGGCGACCCGATCACAGCGCGCTTGACCGCAGCGCCTGGCAACGGTGCTTCTATCGGCGGCCTGAAAGTGATGACTGACAACGGCTGGTTCGCCGCGCGTCCGTCAGGCACGGAAGACGCATACAAGATCTACTGTGAAAGCTTCCTCGGTGAAGAACATCGCAAGCAGATCGAGAAAGAAGCGGTTGAGATTGTTAGCGAAGTTCTGAAAAACGCGTAATCACATTAAATAAGAAAAAGGGCGGTCGGAAGATCGCCCTTTTTTACTTATAACTGCCCGATGCGCTACGCTTATCAGGCCTACACGGATGGTACAATGTATTGAATTTGCGCGATTTTGTAGCATCCAGCATGACCAAAGCGCACTTTGCCAACAAACTGAATAGCTCAAGGGAATTCCAAATGAAGACCAAAAGGAGTCTGGTCGTCAGAGTGGCATTCATTGCCGCCACATTACTGCTGACTGCATGCGCCCAACCTGAACAATCATCATTAGCTGGCGACTGGTTACTGACTCCTAAGGATAAAACCAGAGGATTAACGGGTAGCATTGCAGTAAATATTGCGCCTTCCCGGTGTAAGACAAATTGCCGTGGCGATAACTTACCTGATAATACCCGACGTTGGCAGTTGTCAGGCGGGAACGAAAAAGAACTTACTTATCTTCACGATATGTCAGCACAAGAAAAGGCCGGTTTAAATCCCGGCTGGCAATGCTACACCTCATTTTTTATGCTGGTTTGCCAGGGCAAGCCCGGCACTCGTCCGATAGTTAATGAGGATTATGTCAGCGAAAGCGGATTTTTTGGCTCGATGATGCATGTCGGGATTATTGAGTTGCAACGCTGCCAGTCAGAAAAATGCCAGCAAGAGTTGAAAGCGATAAATACGTATTAAAATATTTAGCGATGAGAGCCAATGCCTGATGCGACGCTGGCGCGTCTTATCATGCCTACGGGAGCAATATGTAGGCCATATAAAGCGTTTACGCCGCATCCGGAAATTCAGCCCCTAAAGCATAAACCGATACCCAATCCCGGTTTCAGTAATGAAATGGCGGGGGCGAGCGGGATCCTGTTCCAGTTTTTGTCGCAGATGCCCCATATAAATACGCAAATAGTGGCTGTGTTCGACCGCGTTTGGTCCCCACACCTGGTTGAGTAACTGGCGCTGGGTGAGCACTTTTCCGGCATTGTTGAGCAGCACGGCCAGCAGACGGAACTCAATAGGCGTGAGATGTACTTCTTCCTCACCACGGTGAATCACGCGGGCGGCTAAATCGACGGTAACATCGGAAAATTTCACCACTGGCTCGGGCGCGGTGGTAGCTGAGTGGCGGCGTAACGCGACGCGCAGACGGGCCTGCAATTCGCCAATGCCAAACGGCTTACTCAGATAATCATCCGCTCCGGCATCCAGCGCGGCGATTTTGTCGCTCTCTTCGCTACGTGCGGAAAGCACAATCACCGGCACCGCGCTCCACTGGCGCAGGTCGCGGATAAACTCAATTCCATCGCCATCGGGCAGGCCGAGATCGAGAATAATCAAATCTGGCTTACGAGTCGCCGCTTCCAGCAGCCCCCGTTGCAGCGTTTCGGCTTCAAAGACGCGCATACCGTCGCCCTCCAGCGCCGTGCGTAGAAAGCGACGAATAGCCTGTTCATCTTCAACAATCAGAACGTTTGTCACATATCCTCATGAAATTCTTCAAGTTCAGGGGCAGTTTGCTGGGGAAGTGTAACACGAAAACAAGCACCACCTTCCGGTCGGTTGAACGCGGTAATGGTGCCGCCGTGTACATCCACAATCGCCCGACAAATTGCCAGTCCAAGCCCTACACCTGGTACCGCCGACTCTTTATTCCCGCGAGCAAACTTATCGAAAATCGTCTGCTCCTGGCCTGGTGGAAGACCGGGGCCGTTATCCCAGACATCCAGTTGTAGATTTTCGCCCTCAACGTGGGCATCAATACCAATTTCGGCTTGCGCACCCGCGTATTTCACCGCGTTCTCCAGCAGATTAATCAGCACCCGTTCAAAGAGTGGCCCGTCAACGTGGATTAAGGTCAGCGGTTCTGGCAGAGAAAGATTGATGGGCGACGATAAACCTGGTTCCAGCATTTGCAGCGCACTGCCGACCACTTCTTCCAGCGTTAACCACTCTTTCTTCAAATTAAAGCCGCCGGACTGAATTCGCGCCATATCCAGTAGATTATTCACCAGTCGGGTAGTGTTCAGCACATGCTGACGAATCTCGCTAGCCTGGCGGGCGTGGGGCGATCCTTCGCTTGCCAGATCGAGCGTTAAGATTTCAGCCTGACCAAACAGCACCGTAAGCGGAGTGCGTAAATCATGCGAAAGCGCCGCCAGCAGGGCGTTGCGGATCTGTTCACGTTCGCTTGCCATCCGCGCCTGTTCTTCGCTGGCGGTCAGCGTCAGCCGCTCAAGGGCATTGGCGACTAACAACGTAAATGTCTCCAGCAGGCGCTGTTGTTCCGGGATCATCAACTGGCGCAGATTCCCCGGTTCCACCACCACCAGTCCGTAGGTTTTCTCGCCGCTTTTTAGCGGCAAAATCTGGTACGGTACGCCGGGTAAAGTGTCAGTACCTGCGCCCGCGGGCAGGCCCTTATCAAAGCTCCATTGCGCGATGGCATCGTCCCACGGCGTCATTCCTTGCGGATGTGTTAACGGCTGCAATTTACCGTTGTCATCGGGCAACAACACCTGACTGCGGGCATGAAACGTGGAGGCAATAAATTGTTCGCTGGTGGCGGCGATGTCCTGCGGACTGCGGCCCACAGCCAGAGCTTTGGACATTTCATATAAGTGCCGTGTGCGTTGCTCGCGGTAACGGGCTACCCGCGCCTGATAACGCACGCCAGCAGTAAGGTTCCCGATCACCAGCCCAACGGTTAACATCACCGCGAAGGTCAGCAGATATTGCACATCAGAGACGGCGAGCGTGCCGCGTGGGGCGATAAAAAAGAGATCGAAACTCACCACATTAATGACGGTGGCAACCACCGAAGGCCAGCGTCCATAAAATAGCGCCACCACCACCACGCCAAGCAGATACAGCATCACCAGGTTGGCGGCATCAAACGTCATCAGCCACTGCATGGCAATTAAGGTGATAACGGCGCATAACGCGGCGGCAACCACGCATCCCTGAATCTGTACCCGCCACTTGTCTTTAAAAGAGCGGCTATCCGGCGCGTTGTTAATCGTGCGGGCGGGTGGCTCATCAAGTGCGACCAGAACCTGATCGAGATCGGGGGCGATGCGCGCCAGTCGGTCAGCAAACGTTTCCCGACGCCACCAGCGGCGCGAGGCCGGGCGACCGAGAATAATCTTGCCGAGATTATGTTCACGGGCATAACGCACTACCGCTTTTTCTTCCGCTGGATCAGAGAGTGTTGCCGTCTCTGCGCCCAGCTCCTGCGCCAGACGTAAGGCGCTGAGAATTGCCCGACGTTTTTTCTCCGGTAAGCGGTGCAGGGCAGGGGTTTCAACATACACCGCGTGCCAGACGCTTCCCAGCCGTGACGCCAGCCGCGCCGCCGCGCGGACCAGTTTTTCGCTGCCGGTGTTATGCCCGATGCATAAAAGGATCGCGTCGCGCGTGTGCCAGACTTTCTCTTCGCCAGGATGCCCCCGCCAGGCGCGCATTTGTTCATCTACGCGATCGGCAGTACGGCGCAGTGCCAGCTCGCGCAGGGCGATTAGATTGCCTTTGCGGAAAAAATGTTCAATGGCGCGCTCCGCCTGCCCGGCAATATAGACTTTGCCTTCTTTCAGCCGCTGGCGCAGATCGTCCGGGGGCAAGTCCACCAGAACCACGTCGTCGGCGGCATCGAAAAAAGGATCGGGCACGGTTTCCCGTACCTGAATTCCGGTGCCGCCGCTGACCACATCGTTCAGGCTTTCCAGATGCTGAACGTTGACGGTAGTGAAAACATCAATGCCCGCTTCCAGCAGCTCTTCAATATCCTGCCAGCGTTTAGGATGACGGGAACCTGGCGCATTACTGTGCGCCAGTTCGTCCATTAAGATCAGCGCCGGACGGCGGGCGAGGGCGGCATCGAGATCAAACTCGCTGATATGCCGCCCACGGTACGCCTGGCGTTTTAACGGCAGAACAGCCAGCCCTTCCAGCATTGCGGCGGTATCTTTCCGCCCGTGGGTTTCTACCACGCCAACCACAATATCCAGCCCTTGCGCCCGCAGTCGCTGGGCTTCTGCCAGCATCGCCCAGGTCTTCCCAACGCCAGCACAGGCACCGAAGAAAACTTTCAGCTTCCCCCGATGCGGCGCGGCAGTTCGTTCCAGCAGACGATCGGGGTCGGGACGTAAGGGTTCGTTATTCATCAAGCTTATCCAGTGCCAGATTGAGTTCGACAATGTTGACGACCGGCTGGCCGATATATTTCACCAGCGGTTGTTGGCTGTATTTTGCGATCAGCTGAGTGAGCTGTTCAACGCTGAGATTACGCGCTTTCGCGATACGTGGGATCTGCCAGGCCGCCGCTTGCGGGGTGATGTTATTGTCCAGCACGCTTGCCGACGCCGTCACCAGTTCAACCGGAACGTTCGTGCTGGCATCCGGGTTAGCGGCCCGTAATGCAGCAACGCGTGTGGCTATCTGTTTATCCAGCTCCGGGTTACTGACTGCCAGATTGCTCCCGCCAGAAGCCTGTGGATTATAGGGCATTTCTGCCGTTGCCGACGGGCGACCCTGAAAATAGCCGTTGCCGGTAAAATTCTGCCCGATTAATGCCGAACCGCGTACCGTATCACCTTCACGGATCAACGAACCGTTGGCCTGCCAGGGAAACCACCATTGCCCCAGCGCGGTGGTCAGCAGCGGGTAAACGCCGCCAGTAATCAATAACAGAAAGATAAATGTCGATAATCCCGGACGTAATCCACGCATGGTAAACCTCACACCAGACCGCAAACGGTCAGCAGTAAATCAATGACTTTGATACCAATAAACGGCACCAGCAGCCCACCCAGACCGTAAATCCATAAGTTACGGCGCAACATGGCAGAAGCGGTAAGCGGTTTATAACTCACGCCTTTTAACGCCAGGGGAATCAAAAAGACGATAATCAAGGCGTTGAAAATGACCGCACTGAGAATGGCGGAGTCGGGCGAATGCAGGCGCATGATATTCAGCGCATTTAACTGCGGATACGTTGCCGCGAACGCCGCCGGAATAATGGCGAAGTATTTCGCCACATCGTTGGCAATGCTGAAGGTGGTCAGCGAGCCACGGGTCATCAGCATCTGTTTGCCAATATGCACCACCTCGATCAACTTGGTCGGGTTAGAGTCGAGATCCACCATATTGCCCGCTTCTTTCGCCGCCTGGGTGCCGGAGTTCATCGCCACCGCGACATCTGCCTGCGCCAGCGCCGGAGCATCGTTGGTGCCGTCGCCGGTCATCGCCACCAAACGGCCTTCCGCCTGATACTGACGGATCAATGCCAGCTTGGCCTCCGGTGTCGCTTCGGCGAGAAAATCATCGACACCCGCTTCCGCAGCTATCGCGGCGGCAGTCAGACGGTTATCGCCGGTAATCATCACCGTTTTAATGCCCATTTTGCGCAGTTGGGCGAAGCGCTCTTTAATACCGCCTTTGACGATATCTTTCAGCGCAATAACGCCCAGCACACGAGAACCTTCCACCACCACCAGCGGCGTGGCTCCCTGACGCGCAACCTGATCGACTTTTTGATCAACATCGGCAGGGAAGTGACCGCCGTTAGCCTCAACATGGCGGCGAATGGCATCGACAGAACCTTTACGGATCATGCGGTTGTCGATGTTGATCCCGCTCATCCGGCTTTGCGCAGTAAACGGTACAAAGGTGGCATGGAGCGACTGCACATCGCGCTCGCGCAGGTTAAAACGCTGCTTGGCGAGGATCACAATGCTGCGGCCTTCCGGCGTTTCATCAGCCAGCGAAGCCAGTTGTGCGGCGTCAGCCAGCGTTTTTTCATCCACGCCCTGCGCGGGGATAAACTCCGACGCCTGACGGTTACCGAGTGTGATGGTGCCGGTTTTATCCAGCAGCAGGACGTCAACGTCACCTGCCGCTTCAACTGCACGTCCGCTGGTGGCAATCACATTCGCGCCCAGCATCCGGCTCATCCCGGCGACGCCGATCGCCGACAGCAGGCCGCCAATAGTCGTTGGGATCAGACAAACCAGCAGCGCCACCAGTACCGTAACACTGACTGCATTACCGCCCCACGCGGAAAACGGCCACAGCGTGGCGGTTGCCAGTAAAAAGACGATAGTCAGGGCAATCAGCAGAATGGTCAGGGCAATCTCGTTCGGCGTTTTACGTCGCTGTGCGCCTTCCACCATCGCGATCATCCGATCCAGAAACGTCTCGCCGGGGTTAACGCTGCACTCAATCACCAGCCAGTCAGAAAGAATACGCGTGCCGCCGGTGACGGAGGCAAAATCACCGCCAGATTCACGGATCACCGGTGCCGATTCCCCGGTGATGGCGCTTTCATCGACCGATGCGCCCCCTTCAATGACTTCACCATCGCAGGGGATAATATCGCCTGCTTCTACTAGCACGATATCGCCTTTACGCAGTTGATCGGCGGGAACTTTGTCCGCCGCAGCGCCATATTTCGGCTCACGCAGCTTGCGGGCAAAGGCAGTTTTTTTCACCCCTTTCAGACTGTTGGCCTGCGCTTTACTGCGGCCTTCAGCCAGCGCCTCGGCGAAATTAGCGAACAGTACGGTGACCCACAGCCAGCCGCTAATTGCCGCGCTAAACAGCGCATTGCCAGGCATCGCGCCGCTTGCCATCGCGATGCTAATACAGGTGGTCAGCAAACTGCCGATCCAGACGATAAACATCACCGGATTGCGCCATTGCCCCTGCGGGTTTAATTTTTTCACCGCTTCTTTCAGCGCCTGAACGACAAGTGTTGGTTCGAATAGCGCCAGTTGTTTACGACTCATATTCAGTGCTCACTCAATATCATCAGGAGAGATATTCCGCCACCGGACCAAGCGCCAGGGCAGGGATAAAGGTCAGTGCGCCAACCAGCAACACGGTGCCGATTAATAGTCCAACAAACAGCGGGCCGTGCGTTGGCAGCGTGCCGGAGCTGGCGGGTTGGCTCTTTTTACTCACCAGTGAACCGGCAATTGCCATCACCGGGATAATCACCCCGAAGCGACCGACAAACATGCACAACGCCAGCAAACAGTTCCAGAACGGAGAGTTGGCGCTTAATCCGGCAAAGGCGCTGCCGTTGTTGTTAGCGGCGGATGACACGGCGTACAGCACTTCGCTAAAACCATGCGGGCCAGGGTTGAGCATGGCGCTACGTCCGGCGTCGGTTATCATTGCCAGCGCCGCGCCCATCAGCACCAGCGTCGGGGTGACCAGAATCGCCAGCGCGGTCAATTTCATCTCGCGTACATCGATTTTTTTACCCAGATATTCCGGTGTACGACCAATCATCAGCCCGGCAATAAACACCGCCAGCAGGACAAACAGCATCATGCCGTAAAGGCCAGAACCGACACCGCCGAATACCACTTCACCAATTTGCATCAACCACATCGGCACCATGCCACCGAGAGCGGTAAACGAATCATGCATCGCAATCACCGCGCCACAGGAAGCCGCCGTAGTCACGACCGCAAACAGGCTACTGACCAGCACGCCGAAACGGCTCTCTTTACCTTCCATATTGATGCTGCTGTCCGCGCCCAGTGCCAGCAGATGCGGATTACCCTGAACTTCTGCCCACATCACCACGCCTACGCAGATAACAAAAATCACCGACATCGCCCACAGCAACATGCGCCCCTGACGGCGATCGCCCGCCACTTCACCAAAGGCAAAGCACAGCGCTGTTGGGATCAAGAAGATCGCCAGCATCTGCACGAAGTTGGTCAGTGCGGTTGGGTTTTCAAACGGATGCGACGAGTTGGCATTAAAGAAGCCACCGCCGTTAGTACCGAGCATCTTGATCGCTTCCTGAGAAGCCACCGGACCCATTGGTAACAGCTGTTGCGCTCCTTCAATGGTCGTCACGGCCTGATAAGGCTGAAAGTTTTGCAACGCACCTTGTTGAATAAAAAACAGTGCGATCAACAACGCCACAGGGGCTAACACCCATAACGTGATGCGTAGCAGATCGACCCAGGCATTCCCGAGTGTGCTCATGCTCTGGCGGGTAAACGCGCGGATAAGGGCAAAAATCACCGCAATCCCGCTGGCGGCAGAAAGAAAGTTTTGCACCGTTAAGCCCGCCATCTGGCTGAAATAGCTCAACGTGGTTTCACCGCTATAAGATTGCCAGTTGGTGTTAGTGACAAAGCTGACGGCGGTATTCAGCGCCAGATCCCACGACAGCCCCGGCAACTGTTGTGGATTAAGTGGCAGATAGTGCTGGCCGAGCAATATAAAAAACAGCACCGCCAGCCCCAGCATGTTCAGGCCGAGAATGGCAGAGAGATATTGCTTCCAGTTCATCTCACGGTCAGAGACGCCAAGTACACGAAAGAGTACGCGTTCAACGCCCGCTGTACCGGGAAGAGGAATATCATTAATCAGCCGCGCCAGCCCGCTGCCTAAAGGGCGCGCCAGCACCATTAACACCAGTAAAAATGTGGCGATCAGTAAGAACCCTTGCGCAGCCATCAGAACGCCTCCGCATTGATCAGGGCATAAACCAGATAACCCAGTAATAAAAACACCAGCAACACGCCGGCTATCACGCCTGCACTCACAGTGCACCTCCAGTGGCCTAAAAGTGATACCGGAAGGGTAGAATTCTGGCTGCAAAGATTTCGCAAAAATCTGCGGACGGGGTGTAAAAAAAGTATAAAAATGGCAAAAGCCATGACTTAACTAATGATTAGTATTAATTTAACTTTTATGTAACTTAATTACATGGTGAATGTAAATAAACCATCAATAAGCAAAAATAAGTGGTCGGATGAGTAGCAAAATTACACAAAAGGCGGTACTATTTTCATCAGATAAACAAATTCATTTTTCCGGTGCCATTCACCGGGTAGATACAAAAGGGGGAGAAAAGTATGGAACTCTACAGAGAATATCCTGCATGGCTTATCTTTTTACGCCGTACTTATGCGGTTGCAGCGGGCGTTCTGGCGCTGCCTTTCATGCTTTTCTGGAAAGACCGCGCCCGCTTTTACAGCTACCTGCATCGCGTCTGGTCGAAAACCAGCGATAAACCGGTGTGGATGGATCAGGCCGAAAAGGCAACCGGCGATTTTTATTGATTGCCTGCGCGCTTAAGCCAGCCTCGTATCAGGGGGCTGGTTTAGGTGTTTTACATCAACGTCTTCCATGATAATTAACATGGAAGACGTTTCCATCGTGTTATTCGTTTCATCACTGTTTTAGCCTCAAGTTTCGATAGTATCCTTTCAAAGGACAACCCAGGATGCGGTCACCTTCATTGTCGCTCTAAGCGACTAGAACATCAGAAATCTCCAGTTAGGTTGCATACTTCCTTACACACTTTCCTGAAACTTCAGGGTAAGGTGATAAAGTCGCCATCCCTTTTTCTAATTCCAGCATCTAAATAAATTCCGAATTTTGCTATTAGTATCGCTACCGCAATAAAAACAGATAGTAAAGAGAGTAATATATACTTTAGTGATATGTTAAGAATAATTGATTGTTAACATATCTAATGGGATAAGATATGTTGCTGTTAATGAAAATATTCAAGATTTATTGTTGATAATTATAATACATCCGATATCTCAGCCCTTTCTATGCAAGATGCAATTTTATAAGCTGTCCATTTTTTATATGGAGGCGGTAGCGTGGATGTTACTCTTAATTTTATTGGTATGGTGAATATGTTGGAATTGTTAAATACATAGCTATGTATCCGTTCTGGGCGTTGTAAATATTGGTGATCGCTTAATATTATTAGTGATTATGGCTGGAAAGATAAAGTGTGCTGTAAAGCGGTGATGGGTATTACGTTCATGATTAAAAAAACAGAACCTGTCAATAAATAATTCATTTATTAAAACGGACTATTTCCATTATGACGGAATATTATCTCAATGAGACTGTTTGGAGATACAGAGCCAGTTTCTCCGGGGTAACGAGCATGTGTACCAGTGTCAGGTGGCATTTGTATTGCCGGGTGAGCGGGTCATGATGGCCTTCACCTACGCCAGAACCACACCGCTGACCCCGGCAGATATGACGCGCTGGGCTGAAATTAAAAAGAATCTGCGCTTCAGGATACGGCAGGAAGCCAGGACGAATTAATCACACAGGGAACGGGACATGGAAGATGCATTCTGGGCGGCAAGACAGGGTGATGCCCTGCTGCATACGTCGTTTATGGCAGATGTGCTGGGGGCGGTGCTGGAGGTGGCCGCAAATGTCGTTATTGATGCCCTCATTGTCGGCGCAACCTCGTTACTGGCGGCGTCAGTGGGGGTCACGATGGGATGCACGGCCGTTGTGCTGACCGGTTTTGTGGTGGGTGTGGCGATGGTGTACACCGGCGCCACAGAAACGGTCAGCGAAGCCTGTTCAGACCTCGCAAATATGCTTTTCCCTCCTCAGACTGAAGGTTACATCCTCACCGGCTCTGGCGACACATGGATCAACAGCAAACCTGCCGCGCGGGCAGCGGCGACTGCGGCATCGCGGCAGGACATTGAGGCGCAGGAAGCACAGGCGAAGGCGGAACAGGAAGAAGCGCAGCGTCAGGAGGATGCCAGAACGTTCCGGGATGTGGCCGGGGAATATCTGGAAATGGCGGGGGCAATAGCCCTGGCGGTTAACCCGGTAACAGGGCCTGTGCTGATGTCCCGTGCGCTGCACGACCAGCTCAGTACGGAAGAAGGGCGTTCTGAAATGGTGGATGGCGTGACACATTTTGTTTCGGAACTGTGGCAGCCCACCGTGGCCAGTGCGGCTCCTGGCTCCACCCCGACCCCTGACGATAAAATCGACTGTCATAAACATCCCTCCTCACTGACTCAGTTACTCGCACAAAAAAAAGCCGCCTTTCTGGATGACCCTCTGGGAACGGCACTTAACCTGTTAAATCCGGTCGGTATGCTGGAAACCGCCTTTCAGGGAGTGAATGCGGTTACTGGTAGTATCAGTAATCTGTTCAAAGGTGATGACGAACCGCCCGCGGCGGAATATATCGCGGAAGGCGCGCGGGATGTGCGTATCAACAGCCAGCCGGCGGCACGCAGCGGGGCACGCTGCACCTGCGAGGCCAGGGTGGTGAATGAGCCGGGGGACGGGGCGTTTGTGTCACCGGATGTCCGTATTGGCGGTCCGTTACTGGTGGTCAGGGATATCAGAAGCGGCAAGTCGCAGATAACCCTGGTGGCAACCGTGGCGCTGATGTTACTTCGCCCGGGCAAAATGCTTTCTAAAATCGCCTGTTTTGCTGCCAGTATCGGAATGAGCATTCTGACGCAGAAGGCCACCACAGCCCTTCCGCATCCGGTCAATGCCGCCACCGGGGCCAAATACCTGGCCGATGACGATGACTTCGACTTCAGCCTGCCGGGCCACTTTCCGCTGGACTGGCAGCGCGTGTACAGCAGTCGTGACGAACGCACAGAAGGGATGTTTGGTCAGGGCTGGAGTGTGATGTATGAAGTCAGCCTCGTGCGCACACCGGGTAACGTGGACGAAAACTGCATGACCTTTGTGTCGGGCATGGGGCGACGCCTGGATATGGAAGCCGTACTGCCGGGGGGCGGGTTTTACAGCCCCGGCGAAGGACTGGCAATACGGCGTGGTGAGCAGGGGCACTGGCTTATCAGCAGCGATGACGGACAGTTTTTTCTGTTTGAGGCCGACCCGCATCACCCGCAGCGCCAGCGGCTGAAAATGCTGGGCGACCGTAACAGCAACTGTCTGAATCTGTACTACGACGACCGGGGACGCATCACTGAAATCAGCGGCGAACAGCAGCGTCCGTGCATCCGTCTGTATTACGAACTGGCGGCGCATCCCCGGCGGGTGACACAGATTTATCAGCATTTCCCTGAGGCTGCTCCTTTACTGCTGCGTCGTTACAGCTATGACGGGGCCGGCCACCTGAACGGCGTGTACGACAGCACGGGGCACCTGCTGCGTGAGTTTGCTTACGACGAAAACCACTGCATGACGCTGCACCGCCAGCCTGGCGGCGAAGGATATTATTACCAGTGGGGCTGGTATGAAGGGCCGGATGATGCAGGCTGGCGCGTGACGGGCCACCATACTGACAGTGGCGCACAATACCGTCTGGACTGGCGGATGGCTGAACGTGTGGTATGCGTGACAGACGGGATGGGCCGTACCCGCTTTCATCAGTGGGATGCACAGAATCAGGTGACGGCGTACCAGGACGAAGCCGGGCAGGTGATGACGTTCCGCTGGAGCGACGAAGAACGACTGTTGCTGGGGATGACCGACGCTCAGGGCGGCAAATGGCGCTATGTGTATGACCGCCTGGGGCATATCACGGAGACGCACGACCCGCTCGGGCGGGTGACACAGACACAGTGGCACCCGGTGTGGCACGAACCGGAAACGGAAGTGGATGCAGCGGGGAACAGCTGGCGCTGTGAGTATGATGAACGCGGCAATCTTCTTGCCGTGACCGACCCGCTGCAACAGAACACCCGGTATCAGTATGACCGCCACGGCCAGGTGGTACAGATAACCGATGCCCGTGGGGGGAATAAATACCTTCAGTGGAACGAAGACGGGCAGCTCATGCGACATACGGACTGTTCCGGCTCGCAGACGGCCTGGTTCTACGACGAACGCACGCGGCTGATACGGATGACTGACGCGCAGAGCCACAGCACGCGCTACGGGTATGACGACAGCGGTCACTTGGTGGAGGTGATACTGGCGGACGGCCGCACGGTGAATTACCAGTCGGACGCGGCGGGCAGGCTGGTGAAGTACACCAGCCCGATGGGGAGGATAACGCGCTGGCAACGCGACGGGCAGGGCCGGGTGCGCAGCCGGACGGACGCGACGGGACGCAGGACGGCGTTCGGGTACGACGCGTACGGGCGGCTGACCCGGCTGACAAACGAGAACGGAGAAAGCTATCAGTTCCGCCACGATGTGCTGGACCGTCTGGCGGAGCAGATAAACCCGGACGGTTGCCGCCAGGCGTACCGTTACAACGCGCTGAACGCGGTCACGGAAGTGGTGTTCACCGGGGACAGGGGCGGTGAAATCCGCCACCGGCTGGCGCGGGATGCGGTGGGCCGGCTCACGGCAAAGGAGACAGCCGACAGCCGTACGGAATACGTCTGTGATGCGGCAGACCAGCTACTGGAAATCCGCCGCCGGCGGTCGGATGCCGGGGAAACGGACGCACCGGAGATTATCCGTTTCAGTTACGACAGACTGGGGCGGATGCTGACTGAGGAGACGGCACAGGGCGTCTTAACCCATCAGTACGATGAACTCAGCAACCGGACTGCCACCACCTTTCCGGACGGCAGAACACAGCGCCATCTGTACTACGGGAGCGGACATCTCCAGCAGATAAATCTGGACCGGGAGGTCATCAGCGAGTTCACACGTGACGCCCTGCACCGGGAGGTGCTCAGAAGTCAGGGGCGACTGAGCACGCGGCAGCTTTACGACCCCACCGGGCGGCTGAAGCGCAGGGAGACATACAGCGGGATGCGCGGGGTGGTAACGGAGACGTTCACGGATCGGCAGTACAGCTACAGCGGCGAGGATGAACTGCTGAAGACGCGGCACAGCCGGCGGGGGGAAACGGATTACTTCTATGACACCACGGGACGCATCACGGCGTGTCGTTCGGAGGATGAGGGGTATCTGGCGAGCTGGCAGTACGACGCGGCGGGAAACCTGCTGGGGAGGCGCGCGGGGGAAAGGGCCACGGCAGAAAACAGCGTGGTGCCGTTCAACCGGCTGATGTCTTACCGTGGTGTGCATTACCGTTACGATGAATATGGTCGTGCGGTGGAAAAGCAGGGCCGGAGCGGAACGCAGAGTTACCGTTATGATGCGGAACACCGGATGGTGGAAGTAACGACAGTGCGGGGAACGTACCGGTATGTGTACGATGCGCTGGGGAGGCGGACGGAAAAACAGCACATCAGCCCTGACGGTAAACCGTATAACCGGACAAAATTTTTATGGGACGGGATGCGACTGGCGCAGGAGAGCAGGCCGGAGGGAACAGGCAGCCTGTATATCTACAGGGACCAGGGGAGTTATGAACCGCTGGCGCGGGTGGATAAGGCGGGGAAAGAGGGACCGAACCGGATACTGTATTTTCACACGGATGTGAACGGCGCGCCGGAAGAGATGACGGACAGTGACGGGAAAATCGTGTGGGAGACGGGGTATCAGGTCTGGGGTAACACAATACAGGAGAAGGACCACGGCAGGGTGGAACAGAACCTGCGTTACCAGGGACAGTACCTCGACAGGGAAACGGGGCTGCACTACAATCTGCACAGGTACTATGATCCGGATGTCGGGCGGTTCATAGTTACGGATCCGATAGGCTTAAGGGGCGGTTTAAACCTCTATGCTTATGCGCCTAATCCGTTGAAATATATTGATCCACTCGGATTAAAAAAAGAGCTCTGTAATGGAACTACTCGTGTGCGGCATTATACTAATCGTAAAGGTTCAAATGCGATTGCTGAAAGTGGGATAATTAAGGCGCATGATAACGGTCGTGTATATTTGGAACCTGCGAATAAAAAACCACTCAGTCAAGTAGACATAGAGGCGAAATATCAAATAGGTCGTGGGAAAGGTAGAGATTATGTGGAAACGGATGTACCTAACGAGCAATTAGAGTGGGTAACAAACCCTCGATACCATATAGATGAATTGACTGTGAAAGGTGATATTATTCTTTCTGATAATGCAAAAATAACTCGGCGTAAATAATATGAATAAAAACAATGATGTAATTAATATTCCCGGGAAGGATGCCCTTTATATTCTAAGTGAGGTAGAGTACATATTGATATCACTTAAGAATATTGCAAGGTATTATTTCAATGGTATAGAACAGAACGTTATTGATGATAAATTGTTGAATTCTTATTTTAAAGAAACCACTAAATTTATTGATGATAAAAATATTACACATCGATTGGCTGAAATAAGAAGGGTTATTACTGAAAATTTTAATACCGATCTTGGAGATGATGATATGGATGATATTGAGAGAGAAATAGAAAAGATAAAATGTTGGGAGAAGCCGGGTGATTAATATAAAACGGGAAGGCATGTAGCCTTCCCGTTTTATTATTTAACTCTCATTCAGCACACTAAACATCCCATTACGCATCCCCTTAACCACCTGTTTAACCTGATAAAATTCCTCCCGCAGTTCCAGCATCTCGTCCAGGGAAAGATCATCAGAAGTACACTTTTTGTACTAAATAATTCGCATTTTATGTTCAATAATTGAGATATTCCTTATTACCTAAAACTGTTTTTTATTGCTTATACATGATCAAATATTCCTTACATAATTAAGGAGAACAAAATGGAACTTAAAAAATTGATGGAACATATTTCTATTATTCCCGATTACAGACAAGCCTGGAAAGTGGAACATAAATTGTCAGATATTCTACTGTTGACTATTTGCGCCGTTATTTCTGGTGCAGAAGGTTGGGAAGATATAGAGGATTTTGGGGAAACACATCTCGATTTTTTAAAACAATATGGTGATTTTGAAAATGGTATTCCTGTTCACGATACCATTGCCAGAGTTGTATCCTGTATCAGTCCTGCAAAATTTCACGAGTGCTTTATTAACTGGATGCGTGACTGCCATTCCTCAAATGATAAAGGCGTCATTGCAATTGATGGAAAAACGCTCCGGCACTCTTATGACAAGAGTCGCCGCAAGGGAGCGATTCATGTCATTAGTGCGTTCTCAACAATGCACAGTCTGGTCATCGGACAGATCAAGACGGATGAGAAATCTAATGAGATTACAGCTATCCCTGAACTTCTTAACATGTTGTATATTAAAAGAAAAATTATTAAGGCTGATGCTATGGGTTGCCAGAAAGATATTGCAGAGAAGATACAAAAACAGGGAGGTGATTATTTATTCGCTGTAAAAGGAAACCAGGGGCGGCTTAATAAAGCCTTTGAGGAAGAATTTCCACTGAAAGAATTAAATAATCCAGAGCATGACAGTTACGCAATTAGTGAAAAGAGTCACGGCAGAGAAGAAATCCGTCTTCACATTGTTTGCGATGTCCCTGATGAACTTATTGATTTCACGTTTGAATGGAAAAGGCAGCTATGGACAGAAACTACCCGGCGTCAGTCCTTGCGGGGAGCGGGCTTTCGTAATTTTGCCCTGCTACAACAGGATTAACTTCACAAATTTCATTTTCCAACGTCTACACTTACTCCTGTTAATATCTCAGGAGCAGTAATGAATCAGCAACGATTTGATGACAGCACTCTAATCCGTATCTTCGCCCTTCATGAGTTACATCGACTGAAAGAACATGGCTTAACGCGCGGGGCGCTTCTTGATTATCACAGTCGCTATAAACTCGTCTTTCTGGCCCATTCTCAGCCCGAGTACCGCAAACTTGGCCCATTCGTGGCTGATATTCACCAGTGGCAAAATCTGGATGATTTTTACAACCAGTACCGCCAACGCGTAATTGTTTTGCTTTCTCATCCCGCCAACCCGCGCGATCACACCAACGTTTTGATGCACGTTCAGGGGTATTTTCGCCCGCATCTTGATTCCACAGAACGCCAGCAGCTGGCGGCGCTTATCGACAGTTATCGCCGTGGCGAGCAGCCTCTTCTTGCGCCGCTGATGCGTATCAAACACTATATGGCGCTTTATCCTAACGCCTGGCTTTCAGGGCAGCGTTATTTCGAACTTTGGCCGCGTGTGATTAACTTGCGCCATGCAGGAGTTTTATGACCATCCATCTGGTCTGGTTTCGCCAGGATTTACGTTTGCACGATAATCTCGCGCTGGCTGCCGCCTGCCACAATTCGTCTGCACGCGTGCTGGCGTTGTATATCGCTACACCACGCCAGTGGGCGACGCATAACATGTCGCCGCGTCAGGCTGAACTTATCAATGCTCAACTGAATGGGCTACGAATAGCGCTGGCGGAAAAAGGCATTCCTTTATTGTTCCGTGAAGTGGATGACTTTGTCGCCAGCGTCGAAACAGTTAAACAGGTGTGCGCGGAAAATCGTGTTACCCACCTGTTTTATAACTATCAGTATGAGGTGCATGAGCGGGCGCGGGATGTGCAGGTTGAGAGAGCGCTACGTAACGTGGTGTGTGAAGGATTTGATGACAGCGTGATCCTGCCGCCGGGGGCGGTGATGACTGGCAATCATGAGATGTACAAAGTCTTTACGCCGTTTAAAAACGCCTGGCTGAAACGGTTGCGGGAAGGGATGCCGGAGTGCGTCGGTGCACCAAAAGTTCGTAGTAGCGGATCGATAGAGCCCGCGCCATCCATTACGCTGAATTACCCTCGTCAGTCTTTCGATACCGCGCATTTCCCGGTGGAAGAAAAAGCGGCGATTGCGCAATTACGCCAGTTTTGCCAGAACGGTGCCGGAGAATATGAGCAACAACGAGATTTTCCGGCAGTAGAAGGCACCAGTCGTTTGTCCGCCAGCCTGGCAACGGGTGGATTATCGCCTCGCCAGTGTTTACATCGCCTGTTGGCGGAACAGCCGCAGGCGCTGGAAGGCGGACCGGGTAGCGTCTGGCTTAATGAGCTGATATGGCGCGAGTTCTACCGCCATTTGATGACGTATTATCCTTCTCTGTGTAAACATCGTCCGTTTATTGTCTGGACCGACCGCGTGCAGTGGCAGAGTAATCCCGCGCATTTAAAGGCCTGGCAGGAAGGCAAAACGGGATACCCGATTGTCGATGCTGCTATGCGTCAGCTTAACAGCACTGGCTGGATGCATAATCGCCTGCGGATGATCACAGCCAGCTTTCTGGTGAAAGATCTGTTGATCGACTGGCGCGAAGGCGAGCGGTATTTCATGTCACAACTGATTGATGGTGATTTGGCGGCTAATAACGGCGGCTGGCAGTGGGCCGCTTCTACCGGAACCGATGCTGCGCCGTATTTTCGTATTTTCAACCCGACAACCCAGGGCGAGAAATTTGACCGCGAAGGCGAGTTTATCCGCCAGTGGCTACCGGAGTTGCGCGATGTGCCAGGGAAAGCGGTGCATGAGCCGTGGAAGTGGGCGCAGAAAGCGGGCGTGAAGCTGGATTATCCGCAACCGATTGTCGATCACAAAGAGGCGAGGCTGCGAACGCTGGCAGCGTATGAGGCGGCGAGGAGGGGGAAATAACAGACTCGTGCCCAGATGCCGGATGTGGCATGAACGCCTTATCCGGCCTGGCAAATAGTGCAAATTCAATGGGCCATCCAAGCCTGATAAGACGCGTTAAGCGTCGCATCAGGCATCGGTGTTGGCGTATTAAGACTCCAGCGCCAGCGCACGGTTTCTGAACTTAAGCGCCTGATACAGCCAAATCATCAGCACCAGTCCTACACACGCCAGCGCACCCCAGGTGATTTGATCAAACACTTCTATATATGCATTGATGGAGTAATTGAGCGCCCCGGAAGCATCAAACGAAGCTTGCGATGTTTGATCGGCAATGACGCCCGCCAGATAGTTAGCAATCGCACCGGAAAGCAGCATGTAAATGCCGGTTAATACGCCGGTCACGCCGGGGATTTCAATACGCGTAATTTGCGACATAGCAACCGGATCGATAAACAGTTCGGCAAACCCCATCACTGCCAGACCAAGCACCATCAGCGGCAGGGAAGAGTGGCCATACATTGCAGACCAGCGGGCGCTTAAGCTAAGAATACAGAACCCGGCGCTCATCAGGCCGAGGCCAAGAGCAAATTTCCCCCAGATGCGCACGGTACGATTACCCGCAACGCTCTCTTTTACCACCCAGGCAAGCACCACACCGCACGACATCACAGCAAAAGCATTAATCGACTGGAACATGGCGGTCGGAACGCTATAACCGAAAATATCGCGATTAACGAAGCGGTCGATATAAAGGCTAATCGAGCTGCCGCCCTGTTGTGCGAAGGCCCAGAACAACATGCTGAAGAAGGTGAGCGTCACAATCAGCCCCAGCTCCTTACGCTGTTTCTGGTTTTCTGCTTTGCGATAAATTTTCGCCAGTACCGCCAGACCAATGATAGTGGCGACAATTAAGGCGTATACCGACCACTCTTTCCAGAACAGTATAGTAATCAGCGCAGGCGTTGCGACCAGCAGAACCAGCAGCCATCCCCAGTTCGGCAGGAGAAAGTTTGTCGCACGCAGTACTTTTTTGTTAACGCCGCGGGTATGTGTGAAATGACGATTGCCACATAAGAAAATGACCAGACCCGCGATCATGCCAACCGCCGCCAGGCCAAAGCCCATCGCCCAACTGTACTCTTCCTGGGCGTAACCACAGGCGATAGGGGCAATAATCGATCCCACGTTACCCGCCGCATACATCAGCGAGAAACCGCCATCGCGACGTGGATCGGTCGGTTCATACAGTTCACCAAGCAGGCAACTGACGTTGGATTTAAACAGACCATAGCCGCAGACAATAATCGCCAGCGACAGATAGAGGAATGTCGGGTGGATTTCGCTGGCGCCCAGTACCACATGCCCGACTGCCATCAACAATGCCCCTATCATTACTGCCATGCGGTTGCCGAGCACTTTGTCCGCCAGGAAACCGCCGAGGATCGGCGTGACATACACCAGCGAACAGTAGGCGCTAAATAACGCGTAAGCGTGGGTGTCGTTGTATTTCAGTTGATTGGTGAGATAGAGAATCAGCAAGGCACGCATGCCGTAAAAGCTAAAATATTCCCAGATTTGCAGCGCGACAACGTAGTAGATAGCGCGCGGCTGTGATGCGTGTTTATTCATAGTAATTCCGCGGTTGGATGCGACACCACGTAATAGTTGCGCGGCGTGCGTGTTTTTCCTTAAAGTTAAAACTTTGATACAGATCTGATTATTTATGCAATATGCTGTCTGATTGCATAAATATACATGAACTATGCATTTATGAGATAAACAATTTGCGCCTTTTGGCGATGGGTTTGTTTCTTAATATGTCGAAAGATTGGCTATCGACGAACAGGCGAGGGAACGCTATGTTAACGGAGTAGCTATCAGAATATGGAAGGCGCAATGATGAAAAACACCGAACTGGAACAACTGATTAACGAGAAATTGAACAGCGCGGCGATAAGTGATTATGCGCCGAATGGTTTGCAGGTGGAAGGCAAAGAGACGGTGCAAAAAATTGTTACCGGTGTCACCGCCAGCCAGGCGCTACTCGATGAAGCGGTACGCCTGGGCGCTGATGCGGTCATTGTGCATCATGGTTATTTCTGGAAAGGGGAATCGCCAGTAATTCGTGGTATGAAGCGTAACCGCTTAAAAACATTGTTGGCGAATGATATCAACCTGTATGGCTGGCATCTGCCACTTGACGCACATCCTGAGCTGGGCAATAACGCGCAACTGGCGGCGTTACTGGGGATCACGATCATGGGCGAGATCGAACCACTGGTGCCGTGGGGCGAACTGACCATGCCGGTACCGGGGCTGGAACTGGCCTCATGGATTGAAGCGCGTCTGGGACGCAAGCCGTTGTGGTGTGGCGACAACGGCCCGGAGGTAGTACAGCGCGTCGCCTGGTGCACCGGTGGTGGGCAAAGTTTTATTGATAGTGCCGCGCGTTTTGGCGTGGATGCTTTTATTACTGGCGAAGTTTCTGAACAGACCATTCATTCAGCCCGCGAGCAGGGATTGCATTTTTATGCTGCGGGTCACCATGCCACTGAACGCGGTGGTATTCGCGCGTTGAGCGAGTGGTTGAATGAAAATACCGATCTTGATGTGACCTTTATTGATATTCCTAATCCTGCATAACGAATAATCAGAGGGATCGAAAGTGCAACGAGCGCGTTGTTATCTGATAGGTGAAACGGCGGTAGTGCTGGAACTGGAGCCGCCGGTGACGCTGGCCAGCCAGAAACGGATCTGGCGGCTGGCCCAGCGTCTGGTGGATATGCCGAATGTCGTTGAAGCTATTCCCGGCATGAACAATATCACGGTGATTTTGCGTAACCCTGAAACGCTGGCGCTGGACGCCATAGAGCGTTTGCAACGCTGGTGGGAAGAGAGCGAGGCGCTGGAACCGGAGTCTCGCTTTATCGAAATTCCGGTGGTTTACGGTGGCGCAGGCGGGCCGGATTTGGCGGTGGTCGCTGCACATTGTGGGTTGAGCGAAAAACAGGTCGTTGAACTGCACTCCTCCGTGGAATACGTGGTCTGGTTTTTAGGTTTTCAACCAGGATTCCCGTATCTCGGGAGTTTGCCGGAACAACTACACACGCCACGGCGCGCTGAACCGCGCTTGCTCGTTCCGGCAGGTTCTGTCGGGATTGGCGGGCCGCAGACCGGTGTTTATCCGCTGGCAACGCCGGGCGGCTGGCAGTTGATAGGTCATACTTCGCTCAGTCTGTTTGACCCGACGCGTGACGAACCTATCTTATTGCGTCCGGGAGATAGCGTGCGCTTTGTACCGCAGAAGGAGGGAGTATGCTGAAAATCATTCGTGCGGGCATGTATACCACCGTGCAGGATGGCGGCCGTCACGGTTTTCGCCAGTCGGGTATCAGCCACTGCGGCGCACTGGATATGCCAGCGCTACGCATTGCTAACCTGCTGGTGGGTAATGATGCCAACGCGCCCGCGCTGGAGATCACGCTCGGTCAGTTAACGGTTGAGTTTGAAAGCGATGGTTGGTTTGCCCTGACTGGCGCAGGTTGCGAGGCGCGGCTGGATGATAATGCTGTCTGGACTGGCTGGCGCTTGCCGATGAAAGCAGGTCAGCGTTTAATGCTTAAACGTCCACAACATGGTGTACGTAGCTATCTGGCGGTGGCGGGCGGTATTGATGTGCCGCCAGTGATGGGGTCATGCAGCACCGATCTCAAGGTGGGGATTGGCGGGCTGGAAGGGCGTTTACTGAAGGATGGTGACCGACTCCCCATTGGCAAAGCGAAGCGTGATTTTATGGAAGCGCAGGGCGTTAAACAGTTGCTGTGGGGTAACCGGATTCGCGCCTTACCGGGGCCGGAATATCATGAGTTTGATCGCGCCTCGCAGGATGCATTCTGGCGTTCGCCCTGGCAGCTTAGCCCGCAAAGTAACCGCATGGGCTATCGCTTACAGGGGCAAATTTTAAAACGCACCACCGATCGCGAACTGTTATCTCACGGTTTGTTGCCAGGCGTGGTGCAGGTGCCGCATAACGGGCAGCCCATTGTGTTGATGAACGACGCGCAAACTACCGGCGGTTACCCGCGCATTGCCTGCATCATTGAGGCTGATATGTACCATCTGGCGCAAATTCCGCTCGGTCAGCCGATTCATTTTGTCCAGTGTTCACTGGAAGAGGCGCTGAAAGCGCGGCAAGATCAGCAACGTTATTTCGAACAATTAGCGTGGCGGCTGCACAATGAAAATTGACCTTAACGCCGATCTGGGCGAAGGAAGTTCCAGCGATGCGGAACTTTTAACGCTGGTTTCGTCGGCCAATATTGCCTGTGGATTTCATGCAGGCGATGCACAAACCATGCTGGTAAGCGTGCGAGAAGCAATAAAAAATGGTGTGGTTATTGGCGCTCATCCGAGCTTTCCCGACAGAGAAAATTTTGGTCGCAGCGCCATGCAGCTGCCGCCAGAAACCGTTTATGCCCAGACGCTGTATCAAATTGGCGCGCTGGCAGCGATTGCCAGGGCGGAAGGTGGCGTAATGCGTCATGTTAAACCGCACGGCATGTTATACAACCAGGCAGCGAAAGACGCACAACTGGCAGACGCCATCGCCAGAGCCGTTTACGCCAGCGATCCGGCATTGATTCTCGTTGGACTGGCAGGAAGCGAGCTGATTCGTGCAGGCGAACGATATGGCCTGGTAACGCGCGAGGAAGTGTTTGCCGATCGCGGCTATCAAGCCGACGGTTCGCTGGTGCCGCGAAGCCAACCAGGCGCGTTGATTGAAAACGAAGAACAGGCGCTGGCGCAAACGCTGGAGATGGTGCAACACGGCAGAGTCAAAAGTATCACCGGCGAATGGGCAACGGTCGCGGCGCAAACGGTCTGCCTGCATGGCGACGGAGAACACGCACTGGCGTTCGCCCGCCGGCTACGATCTGCATTTGCCGAAAAGGGGATTGTTGTCGCAGCATAATCCCTCTGAACAAAGAATGAAAAAAGGATATCACCATGCCTGAAGGTCCGGAGATCCGCCGTGCAGCGGATAACCTGGAGGCGGCGATCAAAGGCAAACCACTGACCGATGTCTGGTTTGCCTTCCCGCAGTTAAAACCTTATCAATCACAACTTATTGGTCAGCATGTCACTTATGTGGAAACGCGCGGAAAAGCGTTGCTGACCCATTTTTCGGATGGCTTAACGCTCTATAGCCATAACCAACTCTATGGTGTCTGGCGCGTGGTTGATACTGGCGAAGAGCCGCAGACCACGCGGGTGTTGCGGGTAAAGCTGCAAACAGCCGACAAAACCATTCTGCTTTATAGCGCCTCTGATATTGAAATGTTAACGCCGGAACAACTGACGACGCATCCGTTCTTACAACGCGTTGGCCCCGATGTGCTCGACCCGAATCTGACGCCGGATGTGGTGAAAGAACGGTTATTGTCGCCGCGCTTTCGTAATCGGCAGTTTGCCGGATTACTGCTCGACCAGGCGTTTCTGGCGGGGCTTGGCAATTATCTGCGGGTAGAGATCCTCTGGCAGGTCGGATTAACCGGGAGTTATAAAGCGAAAGATCTCAACGCGAAGCAGCTGGATGCGCTTGCGCACGCGCTACTGGATATTCCGCGACTTTCTTACGCTACGCGGGGGCAGGTGGATGAAAATAAACATCACGGCGCGCTGTTCCGTTTTAAGGTTTTTCATCGTGATGGCGAACCGTGCGAACGCTGTGGCGGCACCATTGAGAAAATCACGCTGTCATCGCGCCCGTTTTACTGGTGTCCTGGTTGCCAGCACTAGGCCGTTCGCTTCGGCGCATAGGTTGAAATAAACCGCGCAATGGCAGGCCCCGTCAGCAAAATACTGAACAGGCGCAGGGTTTGCATCGCCATAATAAGCGCCATATCGGCATTGCTCCCTGCGGCGATGACCGCCACCGTATCTAGTCCGCCGGGGCTGGTGGCGAGGTAGGCAGTCATAAAATCAATATGCATAAACCAGGTCAGCCCCCACGCCATCGCGGCGCAGATGGCGAGCAGAGCAAATATCGACAGCAGGATTTGCGGCAGCGGACGCAATGCCCGCAGTAAGATTTGTTTATCGAAGCCCAGACCAATTCGCCAGCCAATCGCCATATAAGCTATCGCCAGCAGCCATTCCGGTAACTCAATCGTGATGAACTCACCAGACTGGAGCACCGCACCTGCCAGCATCGGGATAAGCATCGTGCCGGAAGGTATACGCAACAGGCATCCCGCCGTACCCGCAATGACCGCGAGCAGGATGGTGAACAGGAGATGAATGCTCACTGGCGGAAACCATACTATCTGCTGGTTAACCGCTTCAGCGTTATCGCCCAGCATCATTCGGGTGACCAGAACAGCGGCCCCCGCGACAAACAGTACCCGCAGATACTGCATAAACGCCACCAGGCGGATATCTGCGCCGTAATCCTGCGCCATCGCGACCATTGCCGCTGCACCACCAGGCGAGGAGCCCCAGGCACCAGTATTTCCGGGCAGTGAGCTATAGCGCACCAGTAACCATCCCACGATAGCACTGGAAAGCAGCGTCACCAGCAAAATAGCTAACACAATCGGCCAGTTAACCGCCAGCGTGGTCAGGATCGAACCGGTCAGGTTTTGCGCAATCATACAGCCAAGAATGGCCTGCGCGGCGAAAAAAGCGGAGCGGGGGAGTTGCAGGGTAACCCCGCGCATACTGAAGATGATCCCGGCGATCATCGGCCCAAGCAGGAGTGCCGCCGGGAGATGTAAAGCGAGGAAGCCAATAGAAAGGAGAAGTGACAGAACACATAACATTCCCCACTGTAGCACTGGCATCCGTCACTCCCTGTTTAACTTACCTTTGGTGTATCGATACAGCATAAAGAATGCGCCTTAACGAAAAAATAGCGGTAATCAAGAAAAAGACAGATTTTGGCTAAAGGGCGTATTAAGTACCGTTGTTTCCCTCTCGTTTGTAAAAGAGAAGTTAAAGGGCCTGAGTCCGGTAGAATACCGGACTCAGGCCACATCGCGGACTAATTATCACTGTCCAGGTTTATGGGGGCAGTTCAATCAGGGCGGGGATATAAGGCGCGGTTTTCCACCTAACCAGGTGTTTGCTGTTGTTCAATGTATTGGTGGATGACGGATATTGGCGCACCTCCGCAGCTACTGGCAAAATAACTGGGACTCCACAAAACGCCTTTGTGGTAATACCTGACTGCAATATCTGGTCGATCTCGTCGCAGTAACCTACTCGATACGCCTTTGAGGCTGTTTACCAGACTGGATATCCCCAGCTTGGGTGGATAGTTAATTAACAAATGGACGTGATCTTGTTCGCCATCCATTTCAACCAGTTCAGCTTCAAAATCAGCACATACATTTGAAAAGTAAGTGCGTAGTTTTCCTGTCGCGTCATGGTCAAAATCTGGCGTCTGTATTTGGTGACAAAGACCAAATGAACATGCATCAGGAAAACACAGTGCCTTCCGCGTCGGATATCGGTTTCTTTTTTCATAGACCAAAATATAATTTGGCCGGTGAAACGACTACAGGCATTTAAATTCCAGTTAAGACCCGGTGGTCAACAGGAGCGTGAAATGAGGCGCTTCGCAGGCGCGTGTCGTTTCGTTTTCAATTGTGCTCTGGCGCTTCAGAATGAGAATCATGAGGCCGGTAATAAATACATCCCTTACGCGAAAATGGCCTCCTGGTTGGTTGAGTGGAAAAATGCCACTGAAACACAATGGCTTAAAGATGCTCCAGCACAGCCATTGCAACAGTCACTGAAAGACCTTGAGCGAGCCTACAAAAATTTCTTCCAGAAGCGTGCGGCTTTTCCCCGATTCTAAAAGCGGGGACAGAATGATGCATTCCGCTACCCACAGGGCGTTAAGCTCGATCAGGAAAACAGCCGTATTTTTCTGCCGAAACTTGGCTGGATGCGCTACCGGAACAGTCGTCAGGTCATGGGGGTTGTAAAAAATGTCACAGTCAGCCAGTCCTGCGGTAAGTGGTACATCAGTATTCAGACAGAAAGTGAAGTATCCACTCCGGTTCACCCTTCAGTATCAATGGTCGGACTGGATGCTGGCGTGGCTAAACTTGCCACGCTGTCAGATGGCACAGTCTTTGAGCCTGTAAACAGTTTTCAGAAAAACCAGAAAAAGCTGGCGAGACTTCAACGACAGTTAAGCCGCAAGGTCAAATTCAGCAACAACTGGCAGAAGCAGAAACGCAAAATACAGTGTCTGCATTCCCGTATCGCAAATATCCGCAGGGACTACCTTCACAAAGTCACAACGACAATCAGCAAAAACCACGCAATGATAGTCATTGAGGATTTGAAGGTCAGCAACATGTCAAAGTCAGCAGCGGGTACGGTCAGCCAGCCGGGGCGCAATGTCCGGGCAAAATCAGGTTTAAACCGTTCGATACTGGATCAGGGCTGGTATGAAATGCGCCGCCAGCTTGAGTACAAAGAGCTCTGGCGTGGCGGTCAGGTGCTTGCGGTTCCGCCAGCGTACACAAGCCAGCGTTGCGCGTGCTGTGGTCATACAGCGAAAGAAAATCGCCTGTCACAAAGTAAATTCAGATGCCAGGTATGTGGATATACAGCGAACGCCGATGTAAACGGCGCTCGTAACATTTTAGCGGCGGGGCACGCCGTTCTTGCCTGTGGAGGGATGGTGCAGTCAGGCCGCCCGTTGAAGCAGGAACCCACCGAAATGATTCAGGCGACAGGCTGAACGTAGCAGGGATCCTCGTCATTCAGGGCGTGGAGGATGTCAAGGCGAGGAATTATTGATCAGTGCACTGACCGGGCTGTCGAAGTGTGATTTCATGGCTTGAGTCGCCGTTTCGACATCTCTGGCACACACCGCGTCGCAGATTTTCTGGTGTAGTGTGATGATGTGATTGCCATACTCTTTTTGATCGCTTTGGGCGTTTAACCCCTCCTGGATGGATTGCCGCAACTGCTGATGTAATGCCTGCAATAACATCATAAAAAGCGGATTTTTTGAGGCAACGGCGAGTAACTGATGGAAGCGGATATCATGGGTGATAAAGCTTTCAACATCATCGAACTGTTCGCGGATTTTTGCCATTTCAGCCCGTAGGTTAGCAAAATCTTCCTCTTCGCCATTACGGGCAGCCGCTTCCACAACGCCCAACTCCAGCCAGCGGCGTACTTGAAGAATTTGCTCTGTTGTCACTTGTTCGGTCGCCAGGGCAAATCCAAACACCACGCGCAGCACTTCATCATCAAATTTTTTGATTCGTGGCACTTTACCGCTGTGCGTTTCCAGAATCCCCAGGGCGGCAAGTGAACGATAGGCCTCACGCACAATACCCCGACTGACGCCCAATTTCTGAATCAACTGAACTTCACTGGGAACTGGCATCCCCGGTGTCAATTTTTGTTCGGCGATCAGATTAAGAATATGATTTTTGACCTGTGACGATAACGTTACGCTGGTCAATAACGCACTCTCACTCATTTTTACTCCTGTTGTACTTTTTCCTGGTCGGTAAAATCCAGAATACCGGGACTGTATCCTTCATATTTTCCTCCAGAACCCTTGATTATCAATAGACTACTGCGCCTGTGCGCCCGCCATACAGTGCGAATCAAAGACATATTGCGTCAAAGCGTGGCGAAGAAATAGTAAATCCCCAATTTTTTCGTGACGCCCATCGCAGTATTGTGCGCTTTTTCTCCTTACCCTGTAAACCTGTTAAACAGGCTTATAGGTAAATATGATGTGGAAGAGTGATAACGAACTTTTTGCGTTGATGAAAACCCGGCTATTTACCGCCGTGGTTGGCGATATTCTCGACACGCTGGGCTATATGCACCAGTTTGTTTCTCCGGCAATCAAGCCGCTGGAGGTGAATATGGTAGTGGCAGGCCGGGCAATGCCGGTGCTGGAGTCCGACGTTTACGAAACCAAATCGACGTCGGGTAAGACGGCGATCGGCGAAAAACCGTTTGGCATCATGTTTGAAGCGCTGGATGCCCTCAAAGAGAACGATGTTTACATCACTACGGGCAGCTCTCTGCGCTATGCGTTGTGGGGCGGGTTGATGTCGACCCGTGCCATGCATCTGAAAGCAGCAGGTGCGGTACTTGATGGTTACGCCCGTGACTCTGCTGAAATTCTTGAACTTAAATTTCCCACCTTTTGTCATGGCACTTACGCACAGGATCAAGGTCCGCGCGGCAAAGTTATCGATTTCGGCGTACCCATCGAATTTCACGGTGTGCGGGTGAATCCGGGCGATATCGTGTTTGGCGATCGTGACGGATTACTGATTATTCCCCAGGTTGTTGAGAAAGAAGTTATTAGCCAGGCCCTGGAAAAAGTGGCAACTGAAAGTGAAGTGCGCAAAGCCATCAGTGATGGCATGAGCACGGTACAGGCCTTTGAAACCTTCGGCGTAATGTAAGGAGAGCAACGAATGAAGGCATTAACCATTGAGCAGGGAAGTCAGGCGCGATTTGTTGATATCCCCGAACCGGTCTGCGGGAAAGGAGAAGTGCTTATCAATGTTGAGCGTGTTGGGCTGTGTGGCTCTGACCTCAATACCTGGCGGGGGCTGAATCCGCTGGTTAATTATCCCTGTATTCCGGGGCATGAAATTGGCGGCACGGTGCTGGCAACTGGCGATATGGCGGGGGCGATCAAGCCTGGTGACCGGGTGGTCGTTCTGCCTTGCACTGAGTGTGGCGTGTGCAGCTCCTGTCTGAGCGGTCGTCCTAACGCCTGTAAGAACAACCAGACTCTCGGTGTACAGCGTCAGGGTGGGATGGCGCAACAACTGACGATGCCTGCACATAAGGTCATTGTTTGTAATGCCTTAAGTGTTGATGAGTTAGCGCTGGTAGAACCGCTGGCGGTGGGACTACATGCAGCCAGACGTGCGCAAATTAATGTCGGTGAATGGGTCGCAGTTATCGGTTGTGGGGTAATTGGCCTTGGCGCTATCGCTGCGGCATCCGCGATGGGCGCGCGCGTAATTGCTATCGATATTGATGATCGCAAGCAGAACATTGCCCAGGAGTGCGGCGCGCAACGTTTTCTTAATTCGCAGCAATGTGACGTGGCGGCAGAACTGGCGCTCTTAAATGACGGTCGCGGCCCGGAAGTGGTGATTGAAGCGGTGGGTAATCAACAAACCATTGAACAGGCTACAGGGCTGGTGGCGTTTAGCGGTCGTGTGGTTTATGTCGGTTACGCCAAACAGCCTGTGAGTTATCAGAGTGCGCAGTTCCTGATGAAAGAACTGGATATCCGTGGTTCGCGCAATGCCACCGTGGCGGATTTTCGTGCCGTGCTGGCGTTGATGGAGTCCGGGCGTTATCCGGTCAGCAATCTGGTGAGCGCTCACTACCCGCTGGAACAGGCCGATCACGCTTTTAGCGACTGGGCAAGTGATCCCGGCGCGTATACCAAAATCCTCATTGACCTTTAAGGAGCGACACCATGAATGCTTTTTCTTTACATAACAAAACAGCGCTGATTACAGGGGCGGCCAGTGGACTGGGGCTGGCAATGGCCAAATGCATGATAGTCAGCGGGGCGAAGGTCATTATTGCTGACATGAACAGCGAGCTGGCAAAAGCTACTGCCGGAACATTGGGGTCGCAGGCCAGTTGGATACAAATGGATGTCGGGGATACCGCAGCCGCGCAGGAAAAAGTTGATGCGCTTATTAGCGAACACGGGGCTATCGATATCCTGGTCAATAACGCAGGCAATCACTGCAAAAAACCGATTGAAGAGATGAGTGTCAGTGATTTTGAGTCAGTGCTCGACGTTCACGTGGTCGGTGCATTTGCGTTAACCAAAGCCCTTGTGCCGCATATGAAACAACGCGGTCAAGGTTGTGTTCTGTTTACCGCCTCTATGACCTCATTTCTTGGGCAGCCTCTGGTTACTGGCTACAGCGCTGCGAAGTCAGCCTATCTCGGCATGATTCGCGGTATGACCACGGAGCTTGCCGGACACGGGATTCGCATCAATGGTATTGCGCCTGGCTGGATTGATACGCCGATGCTGCGTAAGGCCATTGAGGGTGATGACGAACGCCGTAACAAAATCCTGGGTCGTACGCCGATGAAAAAATTCGGTAAGCCGGAAGATATCGGTTGGGCAGCGGTTTACCTGGCTTCAGACGCAGCGGCATTTGTCAGTGGTCAGGTGCTGGTGGTCGATGGCGGCGCATTGATCGGCTTCTGATGTACGGAGGAATTATGCGCAAACGTGCGTTAAAGCTACATGCCAAAGATAACTGTGTAGTCGCGCTGAATGACATCGCCAGTGGCGATATTGTCTGGTGGGATGAGGGGGAAATGGTGGCCTGTAGTTCCGTTACCCTGGGTCACAAACTGGCCTGCGAAGCGCTGAACAATGGTGATTCGATTCTGAAATATGGCGCCATTATCGGACATGCCACTCGTGATATTGCCATGGGTGAACATGTGCATTCCCATAATCTTGCCAGCAATGCCATCGCCATTTTTCATCATGATGATGCCGGCTATCAGCCAGAGGAAAAAGCATAATGGAAGGTTATGTACGGCAAAATGGCCGACCGGGTATTCGTAATACTGTGCAGGTAATCTTTATGGTGGAGTGTGCCAGCCACGTCGCTAAAAAGATTGCCGAGGGATTTCCTTGTCACGATGTGCAGTATTTTGGTTTTTCAGGTTGTTATCCCAGCGATTACGGCTATCGGCTGGTGAAAAATCTGGCGACGCATAGCAACGTTGGCGGCGTACTGATTATTTCGCTGGGATGCGAGAATTTCGATCGCCGTCGGCTGGAGCAAGAAGTTCGCGAAAGCGGGCGACCGTGTCATACGCTGGTGATTCAGGAAAATAAAGGTACGACCAACACCATTACTCAGGGTAAGCAGTTGGTCGCTGAAATGCTGGAACAGCTTGCGGATACACCGCGTTGTACTCTGAACTGGAGCGACCTGGTGGTTGGCACTATCTGCGGTGGTTCCGATGGCACCAGTGGTATCACGGGCAATCCGGCAGTAGGGCGTGCCTTTGACCAGTTGCTGGAGAAAGGGGCTACCTGCATTTTTGAAGAAAGCGGTGAGTTGCTTGGTTGTGAGCAACATATGATGTCGCGAGCGGGCAGTCCGCAGGCACGTGATGCCATCGAAGCGGCAATGACAAAAGCAGAGCGTTATTACAGTTTGATGGGGCTGGGGAGTTTTTCCAATGGTAATGCCGAAGGTGGCTTAACCACGCAGGAAGAAAAATCCCTCGGGGCATATACCAAATCGGGTGATGCGCATATTGCTGGTGTTATTTTACCGACACAACAAACACCTTTTCCCGGACTTTGGTTGATGGACGTTGTGCCTGATGGTGAACCTCGTTTTGGTTATCCGAATATTAATGACTCATCAGAAGCGCTGGAACTTATCGCCTCTGGCTGTCATATGGTGTTATTTACCACGGGGCGCGGTTCGGTTATTGGTTCTGTGATCGCACCGATTATTAAAGTGTGTAATAACCCGCAGACGTGGGAGCATTTATCTGACGATATGGACGTAAATGCCGGACGAGTTATTAGCGAAGGCGCAACGCTCGACGACATTGCGGACGATATTATGCAGGTGATTGAAAATGTCGCCAACGGTCAACATTGTGCCGCAGAACGACTGGAACATCAGGAGTTTGTTTTAACGTATAAAGCATTTGATTACAACAAAAACGCAGTCTGTCGGGCAGATCCCCGTTAATCAATAAAGCTCTCACAGGTAATAATAATGAAGAAATTACTGACGTCATTTTTATTTCTTTTCGCTATATTAAGTCCGATGCTGAATGCCGCACCGGTAACTATCAAAATCGCCTATGAAAGTAACCCTGGCGAACCCGCGGATACAGTAGTGAAGTACTGGGCAGATCTTGTGAAGAAAAAAAGCAATGGAGATATTGTTTTCGAGCTTTACCCAAGTTCACAGTTAGGTTCTAAACAAGATATTACAGAGCAAGCGTTGATGGGGATGAATATTATCACCATCAGTGATGTTGGTTTTTTAACTGACTATGATGCAGACCTGGGAATATTATTTGGGCCTTATTTAACCGACGATCCGCAGAAACTGTTTGCGATTTATGCCAGCGACTGGTTTAAACAGAAAGAACAAAAGCTGCGGGAAAAAGGTGTGCATATTGTCATGAGCAACTATCTGTACGGTACCCGGCAGATCATTGCTAAAAAACCAATTCGTACACCGGAAGACCTGAAAGGAATGAAGATTCGCGTACCGAATAACGTCATGCAGATTAAGGCCATTGAAGCAATGGGCGCAACGCCAACGCCGATGCCGCTGGGAGACGTTTATCCGGCGCTGACTCAGGGAATGATCGATGGTGTGGAAAACCCGGTTTCTGTTCTGTATGGGCAAAAACTGCATGAGCAGGCGAAATATCTGTCAATGGTGAACTATCTGACCAATACATCATTATGGCTGGGTGGCGAAGCATTTTTCAGTACCCTGACACCTGCGCAGTTAGATATTATTCACCAGACAGCATATGAAGCTGGTTTATATAGCCAGAAAATTACCACCGAGCAGGACGCGGCAATGTTGAAAACCATGCAGGAGCAGGGCGTAGAAATTATCTATCCTGACGTGGCTCCTTTCAAAGAAAAAGCCTTAAAAGTGTACCAACAATTCCCGGAATGGACCCCGGGGTTATATGACACTATTCAGCAACAGCTGAAATAACTTCATGGCACAAGGACAGGTCGGTGTTTCGGCACCGACCGTTAAGAGCAGAGGTGTGTATGCGTCTTTTAGGGAAAGTAATTGAAGTTGCCGCAGTATTAACGCTCTTTTTATTAGTGATAATAACCATTGGCGCGGTAATCATGCGCTACGTATTTAATATGCCATTACAATGGACAGAAGAAATCTCCGGTTTATTAATGGTTTGGGTGGTGATGTTCGGTGCCGTTGTTGCTGAAAGAGATAATACTCATTTGTCTATTCCATTTTTAGCTGATGCACTTACACCTCGCTGGCAACGCGTATTAACCTTATTTGTCTCTCTGATATCTATTATTTTGCTGGTTGTTATGGCCTGGTCTGCATGGAAATTAGCTGCCGGGACAGCGTTTAAAACCACGCAAATATTAAAAATATCCTGGTTCTGGATCGATATTGCCGTCACGGTTGGCGCTATCGGCATTGCCTGTTTTACCGCCTTACACCTGATAAAGAAAACACCCAACAAGGAAGGTGAATAATGACCGCATTGAGTGAATTACTGGCGGGAAGTTGGCTGGATAACTGGCTGATGATCATTCCGCTGATGTTCATCTGTTTATTTATTAATATGCCGGTATGGCTGGCGATGTTTTGCGGCATTCTGACCTACTTCCTTTGCTATTCAAACGTACCGTTAATGGTGGCAATTCAGCGTTTGATTGCCACGACGCAAACTCCTTCGCTGTTAGCTATTCCGTTTTTTATCTTATTAGGTACGCTAATGAGCTATACCGGTATTGCCGCGCGTATTTTGCAAATTGCTAACGTGTTGGTTGGTAGAATGCGCGGTGGCCTGGGCGGGGCTAACATTCTGGTGAGTACCATGATGGGCGGCGTCAGTGCTTCTAACCTGGCGGATGCTGCGATGTTGTCGCGCATGATGGTGCCGGAAATGGAACAGAAAGGTTATTCCCGTGGCTTTGCCGCTGCGATAACTGCCAGCGGCTCGCTGATCACGCCTATTATCCCACCGGGTATTGCTCTGATCCTTTACGGACTGGTGGCGGATGTCTCCATCGGTTCCATGTTTATGGCCGGGATCTTTCCGGGACTGCTGTGCGCCGCGATGTTGATTGTCACCGTCTGGCTGGTGGCTATTCGTCGCGATTTAAAGCCTTCCAGCGAACACTGGCCAAAACCGAAAGAAGTGTCGGTGGCTCTGGTGCAGGCCTGGCCAGCACTGTTTTTAATCGTTGCGGTTATCGGCGGCATTCGGGCAAATATCTTCACGCCAACGGAAGCCGGAGCCGTAGCAGTATTATTGGTGATGTTTATTGGTTTTGTCATTTATCGCGAACTGAAAATCAGCCATGTATTTACTGCGCTCTCTGAGACGGCGCGTTCCACGGCGTCAGTCATGTTAATCATTATGGCGAGTGCCGCGCTGGGCTGGATATTTTCCCTTGAGCGGGCCGGTATAACAGTTGCGGAGTTTGTGACCTCTCTGACCGATAATAAATACGTCTTTTTATTGATTATTAATCTATTGCTGCTGGTGCTTGGCATGTTCCTTGAAGGCAGCGCCATCCTGCTGATATTAGTGCCGTTGCTCAAACCTGTGGTGGCGCATTTTGGCATTGATCCGGTGCATTTTGGCATCATCATGATCCTCAACTTATCGTTAGGAACGTTATCACCGCCTGTCGGAACGGTGATGCTGCTGGTGTGTAATACCGTACAGGTTTCTGTCGGGCAATTTATGCGAGAAGCGGTGCCACTACTGATAAGTCTGATTTTACTTCTGTTGGTCATTACCTATATTCCGATAATATCTTTGCTGCTGGTTTAAACAATAAATGTAATACCCTTTGATTGAGTATGACCCCCGTGATTTTTTCGGGGGTATTTTACCCATAGGCTTTTGCACTATTTTCTTTCTATGGTTAACCGATGGGGTGTTTTTTAAAATAATTTAGAGTATATGCTGGTTAGAAAACGTTCTGACCAGAAGGTCAGAACGTTGATAACAATATAACGACAGTGATACACACAACGTTCTATCCGCGTGAATAGAATTTAGTTGTAGTTAATTTTGAACAGCACCACGGTATCAAAGGGGCCGGGCTCAATGGGGGTGCCGCTTATAGATGACAGTTCTGCCGTATAGGTTTTTTCATAGACCAGCATGTCGCTGGTAAAGTCGGCGTATTCAGAATATTTATTGAATGTATAGGGTGAAGAATTTTCATCCAGCACACGTAGCCGCAATCCATTCCCCACGAGCAGCGCCTGATCGCCTTCCACCAATGTTTCTTCGGTATAAAACGAAGAACTGACTTTGAAGCCATCGGTGCATTCACCATTTTGGGTTTTGGTCGTTTTGATGGAAAACGTTTTTGTTATATTGTGACGGCGAATATCCAGCACGTTAAATTTGCCAAAATCGATGACCTGATTATCAGGGGTAATGGCGAAGTCGACACTGCAGTCAAGAACGCGAATATTTTCCAGCCCATAGATGTGATATTTCAGGTTCTTGGCCGAGGGATCTTCGTTGACGCTGCCAGCGCCATCAAATTGTACGATAGTGTAATCGCTAAGGGTGCTTTGGTAATCGTGCGGCGGCATTTCGCGTAGTTTGACGTACAGTCGCATACGTGCCATAAATGTTCGCGATTTACGGATATTTGCAGGATCACCAGAACAAATTTTATTTTGCCATCCCATAGCGATAATTTGCTCTGGCGTATACATGTCAATTTTTTTACTGTCGATACATTGGTTAGTATCGATACGGCTTTTTCCGAGGCTGGCGTCATAATCAGCGCCGTTATAAGTTACACCGAGTTGATAGTAGCGATCCTGCATACCGGGGTAGGGGTTTACCCATGCATAAACGTGCTCACTTTCGAAATCACCGTTAGTATTGTTATCACAATAGACGGGGATTTTAATATCATCGGATTCCCAGATTTTATCTCCCGTTTTGGCGTTAGCCGGGACGGCGAATGGCATAATCGTTTCTGCTTTTTCCACCGAGCCGCCTGAGGCGCCAAAATAACAGTCCAGCGCCAACGCGTTTTTTAAGGGCAGAAATAACAAACAGGCAATGAGTAACAGTCCTTTGCTTATACTCATTGTTTATCCTCCACCACGCGCTGCATTTTGCATGGCCCCTGACAGTTGAGCGTCGTCATACGCAACGCGCCATAGTCATCCATATAACCAAGATAAAACTGGTTGCCGTTATAGTTACCCGTACTGGCGATTGCCGAAGCAAAAGGCGCTATGAGCGTACTTTTAAAGCCGGGCAGAATGCCTTTTTTATCGCGGCCAAGATAGGCGATGGTCAGGTAATAAGGGGTCGGGTTTTTCAGGGTAAGCTGATTATTCTGCTGGCTGACCTGTAACTGTAATTCCACATGCTCGCCCGATTTTTTGCGTAATCCGGCGGGCCGCCAGAACAACTTTATACGGCTCTGGATAGCAACCTGAAGAATGGCATGACCGGTTGCTTTTTCCGGAGCGGGGGGGATCTCGCGCAGATTATAGTAAAACAGCGACTCACGATCGGTCGGCAATTGGCTGGTAGAAGATTGCTTGACGATACGCGCCTGCGAGGTCGCTTTCGCTTCCAGACGTTGGATTGGCGGCAAGGCTACGAGGAAATCATCGCTTTTATCCCCTTTGTCATTTTCTATCCATGAGTATGCGAGATAGGGAAGTTTATCGCTGCGATTTTCTATCCGCAGGCTGGTCGCTTTATCTTTGGCGTTAAACACGATGCGAGTGCGATCGGGCTGTAACGCAGCATGGCTGCATAAGCTCACGATCAGCAGAATAAGGGGCATTCCTTTAAAAATTGTCATTGTCTTTTCCTTAATTAATGACAGGGGAGAATCAGACGTTTACTCATATCTTCCAGGTGCTGAGGAAGCTGAATTAAACAACGCTGTTTATCACCCCAAAGTATTGTGAATCGCTGACTTTCACCCACACCACTTAACCAGGCGTGGCCATCTTCCCCCACCATTCCGACGCTGATTCCGCTTCCTTCTTGCCGGATATCGGCGCCGAGTGGTGGGAAATGACCGCTGGAGTCGCGGATGATGACGTTGACATCTTTTCCAGAACGTGAAGCCAGCGCTTTATAGCCGATCGCACCTTCCGTCCAGGTTTCTTTGACCACGTTTTCGGATACCGTGACGCCGTCGGGCCAGTCGTTCATATTGACCGCGACAGTCGAGGGTTGGTAACTGGAGACAAACGGTACGACCGCAATGCCAAAGCGGTTGGTGTAGTCGAGATTACCCTGAATCGGAATGTCGGCTACACCGTCTGTACTAACCATAAGACGAGGTTCGTTGGTGGAGCTACGGCGATGAAACGCAGCGCCATAGCGTGTAGCAGTAAAGGAGCCACTCCAGCTGGTGCTGGCAGAGCTGTAATCATTAGCGGCGTACGTGCCAGACAGATCCCACTCGCCCGCAGAACTAAGATGCTGATAATTGCCGCTAACCTGCGCGCCATTGTCAGGGCGGTCAGATTGCAGGCCGGTCGATATTCCCCAACTGTTACGGTCATCCAGGGTATCGTTCCACGACATGCGGTGCGAGGTACTATTTTTACTGTCCTGCATGTCATAACCAATGCGGCCACCGTCACCAATAGGCAATGAAATGGACAGGTAAATCTGGTTATCACGAGCTTTGTTTTCGTAATGTGTGGTGTTAAATGAGGTTGAGACGGAAATATCTTTCCAGTCACCGATATTAACGTTAAAGCCAGCGGTAATATTGGCGGTTGTGGAGGACTCCGCATTCCACCAGGTTTGACGCAACACGTTGACGAACAGGTTGAGATTCAGCGGCGTAATGGGTTGCCCGGCGGAAAGGCTGATTGTCCTTTTTTCATCCTGAGCATCAGCGTCATTGTATTTATGATCGATATAATTGGCGTAGCTATGGAAATGGCGGTCGGAGAAACGATATGCCGCTATCGAAAGAAGACTGTCGGTGGCATCTATCCGTTTACTGTAGTTGAAGCGATAACTGTAGCCTTTCTCGTCCGGTTGATTATCAAAACGACTTTTAGCCCAGGTGACGTCGAAGGAGAGCGCCCCCAGCCACAGCATATTTTGCCCTATACCCAGCGCGCCAGAATGATAATCGTCCCCGGCGAGAATCAACCCGCCATACAGTGAAGTATTGGAGAGCACCCCCCAGGAAGCTTCATTACTTAAAAACGTTTCGTTTTCAGTATGATGAGACAACGAAGGACGCGGACGACCCGCTGCAAGTTTATAACGCACCTGCCCCTGGCGGGTCAGAAAAGGCGTTGATGCTGCGGATACCTGGAAATTATTAACCCGACCATCTTCCTCCGTCACTTTGACATCCAGTGTGCCTTGAACTGACTGATTCAGGTCATCAATGATAAACGGGCCAGGCGGGACTTTTTTCTGATAAATGACGCGTCCGGTATGGCTTATGGTGACGGTAGCGTTAGTTTGCGCCACACCGCTAATTTGCGGTGCGTATCCGCGTAATTCCCAGGGAAGCATTCGGTCATCGCTGGTCAGGGCGGCACCGGTATACGAAAAACCGTCAAAAATATTGGAGCTGAGATCGGTTTCGCCAAGCGTTAATCTGGAGCCTTGTTGTGGTAGCGGGCGAAACAGATAGGTTCGGGAAATGGCCCCGGATTGATTATGCACATCACCATTGTCGGACTGGTTGAGCTGGTAATCGCTACGCAAACGCCATGCTCCGGCGTTAATACCCGTTGTACCGTAAGCATTCAGATTGGTATTACTGCTCCCTTCCTGCGGACGATAAGTGCTGGCAAACAGGTTGTAGTCCAGCAAGATACCCGAAACTCCGGCATCCCATGTTTCAGGCGGCGCCCAGTTGTCTGAATGCCATGCCAGCCAGGCTTGTGGAATCGTGATATTAAGTTGTTGGTTGGTCTGATCAAACGTAAAGACGATTTCCGGCAGGCCGCTAAAATCAAAACACTGATTAACCTGCGGCAATGTCTGGCGGATTTTTTCTTTAAGGCCAAATTTACTCAACAGGGAATCATTGATACAAGGAATTGTTTTGTCGTTGGCTTTTTGCCAGTGAATAGATTGCCCACTGCTGATTTGAATATTATTAACAACGACGCTAACAAAATAATCACCGGGGACGATAGCGCCTTTTTCATTGAGCAGAGAAATATCAACGCTATCGCGCATCGATTTATCAAGGACGTTAAGGTTAAACTCCACTGCCAATGCAGAGGGGATAGCCATTGTCAGGCAGGATAAAACAGAAACTCGGTAAATATTCACGGCATCCATACCTGATAAATATTTGAAGAAAGGCGGCTAACTTGCCGCCGTAATACGTCGCTGTCATATGTATAGATTAATCAATGACGACGCGGTGATTATTTATAATCCAGCACATAGGTCGCGTTGGCAGTGACTTCACCCGCCGTCACGGGAGTGCCGTTATCAATCTGCTCCATCCAGGCGAAGAAGTTTAGTGTTTGTTCTGTGGCTGTTGGTTCCAGCCCAATATCTGGACTTTCTGAACCCAGAGTGATGTTGGACTGGTCTTTGTTCATTAAGCGCACGCCAACACCAGTGGCTTCACCAGCGCTGGTGTTACTGAGCATTGGTGAGGCTCCCGTGGTTTTCGCCGAACTGTCAAAGGTTACCGAGACTTTTGATACTACGGAACCAGAACCGTTATCGGAATTTGGCAGGTCACAGTTAACTAAATGAATATCGACAGGCGTTAATGCACTGTGATGATCCTGGTTGATGCGGGTCTTGGTCACCTCACCAAGATTTACTTGTTTATCAATGTCTTCTTGCTTAATTTCACAAGGCGCTTCAATAACTTCACCTTTAAAGTGAATTTCACCAGAGCCTTCATTTGCAGCATAAACAGGGGCTGAAATTAACAGAGATACGGCCAGCGCCGCCAGTGTTTTTTGTCCTTTAAACATAACGGAGTCCTTTAAGGAAATAGAAAAAGTATAGCGGTACCAGAATAACTTACTTGAATATCAAATGTTTTTAGTTTTACTTAAAAACATTGTTAACTGTATTAAACACAAGGCCAATTAATTGATGCGATGAATTAATTGCTTAATGAAAAGGATGCAGGTTTATTAGAGATTCCCCTCATTTTCATGAGGTTAAAAATGTTGCTATCTGGAGGGTGTAATAAAAAATCATCAGGCTGATCACAAAATGAGCAGTGTTATTTTTTTACAATATCTATGTTGGTCCGATAATGGATTTTATCTTTACAATTTTTTGTGTTTAGGCAAATAAAAATAACCCGCCATAGAAAAGACGGGTTAGAAGGATTTACTGTCATGCAATCAATGGTTAACGCTTGATGTCGCTTTTAAAGTCGCGTTTTTCGTAACCAGTGTAAAGCTGACGCGGACGGGCAATCTTCATGCCGTCACTATGCATTTCGCTCCAGTGAGCGATCCAGCCAACGGTACGGGCCATGGCGAAGATGACGGTGAACATGGAAGACGGAATGCCCATCGCTTTCAGGATGATACCAGAGTAGAAATCGACGTTCGGGTACAGTTTCTTCTCGATAAAGTACGGGTCGTTCAGCGCGATGTTTTCCAGCTCCATGGCCACTTCCAGCAGGTCATCTTTGGTACCCAGCTCTTTCAGCACTTCATGGCAGGTTTCACGCATTACAGTCGCGCGCGGGTCGTAGTTTTTGTACACACGGTGACCGAAGCCCATCAGACGGAAAGAGTCATTTTTGTCTTTCGCACGACGAACAAATTCCGGAATGTGTTTAACCGAGCTGATTTCTTCCAACATTTTCAGTGCAGCTTCGTTGGCGCCGCCGTGTGCTGGTCCCCACAGAGAAGCAATACCTGCCGCGATACAGGCAAACGGGTTTGCGCCCGAAGAACCTGCGGTACGTACGGTAGAAGTAGAGGCGTTTTGTTCGTGGTCCGCGTGCAGGATCAGAATACGGTCCATCGCGCGTTCCAGAATCGGATTGACTTCATACGGTTCGCACGGCGTGGAGAACATCATGTGCAGGAAGTTTCCAGCGTAGGAGAGGTCATTACGCGGGTAAACAAACGGCTGCCCGATGGAATATTTGTAGCACATTGCTGCCATGGTCGGCATTTTCGACAACAGGCGGAACGCGGCGATTTCACGATGGCGCGGGTTATTGACGTCCAGAGAGTCATGATAAAACGCCGCCAGCGCACCGGTAATACCGCACATTACCGCCATCGGATGCGAGTCGCGACGGAAAGCGTGGAACAGACGGGTAATCTGTTCGTGGATCATGGTATGACGAGTCACTGTAGTTTTGAATTCGTCATACTGTTCCTGGGTTGGTTTTTCACCATTCAACAGGATGTAGCAAACTTCCAGGTAGTTAGAATCGGTTGCCAGCTGATCGATCGGGAAGCCACGATGCAGCAAAATACCTTCATCACCATCAATAAAAGTAATTTTAGATTCGCAGGATGCTGTTGAAGTGAAACCAGGGTCAAAGGTGAATACGCCTTTTGAACCAAGCGTACGGATATCGATAACATCTTGACCTAGCGTGCCTTTCAGCACATCCAGTTCAACAGCTGTGTTCCCATTGAGGGTGAGTTTTGCTTTTGTATCAGCCATTTAAGGTCTCCTTAGCGCCTTATTGCATAAGACTGCCGGAACTTAAATTTGCCTTCGCACATCAACCTGGCTTTACCCGTTTGTTATTTGGCTCGCCGCTCTGTGGAAGAGAGGAAACCTGGGTACAGAGCTCTGGGCGCTTGCAGGTAAAGAATTCATTGATGACGAATAAACGGCGAATCAAGCACTTAGCAATCCGAATTATTAAACCTGTCTATCACTAATAACTGTCTCGAATGGATTGGTCAATACTTCTACACTGTTACATAAGTTAATCTTCGGTGAAATAGTGACCCCATAACTTTTACGCATTATATGCTTTTCCCGGTAACGGTTGTAACAACTTTGTTGAATGATTGTCAAATGTGATGGTTAAAAATTAAATAAATGTTGTTATCGTGACCCAGATCACTGTTCCGGATAAAACCAGACAAACTATATGTAGGTTAATTGTAATGATTTTGTGAACAGCCTATACTGCCGCCAGGTCTCCGGAACACCCTGCAATCCCGAGCCACCCAGCGTTGTAACGTGTCGTTTTCGCATCTGGAAGCAGTGTTTTGCATGACGCGCAGTTATAGAAAGGACGCTGTCTGACCCGCAAGCAGACCGGAGGAAGGAAATCCCGACGTCTCCAGGTAACAGAAAGTTATCCTCTGTACCCGTAGTCCCCAGGGAATAATAAGAACAGCATGTGGGCGTTATTCATGATAAGAAATGTGAAAAAACAAAGACCTGTTAATCTGGACCTACAGACCATCCGGTTCCCCATCACGGCGATAGCGTCCATTCTTCATCGCGTTTCCGGTGTGATTACGTTTGTTGCAGTGGGCATCCTGCTGTGGCTTCTGGGTACCAGCCTTTCTTCCCCTGAAGGTTTCGAGCAAGCTTCCGCCATTATGGGCAGCTTCTTCGTGAAATTTATCATGTGGGGCATCCTTACCGCTCTGGCATATCACGTCGTCGTAGGTATTCGCCACATGATGATGGATTTTGGCTATCTGGAAGAAACATTCGAAGCGGGTAAACGCTCTGCCAAAATCTCCTTTGTCATTACTGTCGTGCTTTCAATTCTTGCAGGAGTCCTCGTATGGTAAGCAACGCCTCCGCATTAGGACGCAATGGCGTACATGATTTCATCCTCGTTCGCGCTACTGCTATCGTCCTGACGCTTTACATCATTTATATGGTCGGTTTTTTTGCTATCAGTGGCGAACTGACATATGACGTCTGGATTGGTTTCTTTGCCTCTGCGTTCACTAAAATCTTCACTCTGCTGGCACTGTTTTCCATTTTGATTCATGCCTGGATCGGCATGTGGCAGGTGTTGACCGACTACGTTAAACCGCTGGCCTTGCGCCTGATTCTGCAACTGGTGATTGTCGTTGCACTGGTGGTTTACGTGATTTATGGATTCGTTGTGGTGTGGGGTGTGTGATGAAATTGCCAGTCAGAGAATTTGATGCAGTTGTGATTGGTGCCGGAGGCGCAGGTATGCGCGCGGCGCTACAAATTTCCCAGAGCGGCCAGACCTGTGCGCTGCTCTCTAAAGTTTTCCCGACCCGTTCCCATACCGTGTCTGCGCAGGGCGGTATTACCGTTGCGCTGGGTAATACCCATGAAGATAACTGGGAATGGCATATGTACGACACCGTAAAAGGGTCGGACTATATCGGTGACCAGGACGCGATTGAATATATGTGTAAAACCGGGCCGGAAGCGATTCTGGAACTGGAACATATGGGCCTACCGTTCTCGCGCCTTGATGATGGTCGTATCTATCAACGTCCGTTTGGCGGTCAGTCGAAAAACTTCGGCGGCGAGCAGGCGGCACGTACTGCGGCGGCTGCCGACCGTACTGGTCACGCACTGCTGCACACGCTTTATCAGCAGAACCTGAAAAACCACACCACTATTTTCTCCGAATGGTATGCGCTGGATCTGGTGAAAAACGCCGATGGCGCGGTGGTTGGTTGTACCGCACTGTGTATCGAAACTGGTGAAGTGGTTTACTTTAAAGCTCGCGCTACCGTGCTGGCGACTGGCGGGGCAGGGCGTATTTATCAGTCCACCACCAACGCCCACATTAACACTGGCGACGGCGTCGGCATGGCTATCCGTGCAGGCGTACCGGTACAGGATATGGAAATGTGGCAGTTCCACCCGACCGGTATTGCCGGTGCGGGCGTACTGGTAACCGAGGGTTGCCGTGGTGAAGGCGGTTATCTGCTGAACAAACATGGCGAACGCTTTATGGAGCGTTATGCGCCGAACGCCAAAGACCTGGCGGGCCGTGACGTGGTGGCGCGTTCCATCATGATCGAAATTCGTGAAGGTCGCGGCTGTGATGGTCCGTGGGGGCCACACGCGAAACTGAAACTTGACCACCTGGGTAAAGAAGTTCTCGAATCCCGTCTGCCGGGTATCCTGGAACTCTCCCGCACCTTCGCTCACGTTGATCCAGTGAAAGAGCCGATTCCGGTAATCCCAACCTGTCACTACATGATGGGCGGTATTCCGACTAAAGTGACCGGTCAGGCGCTGACCGTGAACGAGAAAGGCGAAGATGTGGTGATCCCTGGGCTGTTCGCGGTAGGTGAAATTGCCTGCGTATCCGTACACGGCGCAAACCGTCTGGGCGGCAACTCGCTGCTGGACCTGGTGGTATTTGGTCGTGCGGCGGGTCTGCATCTGCAAGAGTCTATTGCCGAGCAGGGCGCACTGCGCGATGCCAGCGAGTCTGATGTTGAAGCTTCTCTTGAGCGCCTGAACCGCTGGAACAACAACCGTAACGGTGAAGATCCGGTGGCGATTCGTAAAGCGCTGCAAGAATGTATGCAGCATAACTTCTCGGTCTTCCGTGAAGGTGATGCGATGGCGAAAGGTCTTGAGCAGTTGAAAGTGATCCGCGAGCGTCTGAAGAATGCCCGTCTGGATGACACTTCCAGCGAGTTCAACACCCAGCGCGTTGAGTGCCTGGAACTGGATAACCTGATGGAAACGGCGTATGCAACGGCTGTTTCTGCCAACTTCCGTACCGAAAGCCGTGGCGCGCATAGCCGCTTCGACTTCCCGGATCGCGATGATGAAAACTGGCTGTGCCACTCCCTGTATCTGCCAGAGTCGGAATCCATGACGCGCCGAAGCGTCAACATGGAACCGAAACTGCGCCCGGCATTCCCGCCGAAGATTCGTACTTACTAATGCGGAGACAGGAAAATGAGACTCGAGTTTTCAATTTATCGCTATAACCCGGATGTTGATGATGCTCCGCGTATGCAGGATTACATCCTGGAAGCGGATGAAGGTCGCGACATGATGCTGCTGGATGCGCTTATCCAGTTGAAAGAGAAAGATCCCAGCCTGTCGTTCCGCCGCTCCTGCCGTGAAGGGGTATGTGGTTCCGACGGTCTGAACATGAACGGTAAGAATGGTCTGGCCTGTATTACCCCAATTTCGGCACTCAACCAGCCGGGTAAGAAAATTGTAATTCGCCCGTTACCTGGTTTACCGGTTGTCCGCGATTTGGTGGTAGACATGGGACAATTCTATGCGCAATATGAGAAAATCAAACCTTACCTGTTGAATAATGGGCAAAATCCGCCAGCTCGCGAGCATTTACAGATGCCAGAGCAGCGCGAAAAACTCGACGGGCTGTATGAATGTATTCTCTGCGCATGTTGTTCAACCTCTTGTCCGTCTTTCTGGTGGAATCCCGATAAGTTTATCGGCCCGGCAGGCTTGTTAGCGGCATATCGTTTCCTGATCGATAGCCGTGATACCGAGACTGACGAGCGCCTCGACGGTTTGAGTGATGCATTCAGTGTATTCCGCTGTCACAGCATCATGAACTGCGTCAGTGTATGTCCGAAAGGGCTGAACCCGACGCGCGCCATCGGCCATATCAAGTCGATGTTATTGCAGCGTAATGCATAAACCGTAGGCCTGATAAGACGCGTAAGCGTCGCATCAGGCAACCAGAGCCGGATGCGGCGTGAACGCCTTATCCGGCCTACAAGTCATTACCCGTAGGCCTGATAAGCGCAGCGCATCAGGCGTAACAAAGAAATGCAGGAAATCTTTAAAAACTGCCCCTGACACTAAGACAGTTTTTAAAGGTTCCTTAGCGGACGCAGAAAACACGACAAGTCCGCAACAAGTGAACCCCGGCACGCACATCTGATGTGAAATGTGCGTGGTAGTATCCACGGCGAAGTAAGCATAAAAAAGATGCTTAAGGGATCACGATGCAGAACAGCGCTTTGAAAGCCTGGTTGGACTCTTCTTACCTCTCTGGCGCAAACCAGAGCTGGATAGAACAGCTCTATGAAGACTTCTTAACCGATCCTGACTCGGTTGACGCTAACTGGCGTTCGACGTTCCAGCAGTTACCTGGTACGGGAGTCAAACCGGATCAATTCCACTCTCAAACGCGTGAATATTTCCGCCGCCTGGCGAAAGACGCTTCACGTTACTCTTCAACGATCTCCGACCCTGACACCAATGTGAAGCAGGTTAAAGTCCTGCAGCTCATTAACGCATACCGCTTCCGTGGTCACCAGCATGCGAATCTCGATCCGCTGGGGCTGTGGCAGCAAGATAAAGTGGCCGATCTGGATCCTTCTTTCCACGATCTGACCGAAGCAGACTTCCAGGAGACCTTCAACGTCGGTTCATTTGCCAGCGGCAAAGAAACCATGAAACTTGGCGAACTACTGGAAGCCCTGAAGCAAACCTACTGCGGCCCGATTGGCGCCGAGTATATGCACATTACCAGCACCGAAGAAAAACGCTGGATCCAACAGCGTATCGAGTCTGGTCGCGCGACTTTCAATAGCGAAGAGAAAAAACGCTTCTTAAGTGAACTGACCGCCGCTGAAGGTCTTGAACGTTACCTCGGCGCAAAATTCCCTGGCGCAAAACGCTTCTCGCTGGAAGGCGGTGACGCGTTAATCCCGATGCTTAAAGAGATGATCCGCCACGCTGGCAACAGCGGCACCCGCGAAGTGGTTCTCGGGATGGCGCACCGTGGTCGTCTGAACGTGCTGGTGAACGTGCTGGGTAAAAAACCGCAAGACTTGTTCGACGAGTTTGCCGGTAAACATAAAGAACACCTTGGCACAGGCGACGTGAAATACCACATGGGCTTCTCGTCTGACTTCCAGACCGATGGCGGCCTGGTGCACCTGGCGCTGGCGTTTAACCCGTCTCACCTTGAGATTGTAAGCCCGGTAGTTATCGGTTCTGTTCGTGCCCGTCTGGACAGACTTGATGAGCCGAGCAGCAACAAAGTGCTGCCAATCACCATCCACGGTGACGCCGCAGTGACCGGACAGGGCGTAGTTCAGGAAACCCTGAACATGTCGAAAGCACGTGGTTATGAAGTTGGCGGTACAGTACGTATCGTTATCAACAACCAGGTTGGCTTCACCACCTCTAACCCGCTGGATGCCCGTTCAACGCCGTACTGTACTGATATCGGTAAGATGGTTCAGGCACCGATTTTCCACGTTAATGCGGATGATCCGGAAGCCGTTGCCTTTGTGACCCGTCTGGCGCTCGATTTCCGTAACACCTTTAAACGTGATGTCTTCATCGACCTGGTGTGCTACCGCCGTCACGGCCACAACGAAGCCGACGAGCCGAGCGCAACCCAGCCGCTGATGTATCAGAAAATCAAAAAACATCCAACGCCGCGCAAAATCTACGCTGACAAGCTGGAGCAGGAAAAAGTGGCGACGCTGGAAGATGCCACCGAGATGGTTAACCTGTACCGCGATGCGCTGGATGCTGGCGATTGCGTAGTGGCAGAGTGGCGTCCGATGAACATGCACTCTTTCACCTGGTCGCCGTATCTCAACCACGAATGGGACGAAGAGTACCCGAACAAAGTTGAGATGAAGCGCCTGCAGGAGCTGGCGAAACGCATCAGCACGGTGCCGGAAGCAGTTGAAATGCAGTCTCGCGTTGCCAAGATTTATGGCGATCGCCAGGCAATGGCAGCCGGTGAGAAACTGTTCGACTGGGGCGGCGCGGAAAACCTCGCTTACGCCACGCTGGTTGACGAAGGCATTCCGGTTCGCCTGTCGGGTGAAGACTCCGGTCGCGGTACATTCTTCCACCGCCACGCGGTGATCCACAACCAGTCTAACGGTTCCACTTACACGCCGCTGCAACACATCCATAACGGCCAGGGCGCGTTCCGTGTCTGGGACTCCGTACTGTCTGAAGAAGCAGTGCTGGCGTTTGAATACGGTTATGCCACCGCAGAACCACGCACTCTGACTATCTGGGAAGCGCAGTTCGGTGACTTCGCCAACGGTGCGCAGGTGGTTATCGACCAGTTCATCTCCTCTGGCGAACAGAAATGGGGCCGGATGTGTGGTCTGGTGATGTTGCTGCCGCACGGTTATGAAGGGCAGGGGCCGGAGCACTCCTCCGCGCGTCTGGAACGTTATCTGCAACTTTGTGCTGAGCAAAACATGCAGGTTTGCGTACCGTCTACCCCGGCACAGGTTTACCACATGCTGCGTCGTCAGGCGCTGCGCGGGATGCGTCGTCCGCTGGTCGTGATGTCGCCGAAATCCCTGCTGCGTCATCCGCTGGCGGTTTCCAGCCTCGAAGAACTGGCGAACGGCACCTTCCTGCCAGCCATCGGTGAAATCGACGAGCTTGATCCGAAGGGCGTGAAGCGCGTAGTGATGTGTTCTGGTAAGGTTTATTACGACCTGCTGGAACAACGTCGTAAGAACAATCAACACGATGTCGCCATTGTGCGTATCGAGCAACTCTACCCGTTCCCGCATAAAGCGATGCAGGAAGTGTTGCAGCAGTTTGCTCACGTCAAGGATTTTGTCTGGTGCCAGGAAGAGCCGCTCAACCAGGGCGCATGGTACTGCAGCCAGCATCATTTCCGTGAAGTGATTCCGTTTGGGGCTTCTCTGCGTTATGCAGGCCGCCCGGCCTCCGCCTCTCCGGCGGTAGGGTATATGTCCGTTCACCAGAAACAGCAACAAGATCTGGTTAATGACGCGCTGAACGTCGAATAAATAAAGGATACACAATGAGTAGCGTAGATATTCTGGTCCCTGATCTGCCTGAATCCGTAGCCGATGCCACCGTCGCAACCTGGCATAAAAAACCCGGCGACGCAGTCGTACGTGATGAAGTGCTGGTAGAAATCGAAACTGACAAAGTGGTACTGGAAGTACCGGCATCAGCAGACGGCATTCTGGATGCGGTTCTGGAAGATGAAGGTACAACCGTAACGTCTCGTCAGATCCTTGGTCGCCTGCGTGAAGGCAACAGTGCTGGTAAAGAAACCAGCGCCAAATCTGAAGAGAAAGCGTCCACTCCGGCACAACGCCAACAGGCGTCTCTGGAAGAGCAAAACAACGATGCGTTAAGCCCGGCGATCCGTCGCCTGCTGGCTGAACACAATCTTGACGCCAGCGCCATTAAAGGCACCGGTGTGGGTGGTCGTCTGACCCGTGAAGATGTGGAAAAACATCTGGCGAAAGCCCCGGCGAAAGAGTCTGCTCCGGCAGCGGCTGCTCCGGCGGCGCAACCGGCCCTGGCTGCACGTAGCGAAAAACGTGTCCCGATGACTCGCCTGCGTAAGCGTGTGGCAGAGCGTCTGCTGGAAGCGAAAAACTCCACCGCCATGCTGACCACGTTCAACGAAGTCAACATGAAGCCGATTATGGATCTGCGTAAGCAGTACGGTGAAGCGTTTGAAAAACGCCACGGCATCCGTCTGGGCTTTATGTCCTTCTACGTGAAAGCGGTGGTTGAAGCCCTGAAACGTTACCCGGAAGTGAATGCTTCTATCGACGGCGATGACGTGGTTTACCACAACTATTTCGACGTCAGCATGGCGGTTTCTACGCCGCGCGGCCTGGTGACGCCGGTACTGCGTGATGTCGATACCCTCGGCATGGCAGACATCGAGAAGAAAATCAAAGAGCTGGCAGTTAAAGGCCGTGACGGCAAGCTGACGGTTGAAGATCTGACCGGTGGTAATTTCACCATCACCAACGGTGGTGTGTTCGGTTCCCTGATGTCTACGCCTATCATCAACCCGCCGCAGAGCGCAATTCTGGGTATGCACGCTATCAAAGATCGTCCGATGGCAGTGAATGGTCAGGTTGAGATCCTGCCGATGATGTACCTGGCGCTGTCCTACGATCACCGTCTGATCGATGGTCGCGAATCCGTGGGCTTCCTGGTAACGATCAAAGAGTTGCTGGAAGATCCGACGCGTCTGCTGCTGGACGTGTAGTAGTTTAAGCTTCACCTGCACTGTAGACCGACGTGGATAGGGTGTCGGTCTACGGTTTAAAAGATAACGATTACTGAAGGATGGACAGAACACATGAACTTACATGAATATCAGGCAAAACAACTGTTTGCCCGCTATGGCTTACCAGCACCGGTGGGTTATGCCTGTACTACTCCGCGCGAAGCAGAAGAAGCCGCTTCAAAAATCGGTGCCGGTCCGTGGGTAGTGAAATGTCAGGTTCACGCTGGTGGCCGCGGTAAAGCGGGCGGTGTGAAAGTTGTAAACAGCAAAGAAGACATCCGTGCTTTTGCAGAAAACTGGCTGGGCAAGCGTCTGGTAACGTATCAAACAGATGCCAATGGCCAACCGGTTAACCAGATTCTGGTTGAAGCAGCGACCGATATCGCTAAAGAGCTGTATCTTGGTGCTGTTGTAGACCGTAGTTCCCGTCGCGTGGTCTTTATGGCCTCTACCGAAGGCGGCGTGGAAATCGAAAAAGTGGCGGAAGAAACTCCGCACCTGATCCACAAAGTTGCGCTTGATCCGCTGACTGGCCCGATGCCGTATCAGGGACGCGAGCTGGCGTTCAAACTGGGTCTGGAAGGTAAACTGGTTCAGCAGTTCACCAAAATCTTCATGGGTCTGGCGACCATTTTCCTGGAGCGCGATCTGGCGCTGATCGAAATCAACCCGCTGGTCATCACCAAACAGGGCGATCTGGTTTGCCTCGACGGCAAACTGGGCGCTGACGGTAACGCACTGTTCCGCCAACCTGATCTGCGCGAAATGCGTGACCAGTCGCAGGAAGATCCGCGTGAAGCACAAGCTGCACAGTGGGAACTGAACTACGTTGCGCTGGACGGTAACATCGGTTGTATGGTTAACGGCGCAGGTCTGGCGATGGGCACCATGGACATCGTTAAACTGCACGGCGGCGAACCGGCTAACTTCCTGGACGTTGGCGGCGGCGCAACCAAAGAACGTGTAACCGAAGCATTCAAAATCATCCTCTCTGACGACAAAGTGAAAGCCGTTCTGGTTAACATCTTCGGCGGTATCGTTCGTTGCGACCTGATCGCTGACGGTATCATCGGCGCGGTAGCGGAAGTGGGTGTTAACGTACCGGTCGTGGTACGTCTGGAAGGTAACAACGCCGAACTCGGCGCGAAGAAACTGGCTGACAGCGGCCTGAATATTATTGCAGCAAAAGGTCTGACGGATGCAGCTCAGCAGGTTGTTGCCGCAGTGGAGGGGAAATAATGTCCATTTTAATTGATAAAAACACCAAGGTTATCTGCCAGGGCTTTACTGGTAGCCAGGGGACTTTCCACTCTGAACAAGCCATTGCATACGGTACCAAAATGGTTGGCGGTGTAACTCCAGGTAAAGGCGGCACCACCCACCTTGGCCTGCCTGTGTTCAACACCGTGCGTGAAGCTGTTGCTGCTACTGGCGCTACCGCTTCTGTTATCTACGTACCGGCTCCGTTCTGCAAAGACTCCATTCTGGAAGCTATTGATGCAGGCATCAAACTGATTATCACCATCACTGAAGGCATCCCGACGCTGGATATGCTGACTGTGAAAGTGAAACTGGACGAAGCAGGCGTTCGTATGATCGGCCCGAACTGCCCAGGTGTTATCACTCCGGGTGAATGCAAAATCGGTATCCAGCCGGGTCACATTCACAAGCCGGGTAAAGTGGGTATCGTTTCCCGTTCCGGTACACTGACCTATGAAGCGGTTAAACAGACCACCGATTACGGCTTCGGTCAGTCGACCTGCGTCGGTATCGGCGGCGACCCGATCCCTGGCTCTAACTTTATCGACATCCTCGAAATGTTCGAAAAAGATCCGCAGACCGAAGCGATCGTGATGATCGGTGAGATCGGCGGTAGCGCTGAAGAAGAAGCGGCCGCGTACATCAAAGAGCACGTTACCAAGCCAGTTGTGGGTTACATCGCTGGTGTGACTGCGCCGAAAGGCAAACGTATGGGCCACGCGGGTGCGATCATTGCCGGTGGTAAAGGGACTGCGGATGAGAAATTCGTTGCTCTGGAAGCCGCAGGCGTGAAAACCGTTCGCAGCCTGGCGGATATCGGTGAAGCACTGAAAACTGTTCTGAAATAAATATCTGTAATAAGAAATAGCCCTCGCCGCTTCCCTCTACAGGAATGGCGAAGGGCTGTCGGTTTCGACATGGTTGGCCATCGTATGATGGCCTTTTTTATGCCTTAAATGTTAACCACGGTCGAAATCTGACCGCTGGCTGAATTAATCCGGCTTCTTGTTGGGCTTCGATAACCGGACCAATATCTTTATAAGCAGCAGGCGCTTCTTCAAGACGTCGTTCTTCGCGCAATGTGACGCATTGCCACGGCAACGTTGACTCTTCAGTCGCGCGCGAGCGCATGGCCTGCCGACGCTGGCTGCGTCCAGCTCCGTGACTGCAAGACCACAGCCACTCCGGGTTGCCACAACCTACCGCAAGCCACGAATAATCGCCCATTGAACCGGGGATTAACGCCAGATCGCCCGTGCGTGCCGGTGTTGCACCTTTGCGATGAATATTCATTTCATGCTCGCGAAGGATGATGTTATGCGGCACATCCACCACCAGATGTGAATCATCCTGATGGAATAAATCGGCAAAACATACGCGAACCATTTCCGCAATGGTCACGCGATTTAACCACGCGTAACGCGCCACCATTCCCATAGCCTGCAGGTATTCCTCCGCCAGCTCACCGCCCAGAGCATATAATCCGCTTTGTGGATGTTTATGCCCGGCGGGCCAGGCTGCACGGGCGCGATCCATCCAGCGTCGTCCGACGTAAAATCCGACATCTCGCGATCCGCTATGGATCATCACCACGATATCGCACATTTTCAGCCCTTGTTGCCAGGCCACATGGCGATCGACCACGCTATCAACCACCTGAAGTTCAATAAAATGATTACCTGAACCCGGCGTACCAAGACAAGGATCGCGGAGTAATGCGCGGTCCGTTGCCAGCAGGGCGGGTGGGGCATAACGCGAATGACTGTCATGCTCGTTCAGCCCAATGCAGCGGTCAATTTCTTGCGCCATCCGGGGGATATTCGTGCGTGTCCAGAGACCCGCTGATGGCAAGGCCGACACACAATTTGCCGGTCCGCCATCAAAAAGCGCGGTGAACGCTCGTGCAGATAACGGAACATCGCGCTCATTTTGCAGTAACACTTGCGTTAACCGCTGAGTGATGACGTCTTTATGCGCTTCGGCTTGCGCAAGTGTTAATCCAGTCGTCAGCAGTCGCATGCCACAAGAAATATCGGTGCCGATGGCGGCGGGAATGATTAAATCCGGCGTTGAGGCCACCACTGCGCCAACGGGGACGCCATTGCCGGGGTGAAAATCTGGCGTCGCGCACGTCTGGCGTACATAACCTGGATGATCTGGTAGCTTCACTTCTGCAAAATCAAGCAGTTGTGTCACTGCTTTTTCTTCTAGCGGCAGTTCGTCCGGCAGCAGTACGCGGGCACTGGCACCTGATTGACGAGATAATGAAACAATATTGTTGGCGCGGGAAAGTTGGATCCCTTTGCGCAGAAAGGCTTTATCAAGCCTCGAAAGATGATGCATAACGCTGTCCTGAAATATAGACGTTAATCAACCCCCTGTATTGCGAGGGTAATTTTGTCTTTCCGGTCAGCAGCCAGCAAAAAGGAAAGAAAACGCGCGTAGTGTATTCAGCAATGACGATGAATACAAGATAAAAATGCCGATTGCCAAAGAGGATTGTTGTTATAAAGGAGGTGAATTATCGACACCGGATTGTAAAATATGAAAAATGATAACTCCCAGAATATATATTTTAAGAGTTATTTTTACGCCTGTTCTTACGGCGGTAACTATCCATTGCTTGCCGTTTTTTAATTATCAAAGCGGGAGTGAAATAAATGAATTATTGATGATAATACAACATGTTTTTATGACAAATAATGAAGATCTTATTTTAAATATCATCGTGTTATGCGCACTGCGTGGTGTCGGGTTACCTGGTGTTATGCTAATGTCTGGTTGTTATTAACGCATTTCTTAGATAATTAAATTATAGACATCTTGCAATCTCATCATATTCATATGTTCAAATGAGAAAATATTTTGCCAACAATATCACTTTTTCCAAAAGTTAAATTAAGCATATTGAAATCGCATACAAAGCGTTGGCAGTTTTTTTGAATTTACATTCAGGGTGAATATTCCAGAACAAATGAAATTCACCAAATGAATTGATAATGCGAAATCATAAACGGAGATTATATAAACCGTTTCTGTATTCCTTCGCTCATTTTTTTCTGGGCGATGACAGCATTTAATTTTATCCAGTAACAGGAGAAGATTCATGAGTAAGCCTTCAGACCCTCGTATTGATACCAGCCGCGTTATCCATGCGCCACAAGGAACTCAACTGCATTGTAAAAACTGGCAGATCGAAGCTGCCTATCGGATGTTGCAGAACAACCTTGATCCCGACGTAGCCGAAAATCCACAGCATCTGGTGGTATACGGTGGCATTGGCCGCGCGGCGCGTAACTGGGAATGTTTCGACCAGATCCTCGAATCACTAAAAAATCTCGAGCCTGATGAGTCGCTGTTGGTACAGTCCGGTAAACCCGTGGGCGTGTTTAAAACTCATACTGATGCGCCACGCGTGCTGATTGCCAACTCTAACCTGGTGCCGCAATGGGCCAACTGGGATCACTTCAATGAACTGGATCGCAAAGGTCTGTTCATGTACGGCCAGATGACCGCTGGCTCGTGGATCTACATTGGTAGTCAGGGCATTGTGCAGGGGACGTTCGAAACTTTTGTCGAAGCAGGTCGCCAGCACTACAACAATTCGCTAAGTGGAAAATGGATCCTGACCGCGGGGCTCGGTGGTATGGGCGGTGCACAACCGCTGGCGGCGACTCTGGCGGGGGCTTGTTCATTAAATATCGAGTGCCAGCAAAGTAGCATCGACTTCCGTCTGCGTACCCGTTATGTCGATAAACAAGCGAAAGATCTTGATGATGCACTGGCGCTGATTAAATACCACACCGAACGCAAAGAAGCCGTTTCTATCGCGCTGCTGGGCAATGCGGCGGAAATTGTTCCTGAATTGGTGAAACGTGCACGTCAGGGGGCGATCAAGCCGGATCTGGTGACCGACCAGACCTCCGCTCACGATCTGGTCTATGGTTACCTGCCAACGGGCTGGAGCGTAGAACAATGGCGTGCTGCACAGCAGGATCCACAACAGCACGCCAGACTGCAAAAAGAAGCGGCACAGAGTTGCGTGGCGCATGTTCAGGGGATGCTGGACTTCCAGGCGATGGGGATCCCGGTTGTCGATTATGGTAACAACATCCGCCAGGTGGCTTTCAACGAAGGTCTGCAAAATGCCTTCGATTTCCCGGGCTTCGTTCCTGCTTACATTCGTCCCATGTTTTGTGAAGGCAAAGGCCCGTTCCGTTGGGTGGCGCTGTCTGGTGACCCGGAAGATATCTATAAAACCGATGCCAAAATTAAAGAACTATTCCCCAATAACGTACTGACCCATCGCTGGCTGGATATGGCGCGTGAGCGTATCGCCTTCCAGGGGCTTCCATCACGTATTTGCTGGCTGGGGCTTGGTGAGCGTCACCTGGCGGGGCTGGCATTCAACGAAATGGTGCGCAACGGTGAACTAAAAGCACCGATTGTGATTGGTCGCGATCATCTTGATACCGGTTCTGTCGCCAGCCCGAACCGCGAAACTGAAAGCATGCTCGATGGCAGTGACGCGGTTTCTGACTGGCCGTTGCTCAATGGTCTGCTCAATACCGCAGGTGGAGCAACGTGGGTGTCTCTGCATCATGGCGGCGGCGTCGGGATGGGATATTCACAACACGCCGGGATGGTTATTGTTGCCGATGGTAGCGAAGAAGCCGAAAAACGTCTGGCGCGTGTGCTGGTGAATGACTGTGCTTCCGGGGTTATGCGTCACGCGGATGCGGGTTATGAAGCGGCAATTGAATGTGCCAAAAATTATGGTCTGAAATTGCCGATGATTCGCTAAATATTAACGCTGTTATTTAATATTTGCGCTAATACAGGCGGGAAGTTATCCGCCTGTATAACAATAATTATCAAAAATATTCATTACATCGTCGAGAGAAATATCTCTCGACCCTCTATTGCTGTTTCAAAAAATGACCTCTCATTTTGCAGGAGACTTTTTCATGGAATCAAGCAGCCCTATCCGCAGTAAAAAACCAGTATTAGAATCAAATACGATTAACGCCGTTCCTGAGTCCGCTCGCCACGGCGCGCCCTCCAGCCAGTTTACTTTGTGGCTAAGTGCTAACTTACAAATTACCGCCGTGGTGGACGGCGCGTTAGCGATTATTTTTGGCTCTGAAGCCATGTCAGCAATTATTGGTTTATTAATCGGTAATATTATCGGCGGCGCGGTTATGGCATTGCACTCGTCACAGGGGGCAAAGCTGGGATTACCACAGATGATCTCCAGTCGTATCCGCTTTGGCGTCAAAGGAGCGGCGCTACCGTTACTGATGGTGATTATTATGTATCTCGGGTTTGCTGCAACTGGAACGGTATTATCCGGTCAGGCGATTAACCGGATATTTGGTTTTGAGTCAGCATCGACCGGAATTATTATTTTCGGCATGCTTACCGCGATGATCGCATTGGTCGGTTATAAACTTATTCACGTCGTTGGCCGTGTTGCAGGGATATTAAGTATTCTGGGGTTTATTTACCTTGCCACTCAACTTAGCGGTCACTACGACGTGGCTGCGGCATTTGGTCAAAAGCCATTTAGCTTATCGGTGTTCTTATTAACGATTGCACTCTCAGCCGGATGGCAATTAACGTTTGCACCATACGCCTCTGATTATTCCCGCTATTTACCCTCTGATACACCAGCAAAATCAATCTTCTTTGCCACCTTTCTGGGAACCACGCTTGGCGCGCAATGTGCCATGACTTTTGGCGTTCTTGTTGCTGCTTGCGGTGCTAACTTCCTGAAAGATCAGGTTGGTTTTATGGGCGATTTAGCCGGGCCAACGTTTGCCATTCTGATTTATACGGTGATTGTTTGCGGCAAACTGACGGTTAACTGTTTGAATGCCTACGGCGGCTTTATGTCGATTCTGGCGACCGTCAGCGCCTTTAACAATCGCAGCCAGGTTTCACAGCGTGTTCGTGCTGCCTACGTTGTAGGGTTTGTGCTGTTGTCGATGGTCGTCGCGCTGGCGGCAAGCGCAGACTTTTTGAATAATTTCAAAAACTTCGTTCTGCTGCTGTTGACGGTATTTGTGCCGTGGAGCGCCATCAATCTCATCGACTACTACTTCATCTCACAAGGTAAAACCGATATTCCAGCACTTTATACCCCGGAGGGACGCTATGGCGCATATAACAAAACCGCGTTGGTTTGCTACGGAATTGGTGTGCTGGTGCAGATCCCCTTCCTGAATCAAAAACTATATCAGGGACCCATTTCTGTACTGATGGGCGGGGCGGATATTTCCTGGATTATCGGCTTGTTAATTACTGCCGTTATTTATTACCCGTGGGCAAAACGTACTACCAGCGTTCCTGCCCAGACTATTTATCCCGAGTCGTAAAATGGAACCAATGCTGATATCTGCAATGGATAAGCCCTTGCAACCGTGGCGCAACGGCGGGGGTTTTACGCGACAACTGCATGCCTGGCCTGATGATGAAAACTGGCTGTTACGCATCAGTATGGCCAATGTCAGCCAGGACGGCCCTTTTTCGGCGTGGCCTGGCGTGGTACGTGGCCTCGCCATTCTCGATGGGGAAGGGGTGAGGCTGACGTTTGCCGATTCGATAATCAACCTGCAACGTCACGATCCCGCCTTAATTTTTCCCGGAGAAGCCAGGCCAGATTGCAAGCTGATGGGCGGTGCAGTTCGCGATCTCAATGTCATGGCGCGGGAAGGCGATACGGGGATGTTGCGGGTGCAAAGTGCCGTTGACTGGCTTCCGCCATCACTTGCGCAAGCGGGCCTGTTCACGCTGTGTGAAGGGGAGTGGGTAAGCGGCGAGAAAAGGGTGTTTGTCGCGGCAAATATGTTGTTATGGCTGGTTGCGACTGATGGCAAGCCCTGGCGTTTCGTACCACGGAAAAAAGTCTCCGTCGGTGAGCTGGCGGGCTGGTGGCTTTATTATCTACGAGGGGAAAAATCCTTATGAGTGCATTAACGCTCTGGCGAAATACCACGCTGGCGACGCTTTCCGCTAACGATTGGGGAGTGATTGAAAATGGTGCATTAATCAGCCGTGGCGACACTATTGTCTGGCTTGGCAAGGCCACGCAGATCCCTCGCGAACTGATGGCGGACATTACAGAGGAACACGACCTGCAGGGTAAGTTGCTGACCCCCGGTCTGGTGGATTGCCATACGCATCTGGTGTATGGCGGCCAGCGGGCGAATGAGTTTGAGATGCGGCTGCAAGGCGTGGCTTATGAAGATATCGCCAGAGCGGGCGGCGGGATCTTATCTACCGTCAATGCCACGCGGGCGGCCAGCGAAACACAACTGTTTGAACTGGCGGCGCAGCGACTACAAAACTGGTTGCGTGAAGGCGTCAGTACGCTGGAAATAAAATCTGGTTATGGCTTGACGCTGGAAGATGAAGCGCGCTGTTTGCGCGTTATCCGCCGCTTACAGGAATCTACAGGATTACGTATTCAGTCTACGTTTCTTGGGGCGCACAGCTTGCCGCCAGAGTTTGCCGGGCGCAGTGATGATTACATTACGGCGCTTTGCGACTGGATGGGCGTCTTACATGAACAGGGGTTGATTGATGCGGTTGACGCTTTTTGTGAAAACATTGCCTTTAGCCCAGACCAGGTACGGCGCGTTTTCAGTAAAGCGCAACACTATGGATTGCCTGTAAAACTGCATGCCGAACAGCTTTCTGACCAGCAAGGCGCGGCGCTGGCGGCGGCGTTTTCTGCACTCTCCTGCGATCATCTGGAATACCTTAGCGAGTCGGGGATCGCCGCCATGAAAATGGCTGGAACGGTGGCGGTACTGCTCCCCGGCGCTTATTACTTCCTGCGCGAAACCCATCTGCCGCCGATTGCTGCTTTGCGGGCAGCGGGCGTGCCGATTGCTATCTCCACGGACCATAACCCCGGAACGTCTCCCAATATGTCATTGCCATTGATGATCAATATGGCCTGTACGCTGTTTCGCATGACGCCGCTGGAAGCCGTTCAGGGCGTTACGCGTCATGCGGCAAAGGCACTTGGACTTATTGATCGGGGTGAACTTGCACCGGGATTACGGGCGGATATGGCGGTCTGGGATCTTAACCATCCACGTGAACTGGCTTACTGGTTTGGGCATCAGCCTTGCCAGGGGCTGATTGTCGGCGGAAAAAGGAGTTGGTAATGAAGCAAACATTTTTGCTGTGGAGTGGGCGTGTTGACTCGCAGGAAACCGGCATCAGCACTCGCTGGCATCAGCATGTGCAACCGTTTAGTGAACAAAGCCACGGCGGTTGTACGCTGATTGGTTTTGCCGTTGATGACGGGGTGCAACGTAATGGTGGGCGATCGGGTACAGCAGGCGGACCGGGCGCGTTGCGCAGCATGTTGGGCAATATGCCGGTGCTCTGTGAAGGCGCTATTTTCGATATGGGCGATGTACAAAGCGAGGACCACGCGCTGGAATCCGCACAAAATCGTCTGGCGGCCAACGTATCTACAGCCATTGCGCGCGGCAGTTTACCGGTGGTTCTGGGTGGCGGTCATGAAGTGGCGTGGGGAACATTTCAGGGGATTATGCAGTCGCGTCCTGATATTCGGCGGTTACTGATTGTGAACCTTGACGCGCATTTTGATTTACGGATGGCGGAAAAAGCCAATTCAGGTACGCCGTTTCGTCAGATGCAAGAGTGGAACGCGCAGCATGGCAAACCGTTTAATTATCGCGTGCTGGGAATAAGTCGTTTTGCAAATACCCAGGCGTTATTTGATCGGGCTGATGAATTTGGCGTGCGTTATTGGCTGGATGAATCTCTGCAATTTGAACGTGGTTTGCAGCAGATCGTTAATGCGCTCTCGACAGATATTCAGGCGTGTGACGCCATTTATTTAACCATCTGTCTCGATGTCTTGCCTGGTTATCAGGCACCCGGCGTTTCTGCGCCATCACCGTTAGGCGTGCCGTTAAATATTACTGAAGCCATTGTGAATTTAATCGCCAATAGCGAGAAGTTGATTGCTGCGGATATTGCTGAACTTAACCCGGAACTGGACCGCGATAATTTGACGGCGAAAGTTGCCGCTCGCCTGGTGACCAGTATTGTCCGGCGGGGGAAAACAGATCAAACAAATTAAGACGTTGTCGCAGTAACCCGTTGTTAAACTCATCATGATAAGGAAACACAATGAAAGGATTGATACGAAGAGTCACTGTCACCGTTGTGCTCTGGAGCGTTTGCTCCATCGCGATGGCGAAATCAACCATTACTCTGGATGGCGAACATCTTTCAATTGACCAGGCCTGGTCAATTGCGTTAGGTGATAACGACGTCAAAATCGCGGCGAAAGCTCTGGACAGAATGGAAAAAAGTTATGATCTGGTGATGACCGCCGCGCATTCTGGAACACCCGTTTATGGTTTAACCGTAGGCGTGGGGCTAAATAAAGACCAGCCGATATTTGATGCCAAAGGAAATTTAACGCCTGAGGTGATTGATGCGTCGAAAAAATTTAATGCTGCCGCGCTGCGCGCCCATTCTGCGGGCGTTGGTCCGATGTTACCGGATTATCTGGCACGCCTTTCAATGGTATTACGTTTAAATACCATGCTGCATGGGCAAACCGGCGCGCAGCCTTATATTGCCGAACTGTATGCTGAATTTATTAATCGCGGCGTTACACCGTTAATTCCGGCGCGGGGAAGCATCGGCGCAGCGGATATTATGCTCGCTTCGCACGTTGGTCTGGTGATGATGGGGGAATGGAAAGCCCGAGTCAATGGCGTGCAAATGAGCGGTGGTGACGCGCTGGCGAAAGTGGGACTTAAGCCACTGGTGCCGCAGGGTAAAGATATGCTGGCGATTTTGTCGAACAACAGCGTCGGGACAGCCTACGCTATCGAAGCAGTTCGTTCGGCACGTCAGTTGCTGAATGTCAGCCCGGTGGTTTTCGCTATGAGTCTGGAAGCGTTGAATGGTAACGTCGCACCGGTACTGCCGCAGTCAATTGCCGTGCGTCCTTTCCCGCAGTTGGCTGACTCTGCAAAAGAGATTCGCGATGCGTTAAACGGTTCATATTTATGGCATAAAGATGACAAACGTGCATTGCAAGATCCGTTATCGTTCAGAACTACGGTATATACCATTGCTGAATCAGTACGCGCTTTGCATGATGCTGAAGAGGTCATAACCGTACAAATCAATAGTTCCGATGACAACCCAGCAACGGTGCTGAATGCTGACAAGGCGTATCAGGACTCCAGTCAGGTCGCGCAATATTTTGTTAAAGATGGCGCAGTCAGCGGTGGGATCTTCCCGACGGCGAATTTCGAATCGTTACCTGTTGCGCTTGCCACTCAGCGTCTGACCGTGGCGTTGGTGCATGTTTCGCATAACAGTATGCGTCGCTCGCTGCACCTGGAAGATGAGCACTTTACCGGTTTAACGCGCTTCCTGTCGGCACCCGGTAATAAAGGTCACGGCTTCGGTTCGCTGCATATTCCGTTTGTCGCGCTGCATGCAGAAAACGTCGATCTCGCCAATCCTGTTTCTTTCGATATTCAACCGGTTGCCGGAGGTATAGAAGATACCGGCGCCAATAATGACCACGCAGCCAGAAGATTGAAACAGGTTGTCGATAATCTGAACGTGATTTATGGCATTGAACTGATGCATTCCGCACAGGCTCTCGATTTACGGTTGCAGGCCGCTCCACAACTGGCATTAGGGAAATCCACCAAAGCAATGTTTACCGAATACAGAAAAGTCGTGCCTTTTGTCGACCAGGATCGGGTCTTTACCCCAGATATTGCAGCTTCGCAAAAATTCTTAGAAGGATATGCTATAAATCAAAAATAAAATTTTTGTTGATTGTTTATCATAATATCCATAGATATGATGATTGCTATCAATTTAATAATCTTCACTTAACTTGAATCATAATAATCCGAAGGGCGTTTTGCTTTTCGGATTATTATTATCTGATTGAGACAATTGTCACGCCGGGCTTGCTGGGTTATAAATATCGATCATGATTTTTATAAAATATCTATTGCTGCTTTGGTTGCCATTACTTAGTAATAAGTAATGGTTTTTTGATAGTTTAAACTATTTTTAAGGGACGGCATTATGAGAGGAAAAATACCCAAAACGGAACTGTTGGTAACTTTTGAGGTGGTCGCACGCCATGAAAGTTATACCAGAGCGGCAGAGGAGTTAGCGTTAACCCAAAGCGCAGTATTCAGGCAAGTTAGCGCACTGGAAGATTTTTTACATATATCATTATTTGCGCATTCTAAAAAAAGAATATTTCTTAATGATGCCGGAAAGCATTATCTGGGCATTGTTAAAGAAACATTGAATAAGCTTGAACGTGACACAAATACTATCATGACCTGGCAGCCTACGGTTCAGGTTATTGAGCTTGCTGTCAATCCTACTTTCAGCACGCACTGGTTGATCCCCAATTTACGTGAGTTCAATAAATTGTATCCCGATATTATTGTCAATATTCACTCATTAGCTAATAACGGAGATTTCCTTAATCGGGAATACGATGCCGTCATTATGCGCGAAAATTTTTGTGCGCCCTGGTCGGAGGTAGAATATCTCTTTGAGGAAGAGATCCTGCCGGTATGCAGCGGCAGTTTACTTTCACTTCCTGACCAAAAACTGTCTGTTGCAGAGCTATTAAGTGAGCTACCACTGCTGCATCAAAGCACCCGTATTACTGGTTGGGAAGAGTGGTTTGCATTGTCTGGTGTGAGTAGTCCGTTGGTGAATAACGGGCCACGTTTTGATTTACTTTCAATGCTGATTGCCGCCGTGCGATCTAATCTCGGTGTGGCGCTCCTGCCTCGGTTTGCAATTCAACACGATTTAGATAGCGGTGACATGGTGATTCCGTGTGATGTGCCTATTCGTACCGGCAATCGCTTTATTATGACGTGGCGGGAAGAGAAGGTTGATTATCCGCACTTGCAACTCTTTCGTGAGTGGTTGCTGGCAAAATCGGTCGTACCGGAGGAGGTGTAAAATCTGCGCCTGGTGAGATGCCAGGCGCAGTCATTACCAGTCGATACCAGGCTGTGCCTGAATACCGTTATCAAAAGCATGTTTGACGGGGCGGATTTCGCTTACCGTATCCGCCATTTTTACTATTTCACTATGGCAACCGCGTCCGGTGACAATGACATTTTGCTGTGCCGGGCGATTTTGTAGCGAAGCGATCACTTCTTCGGTATCCAGATAATGGTAAGCCAGCATGTAGGTCAACTCATCGAGCACCACTAAATCGTAACGCTCATCAGCCAGCATTCGCTTGCATTCAGACCAGACCTCTTTCGCCGCGTCGATATCCGCTTGCCGATTCTGTGTCTCCCAGGTAAAACCTGTTCCCATAATATGAAATTCAACACCCAGTGGATGGAGAAGGTTATATTCGCCGTTGTCCCACTGTCCCTTGATGAACTGCGCAACGCCAACCGTTTTGCCATGACCTACGGCGCGCGTCACGGTACCAAAAGCGGCGGTGGATTTTCCTTTTCCGTTACCAGTGAAAACAATCAATATTCCTTTTTTCTCCGTCGCCGCCGCGATGCGTGTGTCGACCTGTTGTTTCAGTTTCTGCTGGCGCTGAATATGCCGTTCAGTTGAAATCCGCGCTTCCATTCACTTTCCTTAATGCCCGGCGGGGCAATTGGCGCAACGGTGTTGCTGCTCAAACTGGCTGAAGAAATTATTGCCTTTATCATCCACCAGAATGAACGCGGGCAAGTTTTCAACCTCCATCATCCACACTGCTTCCATGCCCAACTCCGGATATTCCAGGCAATGCAGGCTTTTGACATATTCTTGCGCCAGTAACGCCGCTGCACCGCCGATACTTCCCAGATTAAAGCCGCCATGTTTGTGACAGGCATCAGTAACCTGCTGGCTGCGGTTGCCTTTCGATAACATTACCAGACTGCCGCCAGCCGCCTGGAAGGCGTCGACATAACCGTCCATTCGACCGCCCGTGGTGGGGCCAAGAGAACCACAGGCCATATTTTCCGGTGTTTTCGCGGGGCCAGCGTAATAGACGATATGATTTTTCAGGTAATCCGGCATCGGTTCGCCGTTATCCAGTCGTTCTTTTATTTTGGCGTGGGCGATATCACGCGCCACTACGATGGGGCCGCTTAACGACACACGGGTGCCGATCGGTAATGTGGCGAGATCCTGCATTACCTCACGCAATGGACGATTTAGATCAATCTGTACGTTATGCGTCTGATTGTCTTCCCGCATTGAGGCTGGAATATATTGCCCCGGATTATGTTCGAGTTTTTCCAGCCAGATGCCGTGCTTGTTAATTTTGGCTTTAATATTGCGGTCGGCGGAACAGGAGAGCGCCATAGCAATTGGGCAGGAACCGCCGTGACGCGGTAGACGAATAACACGAATATCATGAGCGAAATATTTACCACCAAACTGAGCACCAATGCCAAATTGTTGGCTGGCGTCGAGCAAGGTTTTTTCCAGTTCAATATCGCGGAAGGCTTGCCCCTGCTCGTTTCCGCTGGTGGGCAGATTATCGTAGTATTTTGTCGACGCTAGTTTGGCGACTTTTAACGCCTGATCGGCAGAAAGTCCCCCGACGACAAAGGCGATGTGGTAGGGCGGACAAGCGGCGGTGCCCAGCGATTTCATTTTTTCGATTAAAAACGTAGTCAGTTTTTCTGGTTGCAGGAGAGATTTAGTTTCCTGGTAAAGCGCAGCTTTATTGGCGGAGCCACCCCCTTTATTGACACACAGAAAATGGTACTCGTCGCCGGGGACGGCGCTGATATCAATCTGCGCCGGAAGATTGGTTTGTGTATTGACTTCGGTATACATATCCAGTGGCGCATTTTGTGAAAAGCGCAGATTATTTTCCTGGAAAGTGATGTAAATACCTTTGCTTAAGGCTTCGGCGTCATTACCTCCGGTCCAGATGTGTTGCCCTTTACTGGCGACAATGGTGGCGGTGCCGGTGTCCTGGCAGTTGGGTAATATCCCTTTTGCTGAGACTTCGGCATTGCGCAGTAGCTGCAAGGCCACATATCTGTCATTACTGCTGGCCTGCGGATCGTTCAGAATGCTGGCGACTTGTTGCAGGTGAACGGGACGTAAGAAAAAAGAGGCTTCATAAAATGCCTCCCGGGCAAGCAACGTTAATGCTTCCGGAGCGACTTTTATCACTTCTTCGCCGTCTATTTCCGTTACTGTAATATATTGATCGCTGATTAATTTATATTCCGCTGCGTCTTTATATTGTAAAAACGGTTCTTGCCAGATAAATGGTTTGGACATGATGTGTTCTCACATTGTGGTTATTTTTTACCGAATGATAAGGCAGTCTTTTTTCCAGCAGAGATTCGGTATTGACTTAAGTATTTTTTGTTTAATTACGAGTGATGGTTGTATGGTTTTTAGGGGAACGTAGGCCACCAGTTATTCCAGCTGTGAAAATTCTGGTAGCATCGTAATCTATTATATTGATACGTTTAGATAAATGCACCTGACATAATGGAATCTGTGCAGGTACATTTATGGGGTTGATAATCTAAACAGTATTAAATATCAAAATGAATGCTTAATAAAGGTGCGTGCTGCTGCGCACCATAAACATCATTATCGCCTACATTCCCGGAGATAATATCTCGTGGCATGACGATTTTTACTGCATTAGAAGGATCAAACCAGACAATACGATGAATAAAGTTAGGTTCAACATGATATAAGCGCGCAATCAGCTCTGGAGTTAATTGCCCTGATGATTTAACTCGCTCATAGTTTTCTTTCGTTTTAAATAAAATATCTAAAACCAGTTCGTAGGGTCCGGCATTTTTTGAACGAATGACTTGCGCCAGTGAGACAATTGACTGTTTCATGCCTGAACTCCTTCTGGCGTCACCTGTTCAATATGGAAATCAAACCGCAGTGCGTCGTTGGCTTCAATCAGGTGATAGATAGAAAACTCGTATACGGGTCCGCTCTGGATATCAGAAGGGGAGAACGGGAACGCCAGGTTGCCCGCAGTGGCGATGCGATTTTCATAACCGTAGTGCAGCATAGTGGAGCGCACCAGTGAACAAACACTGTTGGCGATTTCTTGCGTCGGCGCGACCACATCTAGGACGATCCCCAGTTCATGTCCGGCAGTTTCCATGGGCTCGTGGTCGCCCATGACACCATTTTTACCGTACAGGTGGAATGTCATTCGAATGCTGTCATCGGTCAGCGACAGGTTGCGCGTTACGCTGGCTTTGACATCTTCAATGATTTTGTCGATCCCGGCGATCATTATTGGGTCGCGGGTGCCTGCGATGGTCAGGCAGCGGAAGCCCACCTGCCGCGCACCTTCCAGTTTCAGGGCATATGGCGTTTCTTCATGCTTAGAACCGCTGACATAAACTTCACCGTCGTTCACGGCTTTGAAGGTGCAGCCTTTCAGATTCAGAACACCACCTGGTCCCGGCAGGAAGTACGGGTCCGATTTCTCATACAGCGTATGCGCGGCTGCGGATGTTTCGGTGAATTTACGCTGCGGATTGAACGTCTTCAGCGTGAAGCCATTATCGTCGATGATGCCCATCGCACAGTCAGAGCCGGAGCCTGGCGTCGCGGCAATTGCTGCACATTCGAGAATTTTCCCACAGTGCAGCGCCAGCCCTTCGTCAAAGCCTTGCATGATGGGTAGCGCGGCAAAGCAGGCCGGATCATAAGCCCGGCCGCCCAGCACCACCTGTGCGCCTTCTTTCAGCGCCCGCTGGAAGGGCTCGATGCCCATTTGCGCGACGATATAGGTACTTTCGTCAATCGCGTCGTGCGTTAACGGCGGGACAAAATCCAGCGCCATGATTTTGCCGTTATCCAGTGCCTGGTGAACGATGGCTTTGTCAACGTCCGCCGGGATCAGCGCCATCGAAAACGAAAGTTTTTCCTCTTGCGCAATCTCGTGAATAATTTGACGACACCACTCCAAATGCGGGGCTGCGCCAGAACCACCTGCCGTCCCGATCACCACTGGAATATTATTTTGCACGCCAGCGGTGATCATATAGCGCAGATCGCGTTTAACTCCCGCGCGGTCGGTAAAGGGCTTACCCGCCCCCAGATAGTGCGGGCCAGGATCGGAAGAACCGGCATCAACGGCGATCAGGTCGGGAGATTCCGCCATCGCTTTGCGGAAGCTCTCTTCAGGGAAGCCGTAACCGAGGATCGCAGTAGGTGATAAGACTTTAAAAGAACGAGCCATCTGTTAATCCTTAGCCAGCATCAGCGCGATAGTACGATTCATTTCGTTGAACACGATGTCGAGGCCCTCGTCAAACCCCATCCCCGGTTTTACCAGCATCCGCATGGGACGCGCGGCAAGAGCTACGTGGACACAAGTTCGGGCGCTGACATCGGTTTCGTTACAGGTGCCACCCTGATAGGCTTCCATTCCGTGGCTGTTGCAGTACAGAACCGCATCGACGATGTTGTGAATACTGCCCAGATCAGGCGTTTTGATTTGCACCATGTGGCAACTGGCTGCATCAGTGAAATCAACGATATCCTGGTAGGTGTTACACCATTCGTCGGCGACAATTTTCACGCCGGAACCGAGGCGCGTCAGCTCTTTGGTGATGGCAGTCAACAGGCGAATTTGGTCAGGTTTGTTACCGGCATCGACCGGGCCTTCAATGTACAGCGGCAGACCTTGTGTTTCTTCTTCCAGGCTGGCGATGTATTGCGCGCAGCGAACGGGATCCATGTCGAAGATCAGACCGATGGTGCCGTATACATCGATGTGCAGCGTAGGGTGGTAGCGAGCGCTGGTACGTTTGCTCAGAATGCGATCTGACAGCCAGCGGATATATTCGCGCAGTTTTTCGCCCTTAAAGCCCAGCTTCTCTTCGACGTTATTAATCAGCGCATGGGGCAGTACGTCGATCCCTTTAAGGATCATCTTATCGACGGCGATATACCGATCGTCGCCGCTCTGACCAAATAAAGGAATGGATTTCGCCACGCGCGGTAACTGCCATTCATCGCAAACTACTTCAGTTTTCAGACGGCCCGTTGCCAGCGCGGTAGCGTCAAGCAGCGCCTGCGATAATCCATAGCGCACGGCGGTATGCAGCAAGTTGCCGTCAATACGCAGCTTGTCGAAAAAACGGGCGTTCGGCACAAACGCATCCACATCGCGGCCTTCCAGTAACGGTTTGATATGGTCATTAAGGAACGGAATAAAATGCTCGGCGAGGAACAGCGGATCGCGACCGCCTGCCCCGGAGTACTGTACCGCAGCACAGTCACCAACCGCGACCGCGCCATTTTCCAGAATCAACTGAACTGAAACGCACTCCCCAGCCTGACGTACTGCGCTAAAGCCAGGCGTAACCGGCTCCCCGGTATAAAAAAATCCGTCGTGGCCCGCTCCGTTTTTTATCGCCTGCTGGTCATCGAAATAGAATGAGGAGTAGCCAGCGGTGAACAGGGCCTGTTTTATTTTCATTATGGTCTTCCTATTAATTTACTGTGGGATACAGCATTGATGTCATCAACAACCATCTGGAATGTCGGTTGGCGTCCTTCAAAGCGTGCGCGTTCAGCAACGTAATCGTGGTGAAGGTCGAGAATGTCTTTTGGCAACGGAACGGCGCCGGCTTCAAGCACGCGTATCGCGCCGGTGTTGTCGCGAACCGGAAGAATTTTGCCCGCGTTGCAGGCGGCTGGCGCAAACGGCACATCCAGTACGCCCGCTTCAAATGCTAGCACCGTACCGCGCGCGATATCCCCATTCCCCAGTTCGAACACTTTATTCAGCACGGCGCGAACTTCACTCTTAATCAGCTCAACTTCCAGTTCCACCGCAGGACACGGTGGGAATTTCTGATCGCTAACCATATTGAGCATTTGGCGGGAGGCTTTCAGTCCCTGCACGTTGGCGGCAGCGGTAGGGATGCCCCAGGCTTCATGCGGACTCTTGGTGATGACTTTGGTCGCGCCCGACATTCCAGCAACCGCCGCGCCCCAGGAGATAATCGCGAACGCTTTTGACTCGTCTTCCGGAAAACCGCCCATCCACTGGTGGAACACCGTACTTAATTCGTACTCTGCATAGCCATGATTCTGGAAGTATTCGTGAGCGAGTTCCCGCAGAGACTGGATCGCCGCAATATCTTGTGTCAGGCTTCCGACCTGACCATAACCGACGGTGATAGATTTCACGCCCTGTTCCAGTGCCAGCAAGCCTTCGATTATCGCAATAGAGTGCGAGATAAACGGTGGAATCAAAGTACCTGTAAGCGGGCCAAACGGTTCGCGGTTGATGCGAATTCCGTGCTCTTCATACAGCCCCATTAAACGGTCGCAGTACTGCCAGTCGCGGATCGATTTTTCCAGCGTTACGCGTTTGGCATACGGAATATTGTAGGAAATGCCGCCGCCTTCATAGCTGGTGAAGCCGCTGGCCATTGAGATTTCAGCCAGCAGCCGCGCATCTGGTGTGCCATGGCGGATCTGTAGCGGTTTTTGCAAGGTTTCGGTCAGACGACGGCATGCTGCGACGCCGTGGTTAACCACCGGTAAACCGTTCAGTTTAGAGGTTCCGGCTTCGATAGATTTTTTAATCCCTACCGCGGCTTCTTCGTAACGATTCAGACGGGTATAGGCATCGATGGTGCTCGGTAGCAAATCGCACTCATCTTGCAGTGTTTTCAGTAGTTCGATGTGCTCGTCCATCAACGCCACGCCTGCGCGCGGTTGGCTAAGCGTTTTACCTTCCAGGTCTGCTTTCAGTAGGGCAAGGGAGAAGCGTTTGTGATCAGGAATAGTTTGTTGATATTTAACGCCATCTTCGAAGTTTTCAACATCCTTGCCAGTTTCCCAGGTTTTCAGTACCTGTTGCCGCTCGGTCATGAATTCGTCATGGGTTAATTTCTTATTTCGAAGTTCCATTGATTGCTACCTTAATTGTTATAGGGTTAAGCATTGAATACTGGTACGCGCGGCGGCCTGCGGATCGACTCTGGCGACGTTTGCCAGCAGTGGAAATAGCCCCCGTGAATCGCGGTAATATTCAAATTCGGTCGGTAAGAGAATGCGTTTGCCGTCGTCGTTTAACTCGCGGTATTTCAACCAACGATGAATATCAAACTGGCTGGCGCGCGACAGCCATCCACCGGAACCAACGACTTTGCGCACGGTGGTCAGGTCGCGTCCCATCTGTAAATCGACATTGCCGACGCAGGTGCAGACCTCTTTTTTGGTGCCGGCATGACGTTCAGTGGCGTAACCTACGCACAGTCCGGCCAGCACAGTATCGAAATATTTTTCTTCTGCGTTAGTGGGTAAATGGTCGGGATGTGCAACCAAATGACGGAGATAATGATAAAAAGCGTGCTGCTGCGTGGGGTGCTGAGAAAAGATCACATTAACTAAGTCTTTTGCGCTTTCACCAACCACCATTGCTGAGACGCGCATTCCCAGATCGCCTTCAACGGTCCGTTTTACGAAGGGTTCCGGTACGCCGTGTAAAACGGTGTCGGGTGAGAGATTATTGGCACAGGCAGAATACATATCGGTGGTTGCGCCGCCCATGTCGATCAGCATGAACTCTTTCCAACGGCTATCGACATTACTGATTGCCTTAACCAGTTCAAAAACTGTCCACGGCGTTGGCATTGGCTCTTCGCCCGTTTCATCAACAATGACATCCAGTCCTTTTCCTTTAACAATGCGTTTGAGGAAAATGTCGCAGATGGCCTGTCGCGCGGCGAAAGGGGAGGGATTTTCAAGGTCAGGCAGGACGTTATCGACGATGGTCAGATCTTTATGCCCGAGGATGTCCTGTATATTGTCCTGAATGTCCCTGTTTCCGGCATATATAATGGCGCAATCGAGTTTTGATTCCGCCAGCACACGGGCGTTATTTAGCCCGTAACTCTCTTCTCCGCCGTCGGTGCCGCCAGTGAATAAGAGGATATCGGGTGGTGACTCTTCCAGCGCCTGAATATCACGGCGGTTCAGCTTGTAGGAGTAATGCTGCGCTATTTTAGCGCCAGCAGAGTGAGCGGTTACTTTCGCGGATTCCAGGGTAATAGAAGGCACTAATCCCATTGCGGCAACCGCCAGTCCACCTTTGGCTGAAGAGGAGTACTTCAATGCGACTTCGCCGTTTTTTAACAGGGGGAGGGCGTTATCTACGTTTAACACCTGATTCAGGCTTGAGAAAAAACCATCGGCCAGATGATGCGTGGTGGTTGGGGTCAGAACGTGGTTAACCAGCGTTAACGCGTCCCCCTCCCGGGTAAAGAGGGCAGCTTTGGTCCACGTCGATCCAATATCGACAGAGACGATTTGCATCAGATGGCCTCTTCGAAAATACGTGTTTCAACACCATGACGCTGGTTGATATCGTTGGACATCAGCTGGCAGACATCTTCTAAGTCATGGCTGGGGGCGAAGACGCGGTCAAAACCCATCTCTTTGAATTTGATTTGCACGTTAGCGAAGTCATGTTTACCCACCACCAGGTTACCGCCTACATAGAGCAGAATGTCGCCCAGCCCACGTTCGATGCAGCGTTCACGCATACCCAGACAGTCGATATCCCCATGCCCATAGATAGAGGAAACTACTATCGCGTCAGCGCCAGTTTCAATGGCAGCATCAATATATTCATCCTGGCTGACCATTACGCCCAGGTTTATGACTCTGAAGTCATGAGAAGTAAAAACGCGATCCAGAACTTTATTGCCAACTGCATGGCAGTCGGCACCAATAACGCCAAGCACTAGTGTTGCTTTCTTCATGGGTAATCCTTTGTAAGACAGAGAGTAAAATAAGTTACACACGTCGTATTTATGGCCGTTTCTGTGGCACATGATTAATAACACTGGAGTGTCTGTGTCCTGTCGTCTGGTTGCAATTGATCTATTTTCAAAATATCTTTCGAAAAATGCTTGTTTATGTGGTTGCTTTAAATATGACGTTTATTTCAATAGGTTACGTATATGGTTGTTATTGATTTTAATTTTTCAAATTATATTGATTTAATGTATTGATATATTTGTGATCAACATCTGATTTGCATTTTTTAAGAGGGGACTGGTTATAAAAGTAGTTCATAAAGTTTGGTGCGCATTATTAATGCAATTTACTGCCGTATTAACATGGAATTGTAACGGTAATGTTTAAAGTAACAAATGGTTAATAACTCATTTGGGGTTGTGCTATTCATTGGACCTAATTAATCACTTCTACTCAAATGATTATTCTTGAGCAGTGGAACGTATTACTTCGAGTGGGCTGGTGTTCAATAACGTCCAGATATAATACCGTTTCATTGTCTCGTCTTGCTGCTGGGTTAATAAAAATAATTTATATATACCAGCACAGGATAAACTTAGTTATTGAATCTCATGTTGTTTGATGTTGGGGCACTGAGCCGTTCATTGAATATAAAACGGGGAAAAATACTTATATCAGATGTAATTTAGCTTAAAAGCTCTCTTTCCCTTCTTCCTGAATTCTACAAATCCATCCTTCAATGTGATTATTAGCAAAGCAACAATAACATTCCGTGGTAAAGGTTGGTGCTCATAAAGACAACAACCAATTAACTTTGATAAAAATATGTTATGTAAAATGACAACAAATTGGCTAATCTAACCAATTAGTCTTATAAAAAGTGGGTAAGGCGGTTCTGTTAAATAAAATACTGGTTTTTTATCTATGCATTTCCATAGTGGTAATTTTACTGCGCTATTTGGTTACAATAAATTAACAATAAAATTACCAATGATCTATAGATTATACATGGTTAACATATCTGGTTGATTTTGATATAAATCAATTTTTAATTCTTGAAAAAAATCTGCAAAACGCGATAAATTGTCGTAGATCAAATTGGTGGGATGGTGACAATTTCACTATAAATTGATCACTGTCGAAAAATGCAAATTTGCTCAATAAAAACCTGTTTATTGTAAGGATTTTGCGGCGTAATATAATTACGGGATCAATTTGGTTTATTCATTAACATATTTGTAACTTTTTTATCATTGTCTTTCCTCTTTTGATGAAATGGCAACGATAGGGGCGAGCAAATAATTTTGTATTGGGGCATGCGTGTGACCCTTTCTAACGGGGTTCACTCTCGGAGTCTTCATGCGATGAGCAAGGAGTCATGATGTTAGATATAGTCGAACTGTCGCGCTTACAGTTTGCCTTGACCGCGATGTACCACTTCCTTTTTGTGCCGCTGACGCTCGGTATGGCGTTCCTGCTGGCCATTATGGAAACGGTCTACGTCCTTTCCGGCAAACAGATTTATAAAGATATGACCAAGTTCTGGGGCAAGTTGTTTGGTATCAACTTTGCTCTGGGTGTGGCAACCGGTCTGACCATGGAGTTCCAGTTCGGGACTAACTGGTCCTACTATTCCCACTATGTAGGGGATATCTTCGGTGCGCCGCTGGCAATCGAAGGTCTGATGGCCTTCTTCCTCGAATCCACCTTTGTAGGTCTGTTCTTCTTCGGTTGGGATCGTCTGGGTAAAGTTCAGCATATGTGTGTCACCTGGCTGGTGGCGCTCGGTTCAAACCTGTCCGCACTGTGGATTCTGGTTGCGAACGGCTGGATGCAAAACCCAATCGCGTCCGATTTCAATTTCGAAACCATGCGTATGGAGATGGTGAGCTTCTCCGAACTGGTGCTTAACCCGGTTGCTCAGGTGAAATTCGTTCACACTGTAGCCTCTGGTTATGTGACTGGCGCGATGTTCATCCTCGGTATCAGCGCATGGTATATGCTGAAAGGCCGTGACTTCGCCTTCGCTAAACGCTCCTTTGCTATCGCTGCAAGCTTCGGTATGGCTGCCGTTCTGTCTGTTATTGTTCTGGGTGATGAATCCGGTTACGAAATGGGCGACGTGCAGAAAACCAAACTGGCTGCAATTGAAGCCGAGTGGGAAACGCAACCTGCGCCTGCTGCCTTTACTCTGTTCGGTATTCCTGATCAGGATGAGCAGACGAACAAATTTGCGATTCAGATCCCTTACGCGCTGGGTATCATTGCAACGCGTTCCGTGGATACGCCAGTGATCGGCCTGAAAGAGCTGATGGTTCAGCATGAAGAACGCATCCGTAACGGGATGAAAGCGTACTCTCTGCTCGAACAACTGCGTTCTGGTTCTACCGACCAGGCGGTTCGTGACCAGTTCAATAGCATGAAGAAAGACCTCGGTTACGGTCTGCTGCTGAAACGCTATACGCCGAACGTGGCTGATGCGACTGAAGCTCAGATTCAACAAGCAACCAAAGACTCCATTCCGCGTGTAGCGCCGCTGTACTTCGCGTTCCGTATCATGGTGGCGTGTGGCTTCCTGCTGCTGGCAATCATTGCGCTCTCCTTCTGGAGTGTCATCCGCAACCGCATTGGCGAGAAAAAATGGCTGCTGCGCGCCGCGCTGTACGGTATTCCGCTGCCGTGGATTGCTGTAGAAGCGGGCTGGTTCGTGGCTGAATATGGCCGCCAACCGTGGGCTATCGGTGAAGTGCTGCCGACAGCTGTGGCGAACTCGTCACTGACCGCAGGCGATCTCATCTTCTCGATGGTGCTGATTTGCGGCCTGTATACCCTGTTCCTGGTGGCAGAATTGTTCTTAATGTTCAAGTTTGCACGCCTCGGCCCAAGCAGCCTGAAAACCGGTCGCTATCACTTTGAGCAGTCCTCCACGACTACTCAGCCGGCACGCTAAGACAGGAGTCGTCAAATGATCGATTATGAAGTATTGCGTTTTATCTGGTGGCTGCTGGTTGGCATTCTGCTGATTGGTTTTGCAGTCACTGACGGTTTCGACATGGGGGTGGGCATGCTCACCCGTTTCCTCGGTCGTAACGACACCGAGCGTCGAATTATGATTAACTCCATCGCACCACACTGGGACGGTAACCAGGTTTGGCTTATCACCGCAGGCGGCGCACTGTTTGCTGCCTGGCCGATGGTCTATGCCGCTGCGTTCTCCGGCTTCTATGTGGCGATGATCCTTGTGCTGGCGTCTCTGTTCTTCCGTCCGGTCGGTTTTGATTACCGCTCCAAGATTGAAGAAACCCGCTGGCGTAACATGTGGGACTGGGGCATCTTCATTGGTAGCTTCGTTCCACCGCTAGTGATTGGTGTGGCGTTCGGTAACCTGTTGCAGGGCGTACCGTTTAACGTTGATGAATATCTGCGTCTGTACTACACCGGTAACTTCTTCCAGCTGCTTAACCCATTCGGCCTGCTGGCAGGTGTGGTAAGCGTAGGGATGATCATTACCCAGGGCGCAACCTATCTGCAGATGCGTACCGTGGGCGAACTGCACCTGCGTACCCGTGCAACGGCACAGGTAGCGGCACTGGTGACGCTGGTCTGCTTCGCACTGGCGGGTGTATGGGTGATGTACGGTATCGATGGTTATGTCGTGAAATCGACAATGGACCATTACGCTGCCTCTAACCCGCTGAATAAAGAAGTGGTTCGTGAAGCTGGCGCATGGTTGGTGAACTTCAACAACACGCCGATTCTGTGGGCTATTCCGGCGCTGGGTGTGGTTCTGCCGCTGCTGACCATCCTGACTGCACGTATGGATAAAGCCGCGTGGGCGTTTGTGTTCTCCTCCCTGACGCTGGCCTGCATCATCCTGACTGCCGGTATTGCAATGTTCCCGTTTGTAATGCCGTCCAGCACCATGATGAATGCAAGTCTGACAATGTGGGATGCAACTTCCAGCCAGCTGACGCTTAACGTCATGACCTGGGTTGCGGTGGTTCTGGTTCCGATCATTCTGCTCTACACCGCCTGGTGTTACTGGAAAATGTTCGGACGTATCACCAAAGAAGATATTGAACGTAACACCCACTCTCTGTACTAAGTAAGGAGCTAAAAATGTGGTATTTCGCATGGATTCTGGGAACGCTTCTTGCCTGTTCGTTTGGGGTAATCACCGCGCTGGCGCTTGAGCACGTCGAATCAGGTAAAGCCGGTCAAGAAGACAGCTGATGAGTAAGGTTATCGCAACTTTGTATGCGGTAATGGACAAGCGCCCCCTGCGGGCGCTTTCCTTCGTGATGGCGCTTCTGTTAGCAGGATGTATGTTTTGGGACCCATCACGTTTTGCCGCGAAGACCAGTGAACTGGAAATCTGGCATGGTTTATTGCTGATGTGGGCCGTCTGTGCTGGCGTAATTCACGGCGTGGGTTTTCGTCCGCAGAAGGTTCTCTGGCAAGGGATTTTTTGCCCACTGCTTGCCGATATCGTTCTCATTGTCGGGCTGATTTTCTTCTTCTTTTAAATCAGAATTCTCTTTAAAAATTTATGGACCTTCAACAGTCCATAAATTTTTACGCTCCCTTAACTTGCCCTCATTCCCAAACCTCAATCGCGCGCGTATAGTAGCAGCGTTTAAAAGTTCTAATTTTTGTTGCATTACTGGGATGTAAAGTGAATACAACGCTGTTTCGATGGCCGGTTCGCGTCTACTATGAAGATACCGATGCCGGTGGTGTGGTGTACCACGCCAGTTACATCGCTTTTTATGAAAGAGCACGCACAGAGATGCTGCGTCATCATCACTTCAGTCAACAGGCTCTGATGGCTGAACGCGTTGCCTTCGTGGTGCGTAAGATGACGGTGGAATATTACGCGCCTGCGCGGCTCGACGATATGCTCGAAATACAGACTGAAATAACATCAATGCGTGGCACCTCTTTGGTTTTCACGCAACGTATTGTCAACGCTGAGAATACTCTGCTGAATGAAGCTGAGGTTCTGATTGTTTGCGTTGACCCACTCAAAATGAAGCCTCGTGCGCTTCCCAAGTCTATTGTCGCGGAGTTTAAGCAGTGACTGACATGAATATCCTTGATTTGTTCCTGAAGGCGAGCCTTCTGGTTAAACTTATCATGTTGATTTTGATTGGTTTTTCAATCGCATCCTGGGCCATTATTATCCAGCGGACCCGTATTCTTAACGCCGCGGCTCGCGAAGCCGAAGCGTTTGAGGATAAATTCTGGTCTGGAATCGAACTTTCTCGCCTCTATCAGGAGAGCCAGGGAAAACGAGATAATCTCTCGGGGTCGGAACAAATCTTTTACAGTGGGTTCAAAGAATTTGTGCGCCTGCATCGTGCTAACAGCCATGCACCGGAAGCCGTAGTGGAAGGCGCGTCGCGCGCGATGCGTATTTCCATGAACCGTGAGCTGGAAAATCTGGAAACGCACATTCCGTTTCTCGGTACGGTAGGTTCCATCAGCCCGTATATCGGTCTGTTCGGTACAGTCTGGGGGATCATGCACGCCTTTATCGCGCTCGGCGCGGTGAAACAGGCGACGCTGCAAATGGTTGCACCGGGTATCGCAGAAGCGTTGATCGCCACGGCTATCGGTCTGTTTGCCGCAATCCCTGCGGTTATGGCTTACAACCGTCTGAACCAGCGCGTCAACAAACTGGAGCTGAACTACGACAACTTTATGGAAGAGTTCACCGCCATTCTGCACCGCCAGGCGTTTACCGTTAGCGAGAGCAACAAGGGGTAAGCCATGGCCAGAGCGCGTGGACGAGGTCGTCGCGATCTCAAGTCCGAAATCAACATTGTACCGTTGCTGGACGTACTGCTGGTGCTGCTGCTGATCTTTATGGCGACAGCGCCCATCATCACCCAGAGCGTGGAGGTCGATCTGCCAGACGCTACTGAATCACAGGCGGTGAGCAGTAACGATAATCCGCCTGTGATTGTTGAAGTGTCTGGTATTGGTCAGTACACCGTGGTGGTTGAGAAAGATCGTCTGGAGCGTTTACCACCAGAGCAGGTGGTGGCGGAAGTTTCCAGCCGTTTCAAGGCCAACCCGAAAACGGTCTTTCTGATCGGTGGCGCAAAAGATGTGCCTTACGATGAAATAATTAAAGCGCTGAACTTGTTACACAGTGCGGGTGTGAAATCGGTTGGTTTAATGACGCAGCCTATTTAAGCATCTGCGTTTCCCTTGCTTTAAGAGAGCGGGTAACAGGCGAACAGTTTTTGGGAACCGAGAGTGTCAAAGGCAACCGAACAAAACGACAAGCTCAAACGGGCGATAATTATTTCAGCAGTGCTGCATGTCATCTTATTTGCAGCGCTGATCTGGAGTTCGTTCGATGAGAATATAGAAGCTTCAGCCGGAGGCGGCGGTGGTTCGTCCATCGATGCTGTAATGGTTGATTCAGGTGCGGTAGTTGAGCAGTACAAACGTATGCAAAGCCAGGAATCAAGCGCGAAGCGTTCTGAAGAGCAGCGCAAGATGAAGGAACAGCAGGCTGCTGAAGAACTGCGTGAGAAACAAGCGGCTGAACAGGAACGCCTGAAGCAGCTTGAGAAAGAACGGTTAGCTGCTCAGGAACAGAAGAAACAGGCTGAAGAAGCCGCTAAACAGGCCGAGTTAAAGCAGAAGCAAGCGGAAGAGGCAGCAGCGAAAGCGGCGGCAGATGCTAAAGCGAAGGCTGAAGCGGAAGCCAAAGCTGCCGAAGAAGCAGCGAAGAAAGCGGCTGCGGACGCGAAGAAAAAAGCAGAAGCAGAAGCCGCCAAAGCCGCAGCCGAAGCGCAGAAAAAAGCCGAGGCCGAAGCCGCCAAAGCTGCAGCGGCGCTGAAGAAGAAAGCGGAAGCGGCAGAAGCTGCTGCAGCTGAAGCAAGAAAGAAAGCGGCAACTGAAGCTGCTGAAAAAGCGAAGGCAGAAGCTGAGCAGAAAGCGGCTGCTGAAAAGGCGGCTGCAGATAAGAAAGCCGCCGCTGAAAAAGCTGCAGCCGACAAAAAAGCAGCAGAAAAAGCGGCTGCTGAAAAGGCAGCAGCTGATAAGAAAGCAGCGGCAGAAAAAGCCGCCGCAGACAAAAAAGCCGCAGCGGCGAAAGCAGCAGCAGAAAAAGCAGCAGCTGAAAAAGCGGCTGCAGCAAAAGCTGCCGCGGAGGCAGATGATATTTTCGGTGAGCTAAGCTCTGGTAAGAATGCACCGAAAACGGGGGGAGGGGCGAAAGGGAACAATGCTTCGCCTGCCGGGAGTGGTAATACTAAAAACAATGGCGCATCAGGCGCAGATATCAATAACTATGCCGGGCAGATTAAATCTGCTATCGAAAGTAAGTTCTATGATGCATCGTCCTATGCAGGTAAAACCTGTACGCTGCGCATAAAACTGGCACCGGATGGCATGTTACTGGATATCAAACCTGAAGGTGGCGATCCCGCTCTTTGTCAGGCTGCGTTGGCAGCAGCTAAACTTGCGAAGATCCCGAAACCACCAAGCCAGGCAGTATATGAAGTGTTCAAGAACGCACCATTGGACTTCAAACCGTAATCGCGATGTTGGTCGTCACGGCGGTCAACATCAGACATCGGTTGTCGCAGGGTTCTGGTAGTTTTGTGTATTTGAGTTTGTTAACATTCTGCTAAATTATCGTGGGCTATCTGTCCAGATAAGGGAGATATGATGAAGCAGGCATTACGAGTAGCATTTGGTTTTCTCATACTGTGGGCGTCAGTTCTGCATGCTGAAGTCCGCATTGTGATCGACAGTGGTGTAGATTCCGGTCGTCCTATTGGTGTCGTTCCATTCCAGTGGGCGGGTCCAGGTGCGGCACCTGAAGATATTGGCGGCATCGTTGCTGCTGACTTGCGTAACAGCGGTAAATTTAATCCGTTAGATCGCGCTCGTCTGCCTCAACAGCCAGGTAGCGCGCAGGAAGTTCAACCTGCTGCATGGTCTGCGCTGGGCATTGACGCTGTCGTTGTAGGTCAGGTCACTCCGAATCCGGACGGTTCTTACAATGTTGCTTATCAGCTGGTTGATACCGGCGGTGCACCGGGTACTGTGCTTGCTCAGAACTCATACAAAGTAAACAAACAATGGCTGCGTTACGCTGGCCATACCGCCAGTGATGAAGTGTTTGAAAAACTGACCGGCATTAAAGGTGCGTTCCGTACCCGTATTGCCTATGTTGTTCAGACCAATGGTGGCCAGTTCCCGTATGAGTTGCGCGTGTCTGACTATGATGGCTACAACCAGTTTGTGGTTCACCGTTCTCCGCAGCCGCTGATGTCTCCGGCGTGGTCACCGGACGGTTCTAAACTGGCATATGTTACCTTCGAAAGCGGTCGTTCTGCGCTGGTAATCCAGACGCTGACTAACGGTGCAGTGCGTCAGGTTGCTTCCTTCCCGCGTCACAACGGTGCGCCTGCATTCTCGCCGGACGGCAGCAAACTGGCTTTTGCTCTGTCGAAAACTGGTAGCCTGAATCTGTACGTAATGGATTTAGCCTCTGGTCAAATCCGTCAGGTAACAGATGGTCGCAGCAACAACACCGAACCGACCTGGTTCCCGGACAGTCAAAACCTGGCCTTCACCTCTGACCAGGCCGGTCGTCCGCAGGTTTATAAAGTGAATATCAACGGCGGTGCGCCGCAACGTATTACCTGGGAAGGTTCGCAGAACCAGGATGCGGATGTCAGCAGCGACGGTAAATTTATGGTAATGGTTAGCTCCAATGGTGGGCAGCAGCACATTGCCAAACAAGATCTGGTAACGGGAGGCGTACAAGTTCTGTCCTCAACGTTCCTGGATGAAACGCCAAGTCTGGCACCTAACGGCACTATGGTAATCTACAGCTCTTCTCAGGGGATGGGATCCGTGCTGAATTTGGTTTCTACAGATGGGCGTTTCAAAGCGCGTCTTCCGGCAACTGATGGACAGGTCAAATTTCCTGCCTGGTCGCCGTATCTGTGATAATAATTAATTGAATAGTAAAGGAATCATTGAAATGCAACTGAACAAAGTGCTGAAAGGGCTGATGATTGCTCTGCCTGTTATGGCAATTGCGGCATGTTCTTCCAACAAGAACGCCAGCAATGACGGCAGCGAAGGCATGCTGGGTGCCGGCACTGGCATGGATGCGAACGGCGGAAATGGCAACATGTCTTCCGAAGAGCAGGCTCGTCTGCAAATGCAACAGCTGCAGCAGAACAACATCGTTTACTTCGATCTGGACAAATACGATATCCGTTCTGACTTCGCTCAAATGCTGGATGCGCACGCAAACTTCCTGCGTAGCAACCCGTCTTACAAAGTCACCGTAGAAGGTCACGCGGACGAACGTGGTACTCCGGAATACAACATCTCCCTGGGTGAACGTCGTGCGAACGCCGTTAAGATGTACCTGCAGGGTAAAGGCGTTTCTGCAGACCAGATCTCCATCGTTTCTTACGGTAAAGAAAAACCTGCAGTACTGGGTCATGACGAAGCGGCATACTCCAAAAACCGTCGTGCGGTACTGGTTTACTAAGAGAATTGCATGAGCAGTAACTTCAGACATCAACTATTGAGTCTGTCGTTACTGGTTGGTATAGCGGCCCCCTGGGCCGCTTTTGCTCAGGCACCAATCAGTAGTGTCGGCTCAGGCTCGGTCGAAGACCGCGTCACTCAACTTGAGCGTATTTCAAATGCTCACAGCCAGCTTTTGACCCAACTCCAGCAGCAACTCTCTGATAATCAGTCCGATATTGATTCCCTGCGTGGTCAAATTCAGGAAAATCAGTATCAACTGAATCAGGTCGTGGAGCGGCAGAAGCAGATCTTGTTGCAGATCGATAGCCTTAGCAGCGGTAGTGCAGCGGCACAATCAGCCGGCGGCGATCAAAGCGGGGCGGCGGCAACGACGCCAACAGCTGATGCAGGTACTGCGAATGCTGGTGCGCCGGTGAAAAGCGGCGATGCAAACACTGATTACAATGCAGCTATTGCGCTGGTACAGGATAAATCCCGCCAGGATGACGCGATGGTGGCATTTCAGAATTTCATCAAAAATTATCCTGATTCAACTTACCTGCCCAACGCCAATTATTGGCTGGGTCAGTTAAACTACAACAAGGGTAAGAAAGATGATGCGGCGTACTATTTTGCTTCGGTAGTGAAAAACTATCCGAAGTCACCGAAGGCTGCAGATGCGATGTTTAAAGTTGGCGTCATCATGCAGGACAAAGGTGACACCGCGAAAGCAAAAGCCGTGTACCAGCAGGTTATCAGTAAATACCCTGGTACTGACGGTGCTAAACAGGCGCAAAAACGTCTGAACGCCATGTAATGCATAACACGCGACCAGAAGTCGCATTATTTCTGGTCGTGTCGTGCGATTCATAAGCAGTTGAGTGATCTACATCGAAATTTTTGTTGCGCTCAAGTCTGAAATCAGTAATATATGCCGCCGTTGCCACGGGATATCAAACAAACCGAAAGCAACGAAAAAGTGGGTCGTTAGCTCAGTTGGTAGAGCAGTTGACTTTTAATCAATTGGTCGCAGGTTCGAATCCTGCACGACCCACCAATCGCTAAGGTGGAAGCGGTAGTAAAACGTGAAGGATAACGTTGCGTCAGCAACGGCCCGAAGGGCGAGACGAAGTCGAGTCATCCTGCACGACCCACCACTTTAAGTAGTATCCAGCGTAGTATCGGGTGATTAGCTCAGCTGGGAGAGCACCTCCCTTACAAGGAGGGGGTCGGCGGTTCGATCCCGTCATCACCCACCACCGGGTCGTTAGCTCAGTTGGTAGAGCAGTTGACTTTTAATCAATTGGTCGCAGGTTCGAATCCTGCACGACCCACCAGTTTTAACATCGAAGACAGATGTTAAGCGTGTAGGATAACGTTGCGTCAGCAACGGCCCGTAGGGCGAGCGAAGCGAGTCATCCTGCACGACCCACCACTAATTGCGGTGGGTTTGGTGGAAGTAGTTTGTAGTATCCAGCGTAGTATCGGGTGATTAGCTCAGCTGGGAGAGCACCTCCCTTACAAGGAGGGGGTCGGCGGTTCGATCCCGTCATCACCCACCACTCGGGTCGTTAGCTCAGTTGGTAGAGCAGTTGACTTTTAATCAATTGGTCGCAGGTTCGAATCCTGCACGACCCACCAATTTTAACATCAAACTCAGATGTTAAGCGTGAAGGATAACGTTGCGCCAGCAACGGCCCGTAGGGCGAGCGAAGCGAGTCATCCTGCACGACCCACCAATCTTAAAGATTGGATTCGAGTATAAATCTTTCAGGTAACACCCATATGGGTCGTTAGCTCAGTTGGTAGAGCAGTTGACTTTTAATCAATTGGTCGCAGGTTCGAATCCTGCACGACCCACCATCCTGAATGATTAAGCAGCATAATCCCGCAAGGGGTCGTTAGCTCAGTTGGTAGAGCAGTTGACTTTTAATCAATTGGTCGCAGGTTCGAATCCTGCACGACCCACCAATGTAAAAAAGCGCCCTAAAGGCGCTTTTTTGCTATCTGCGATACTCAAAGATTCGAACCTGCAGCAGGTTCGAGTTGAGCGCAGCGAAACAACGGAGCCGCTTGCGGCGACGGCCCGAAGGGCGAGCGAAGCGAGTCATCCTGCACGACCCACCAATGTAAAAAGGCGCCCTAAAGGCGCTTTTTTGCTATTCAGGCATCCCTCAATTTCAGTTTGTAAACCTGATGACATAGTCAGAGCTTGCTGTGCAAGCAACTCTACGTCGGTGGAATTAGGCGTAAAATGACGCATCCTGCACATCAGGCGTAATACGTGTGACTTTTCCTCACCATTCGGCTATTTTGTTTAGCATATAAAACAATTGAGGCCGATTGCAGCGGGTTGAACGCTTCATGTCGGTATAAACGTTAAGCCTGTAAAACGAGATGGCCAAATGAGCGTGATGTTTGATCCTGAAACGGCGATATATCCTTTTCCACCGAAGCCAACGCCGTTAAGCATTGATGAAAAAGCGTATTATCGCAAGAAAATCAAACGGCTGCTGAAAGAACGCAATGCGGTGATGGTCGCCCACTACTATACCGATCCCGAAATTCAACAGCTGGCTGAAGAAACCGGTGGCTGTATTTCTGATTCTCTGGAAATGGCCCGCTTCGGTGCAAAGCATCCCGCTTCTACGCTGTTAGTCGCTGGGGTGAGATTTATGGGGGAAACCGCCAAAATTCTCAGCCCGGAAAAAACAATTCTGATGCCAACACTTCAGGCTGAATGTTCACTGGATCTCGGATGTCCGATTGAAGAATTCAACGCATTTTGCGATGCCCATCCCGATCGTACTGTCGTTGTCTACGCCAACACTTCTGCTGCGGTAAAAGCGCGTGCAGATTGGGTGGTAACTTCAAGCATTGCCGTCGAACTCATTGATCATCTGGATAGCTTGGGTGAAAAAATTATCTGGGCACCAGACAAACATCTGGGGCGTTACGTGCAAAAACAGACAGGCGCAGACATCTTATGCTGGCAAGGTGCCTGTATCGTTCATGACGAGTTTAAGACTCAGGCGTTAACCCGCTTACAAAAACAGTACCCTGATGCTGCCATACTGGTGCATCCGGAGTCACCACAAGCTATTGTCGATATGGCCGATGCTGTTGGTTCCACAAGTCAGTTGATTAACGCTGCAAAAACATTGCCGCATCAGCAACTGATTGTGGCGACTGACCGGGGTATTTTCTACAAAATGCAGCAGGCCGTGCCAGATAAAGAATTGCTGGAAGCGCCAACCGCAGGCGAGGGCGCTACCTGTCGAAGTTGCGCTCATTGTCCGTGGATGGCAATGAATGGCCTTCAGGCCATCGCAGAGGCGCTGGAACAGGGAGGAAGCAATCACGAGGTTCATGTTGACGAAAATCTGCGAGAGAGGGCGCTGGTGCCGCTCAACCGCATGCTGGATTTTGCGGCTACACTACGTGGATAACTGACAATAAGGCGTCACGCTACGCATTGGGGGAAAGATGGATTTTTTTAGCACACAGAGCATTCTGGTTCATATACCGATCGGTGCTGGCGGTTACGATCTCTCATGGATCGAAGCGGTGGGGACGATCGCTGGGTTACTGTGTATTGGCCTTGCCAGTCTGGAGAAGATCAGCAACTACTTTTTTGGCCTGATCAACGTTACCCTGTTTGGCATTATTTTCTTTCAGATTCAGCTGTATGCCAGCCTGCTGTTACAGGTGTTTTTCTTTGCTGCTAACATTTATGGCTGGTATGCCTGGTCGCGACAAACCAGTCAACATGAAGCTGAGTTAAAAATTCGCTGGTTGCCATTGCCGAAGGCGCTAAGCTGGTTGGCGGTTTGCGTTGTTTCGATTGGTCTGATGACGGTATTTATCAATCCGGTGTTTGCATTTTTGACCCGCGTGGCAGTCACGATTATGCAAGCATTGGGTTTGCAGGTAGTGATGCCAGAATTGCAACCGGACGCCTTCCCATTCTGGGACTCCTGCATGATGGTACTCTCCATCGTGGCAATGATCCTGATGACGCGTAAATACGTCGAAAACTGGTTATTGTGGGTCATCATTAACGTGATTAGCGTGGTGATTTTCGCCTTGCAGGGCGTCTATGCCATGTCGCTGGAGTATCTGATCCTGACCTTTATTGCCCTCAACGGCAGCCGGATGTGGATCAACAGCGCACGCGAAAGAGGTTCACGCGCGCTGTCCCATTAATGGTGATGATGTGAATGGCCAGACACCCCTTCATTCAGGTGGCAGTCTGGCCCATGACAAGGTTGATATTCCATCTGGATGGTGGCGTGCTCAATCTGATAGTGATCCATCAGATAGTGTTGGATCTGATCCAACAACGCGTCGTGATCGTGTGGCGGGATCACCTGCACATGCAGCGTCATCACTGGCTTTTCGCCCACCATCCACACATGTACATGGTGCACATTGCGGACTTCCGGGATTTCCCGGCACATGCGGCGTTTCATTTCAGCAATATCCAGCGAAACGGGCGCACCTTCAAGTAATTCATTCACGCTGTCTTTCAATAATCGCCACGCGCTGCGCAGAACCAGAAGCGACACGAGTATCGAGAGAATGGGGTCCGCAGGTGTCCAGCCGGTCCAGATAATTATCAACGCGGCGACGATAGCGCCAACGGAACCCAGCAGGTCCCCGAGCACATGCAGTGCCGCTGCTCGCACGTTGAGGTTTTTCTCTTCACTACCGTGATGAAGTAACCAGAAAGAAAGTATATTTGCCAGCAATCCCGCCACGGCAATCGCCATCATCATACCGCCTTCAACCGGACGCGGCGTGCGGAAACGTTCTATTGCCTCCCAGACAATCAAAATCGTAATCACCACCAGGGCGATGGCATTCACAAACGCCGCGAGCGTGGTCAATCTTAGCCAACCGAAAGTGTGGCGAATGGTGGGAGGACGACGTGAAAATTGCACTGCGAGTAGGGCGAAAAGCAGGGCGGCAGTATCGGTCAACATATGTCCGGCATCAGCCAGCAATGCCAGAGAACCGGAAAGAAAACCGCCAATGACTTCTACCAGCATAAATCCGGCAGTTACGCCGAAAGCATACAACAAGCGACGAGCATTATTATCTTCTGGTAGGTGTGGGGAAGTGTGTGAGTGTGAGTGCGCCATGACGAGTCATCCCTTAATTTATCTCACTTAACTTTATGACATCATACTTCTTTTAGAAGGGAAAAATTAAAAAGGAGAGCCTCCGCTCTCCCATTATCAGCCACATATCCTGGCTTACTGCGTAGTACCGTCGGTTTTGGTATCGACATCATTATTGATGCCATCACCGGTTTGTACCTTTTTATTGATGTCCGGGCAGCGACCATCTTTGCACATGGTGTTTTTGTGCTCTTCATCTTTGGTCATGCCGTCATTATTCATGGATGAACCATTCGGGTGCAGCATCGTCCCGCCCGAGTTGGTATTAACCCCGTTATTGTCGACGTTATTTGGTGCGACATTTTCACGAGCGTCCGGGGCAACCTGGCCCGCATCTGCCGCGGCGTTTGCCTGGCCGTTATTGGTTTGCGCTCCGCTATCGGCAGCCAGAGCAGCGCCGCTGGCAAGGCTTAGAGTGGCAGTCAAAAATAGTGTGGCCAGTTTTGTCATTTTCATAGGATGCTCCTGTTATGGGCGTTATGTCGGATAACCTCTTCCAACAGTGCATTTGCAGGTGAATATAAGGCAATGGTTGAAGATTTCAGCCAGAAGAAGAGATCCAGCAGAGAATCGTGAAAAAATTAATAAACAAAGAAGTTACAGTTAGAAATTGTAGGAGAGATCTCGTTTTTCGCGACAATCTGGCGTATTTCTTACCGATTCCAGGATTATTCCGTCCATAGTGTAAAACCCCGTTTACACATTCTGACGGAAGATATAGATTGGAAGGATTGCATTCACCAAGATAAGTATGGCAACACTGGAACAGACATGAATTATCAGAACGACGATTTACGCATCAAAGAAATCAAAGAGTTACTTCCTCCTGTCGCACTGCTGGAAAAATTCCCCGCTACTGAAAATGCCGCGAATACGGTTGCCCATGCCCGAAAAGCGATCCATAAGATCCTGAAAGGTAATGATGATCGCCTGTTAGTGGTGATTGGTCCGTGCTCAATTCATGATCCTGTCGCGGCTAAAGAGTATGCCACTCGCTTGCTGGCGCTGCGTGAAGAGCTAAAAGACGACCTGGAAATCGTAATGCGCGTTTATTTTGAAAAGCCGCGCACCACGGTGGGCTGGAAAGGGCTGATTAACGATCCGCATATGGACAACAGCTTCCAGATCAACGACGGTTTGCGAATTGCCCGTAAATTGCTGCTCGATATTAACGACAGCGGTCTGCCAGCGGCGGGCGAATTTCTCGACATGATCACCCCTCAGTATCTCGCTGACCTGATGAGCTGGGGCGCAATTGGGGCGCGAACAACCGAATCGCAGGTGCATCGCGAACTGGCGTCTGGTCTTTCTTGCCCGGTAGGTTTCAAAAATGGCACAGACGGTACGATTAAAGTGGCTATCGATGCCATTAATGCCGCCGGTGCGCCGCACTGCTTCCTTTCAGTGACCAAATGGGGTCATTCGGCGATTGTGAATACCAGCGGTAACGGCGATTGCCATATCATTCTGCGCGGCGGTAAAGAGCCTAATTACAGTGCAAAACACGTTGCTGAAGTGAAAGAAGGGCTGAACAAAGCAGGCCTGCCAGCACAGGTGATGATCGATTTCAGCCATGCTAACTCGTCCAAACAATTCAAAAAGCAGATGGATGTTTGTGCTGACGTTTGCCAGCAGATTGCCGGTGGCGAAAAGGCCATTATTGGTGTGATGGTGGAAAGTCATCTGGTGGAAGGCAATCAGAGTCTGGAAAGCGGGGAGCCGCTGGCTTATGGCAAGAGTATCACCGATGCCTGCATTGGCTGGGAAGATACCGATGCACTGTTACGCCAACTGGCGAACGCAGTGAAAGCACGTCGCGGGTAAGGTTTCATTGTTGGATGCGCCGCATGGATGGCGCATCCGATGAATAACCGTAGGTCTGATAATATGCGAGCGTCGCATCAGGCAGTGCTTCGTGGTTAGCGACGACAAACAAAAAAGCCGACTCGCTTGCAGTCGGCTTTCTCATTATTAAACAAATGACGTTTACTTCGCTTTACCCTGGTTAGCGACAGCAGCTGCTTTCGCCGCGATCTCGTCAGCATTACCCAGATAATAGCGTTTCAGCGGTTTGAAGTTCTCGTCGAACTCATACACCAGCGGCACGCCAGTCGGGATATTCAGCTCAAGAATCTCTTCTTCGCTCATGTTATCGAGATATTTCACCAGCGCACGCAACGAGTTACCATGAGCAGCGATGATTACGCGCTCACCGCTCTTCATACGCGGCAGAATGGTTTCATTCCAGTAAGGGATCACGCGGTCAATGGTCAGCGCCAGGCTTTCAGTCAGCGGCAGCTCTTTCTCGCTCAGTTTCGCGTAACGCGGATCGTGGCCCGGATAACGCTCATCATCTTTAGTCAGTTCCGGCGGAGTCACCGCAAAACCACGACGCCACTGTTTCACCTGCTCGTCGCCATACTTTTCAGCAGTTTCCGCTTTGTTCAGACCCTGCAACGCACCGTAGTGACGTTCGTTCAGTTTCCAGGATTTCTCAACGGGCAGCCATGCCTGATCCAGTTCGTCCAGCACGTTCCACAGGGTATGGATAGCGCGTTTCAGCACAGAGGTGTAAGCAAAGTCAAAGCTGTAACCTTCCTCTTTCAGCAGCTTACCTGCTGCTTTTGCTTCGCTTACGCCTTTCTCAGACAGATCCACGTCGTACCAACCGGTGAAACGGTTTTCTTTGTTCCACTGACTTTCGCCATGACGAACCAGAACCAGCTTAGTTACAGCCATATACTTACTCCTCAAATCATCTTTTAATGATAATAATTCTCATTATATTGCCGTGACGAAGCAACAGCAATGCTTACGCATAACCATAGCGAAAATAGTGTCGCAGTGTAAGGTTGTTGTGAATATTGAGTTGCAAATATGTCGGTATTTGCTGGTGATTTGAACAATACGAGGATAAAGCCCTCATGACGAGGGCTTAACATTACTCAGCAATAAACTGATATTCCGTCAGGCTGGAATACTCTTCGCCAGGACGCAAGAAGCAGTCCGGCTGCGGCCATTCAGGGTGGTTCGGGCTGTCCGGCAGAAACTCGCTTTCCAGCGCCAGCCCCTGCCAGTCGGCGTAAGGTTCAGTTCCTCTTGATGGCGTGCCGCCGAGGAAGTTGCCGGAGTAGAATTGCAGAGCCGGAGCGGTGGTGTAGACCTTCAGCTGCAATTTTTCATCTGCTGACCAGACATGCGCCGCCACTTTTTTGCCATCGCCTTTGGCCTGTAACAAGAACGCGTGATCGTAACCTTTCACTTTGCGCTGATCGTCGTCGGCAAGAAACTCACTGGCGATGATTTTGGCGCTGCGGAAATCAAAAGACGTTCCGGCGACAGATTTCAGGCCGTCGTGCGGAATGCCGCCTTCATCAACCGGCAGGTATTCGTCCGCCAGAATCTGCAACTTGTGATTGCGCACGTCAGACTGCTCGCCGTCAAGATTGAAATAGACGTGATTAGTCATATTCACCGGGCAAGGTTTATCAACTGTGGCGCGATAAGTAATAGAGATACGGTTATCGTCGGTCAGACGATATTGCACCGTTGCGCCGAGATTACCCGGAAAGCCCTGGTCGCCATCATCTGAACTCAGGGCAAACAGCACCTGACGATCGTTCTGGTTCACAATCTGCCAGCGGCGTTTGTCGAACCCTTCCGGGCCGCCGTGCAGTTGGTTGACGCCCTGACTTGGCAACAGCGTCACGGTTTCACCGTCAAAGGTATAACGACTATTGGCGATACGGTTGGCATAACGACCAATAGAGGCCCCAAGAAATGCGGCCTGATCCTGGTAGCATTCCGGGCTGGCGCAGCCAAGCAGAGCCTCGCGGACGCTGCCATCGGAAAGCGGAATACGGGCGGAAAGTAAAGTCGCACCCCAGTCCATCAGCGTGACTACCATCCCTGCGTTGTTACGCAAAGTTAACAGTCGGTACGGCTGACCATCGGGTGCCAGTGCGGGAGTTTCGTTCAGCACTGTCCTGCTCCTTGTGATGGTTTACACACGTAAAAAGTCTCTTTAATACCTGTTTTTGCTTCATATTGTTCAGCGACAGCTTGCTGTACGGCAGGCACCAGCTCTTCCGGAATAAGCGCGACGATACAGCCGCCAAATCCGCCGCCGGTCATGCGTACGCCACCTTTGTCGCCAATCACAGCTTTTACGATTTCGACCAGAGTGTCAATTTGCGGCACGGTGATTTCGAAATCATCGCGCATAGAGGCATGAGACTCTGCCATCAACTCGCCCATACGTTTCAGGTCGCCTTTCTCCAGCGCGCTGGCAGCTTCAACGGTACGCGCGTTTTCGGTCAGGATATGACGCACGCGTTTCGCGACGATCGGGTCCAGTTCATGCGCAACAGCGTTGAACTCTTCAATGGTGACATCGCGCAGGGCTGGCTGCTGGAAGAAACGCGCACCGGTTTCGCACTGTTCACGACGGGTGTTGTATTCGCTGCCAACCAGGGTACGTTTGAAGTTACTGTTGATGATGACCACAGCTACGCCTTTCGGCATGGAAACCGCTTTGGTCCCCAGCGAGCGGCAGTCGATCAGCAAGGCATGATCTTTCTTGCCGAGTGCGGAAATTAGCTGATCCATGATCCCGCAGTTACAGCCAACAAACTGGTTTTCTGCTTCCTGACCGTTAAGCGCGATTTGTGCGCCGTCCAGCGGCAGATGATAAAGCTGCTGCAATACGGTTCCGACCGCGACTTCGAGTGAGGCGGAAGAACTTAACCCGGCACCCTGCGGCACGTTGCCGCTGATCACCATGTCCACGCCGCCGAAGTTGTTGTTACGCAGTTGCAGATGTTTCACCACGCCACGAACGTAGTTCGCCCATTGATAGTTTCCATGCGCGACAATGGGCGCATCGAGGGAAAACTCGTCAGTCTGATTTTCATAATCGGCTGCCATTACGCGAACTTTACGGTCATCGCGTGGCGCACAGCTAATGACGGTTTGATAATCAATCGCGCAGGGCAGAACGAAACCGTCGTTGTAGTCGGTGTGTTCACCAATCAAATTCACGCGGCCAGGCGCCTGAATGGTGTGAGTGGCAGGGTAGCCAAATGCGTTGGCAAACAGAGATTGTGTTTTTTCTTTCAGACTCATTTCTTACACTCCGGATTCGCGAAAATGGATATCGCTGACTGCGCGCAAACGCTCTGCTGCCTGTTCTGCCGTCAGATCACGCTGGGTTTCTGCCAGCATTTCATAACCGACCATAAATTTACGTACGGTGGCGGAGCGCAGCAGAGGCGGATAAAAGTGCGCGTGCAGCTGCCAGTGTTGATTCTCTTCGCCATTAAACGGCGCACCGTGCCAGCCCATAGAGTAGGGGAAGGAGCACTGGAAGAGGTTGTCATAACGACTGGTCAGCTTTTTCAACGCCAGCGCAAGATCGCTGCTCTGGGCGTCGGTCAAATCGGTGATCCGCAAAACATGGGCTTTGGGCAGCAGTAGCGTTTCGAACGGCCAGGCAGCCCAGTAAGGCACTACGGCTAACCAGTGTTCGGTTTCGACAACGGTACGGCTACCGTCTGCCAGCTCGCGCTGGACATAATCCACCAGCATTGGCGATTTCTGCTCGGCAAAATATTCTTTTTGCAGGCGGTCTTCGCGCTCAGCTTCGTTAGGCAGGAAGCTATTTGCCCAAATCTGTCCGTGCGGATGCGGGTTAGAGCACCCCATCGCTGCACCTTTGTTTTCAAAGACCTGCACCCACGGATAGGTTTTTCCCAGCTCTGCGGTTTGCTCCTGCCAGGTTTTGACGATTTCCGTCAATGCCGCAACGCTGAGTTCTGGCAGTGTTTTACTGTGATCAGGTGAAAAGCAGATCACCCGGCTGGTACCGCGCGCGCTCTGGCAACGCATCAACGGATCGTTGCTTTCTGGCGCGTCTGGCGTGTCAGACATCAAGGCCGCAAAGTCATTGGTAAAAACGTAAGTCCCGGTGTAATCGGGGTTTTTATCGCCTGTCACCCGCACATTACCTGCGCAGAGAAAGCAATCTGGATCGTGCGCAGGTAACACCTGTTTGGCTGGCGTTTCCTGCGCCCCCTGCCAGGGGCGCTTAGCGCGGTGCGGTGAAACCAGAATCCATTGCCCGGTGAGCGGGTTGTAGCGGCGATGTGGATGATCAACGGGATTAAATTGCGTCATGGTCGTTCCTTAATCGGGATATCCCTGTGGATGGCGTGACTGCCAGTGCCAGGTGTCCTGCGCCATTTCATCGAGTGTGCGCGTTACGCGCCAGTTCAGTTCACGGTCGGCTTTGCTGGCGTCCGCCCAGTAGGCTGGAAGGTCGCCCTCGCGACGCGGTGCAAAATGATAGTTAACCGGTTTGCCGCAGGCTTTGCTGAAGGCATTAACCACGTCCAGCACGCTGCTGCCTACGCCTGCGCCGAGGTTGTAGATGTGTACGCCAGGCTTGTTCGCCAGTTTTTCCATCGCCACGACGTGACCGTCCGCCAGATCCATTACGTGGATGTAATCGCGTACGCCAGTACCGTCTTCGGTCGGATAATCGTTACCAAAAATAGCCAGCGAGTCGCGACGGCCTACAGCAACCTGGGCAATGTACGGCATCAGGTTATTCGGAATGCCTTGCGGATCTTCGCCCATATCGCCCGACGGATGCGCGCCAACCGGGTTGAAGTAGCGCAGCAGGGCAATGCTCCAGTCCGGCTGGGCTTTTTGCAGGTCGGTGAGGATCTGTTCCACCATAAGTTTGCTTTTGCCGTAAGGGCTTTGCGGTGTGCCGGTCGGGAAGCTTTCAACGTATGGAATTTTGGGCTGATCGCCATAGACGGTGGCGGAGGAGCTGAAGATAAAGTTTTTGACGTTAGCGGCGCGCATGGCGCTAATCAGACGCAGAGTACCGTTGACGTTGTTGTCGTAATATTCCAGCGGTTTTTGTACCGATTCGCCAACGGCTTTCAGCCCGGCGAAGTGGATCACGGTGTCGATAGCGTGATCGTGCAGGATCTCGGTCATCAACGCTTCGTTACGGATATCGCCTTCAACAAACGTTGGATGTTTGCCGCCTAAACGCTCGATAACAGGCAGTACGCTGCGCTTACTGTTACAGAGGTTATCAAGAATGATGACATCATGACCGTTTTGCAGTAATTGCACACAGGTATGACTTCCAATGTAACCGCTACCACCGGTAACCAAAACTCTCATAATTCGCTCCATTAGGCTTATGGTATGAAATAACCATAGCATAACAAAGATGCGAAAAGTGTGACATGGAATAAATTAGTGGAATCGTTTACACAAGAATTTAGCCGTTTTTTATGCGCGATTAAGTGATTATAAAACAGAGGGTTTATGAATGATTGCGCTTTTTATCTGAAAAAAAGATGCGGTTTTATGCCTGATGCGTCGAACCGTGGGCCGGATAAAGCGTTTACGCCGCATCCGGCACAGTCAGCATTACCGACTCAATTTATTTTTGTCAGCGCATAACGATAGAGGTCACCGTCTGGCACGAACTCCAGACGATGGGTAATACAGGCAGGCGCATCTTCCGCATGGTGCGAAACAAACAATAATTGCGTTTCACCTTCGCTAATTAGCACGTCAACAAAACGGCGGATAAGCTGGCGATTGAGCGGATCCAGCCCCTGTAGTGGTTCATCGAGAATAAGCAAAGTCGGATGTTTCACCAGTGCGCGGACGATCAGCGCCAGGCGTTGTTGCCCCCAGGAAAGACTATGGAAAGGGGCGTCAGCCGTGCGTTTATCAATGCCGAGAATATCCAGCCACTGCTGCACCAGCTTTTGCTGGCGATCCGAAACGGCCTGATAAATGCCAATCGAATCAAAATAGCCAGAAAGGATCACATTACGCACGGTAGTGCTGACCCGGTAATCCAGATGCAAACTACTGCTGACGTAACCGATATGCTTTTTAATATCCCAGATGGTTTCGCCGCTGCCGCGACGTCGGCCGAAAAGCGTCAAATCGTTGCTGTAACCTTGCGGATGATCGCCAGTAATCAGGCTTAATAATGTCGATTTTCCCGCGCCATTTGGCCCGATAATTTGCCAGTGTTCGCCAGGATTCACCTGCCAGCTAAGGTTATTAAGAATGGGGCGATCGTTATAAGAAACCACGCCGTTGTTCAGCACAATGCGCGGTTCGTTGGCGGGTAAGGCGTGACGTGCTGAAGGTTCATCCGGCTCCGGCAGTTGCACACCTTCAAGCTGTTCGCTATGCGCCAGTTGCGCGACGAGTGCTTGCTGGAGCAGTTCCTCTTTAGCGCCAGTTTCCGCTAACGTGCAATCCGCCAGCACACCAGCAAACTGGACAAATTCCGGGATCTCATCGAAGCGATTGAGCACCAGTACCAGAGTAATACCGGACTGATGTAACGAGGCGAGTAATTCTGCCAGCTGCTGACGTGAGGCAACGTCAAGACCATCGAACGGTTCATCAAGAATCAATAAGTCAGGCTTCGACATCAGCGCCTGACAGAGCAGGGTTTTACGCGTCTCGCCAGTGGAAAGATATTTAAAACGTCGGTCGAGCAGGGCGGTAATGCCGAACTGCTGCGCCAGTTGCGCACAACGCGGTGCATCCTTAACTTCATCCTGAATGATCTCAGCCGTGGTGCGCCCGGTGTCATCTTCGCCAGGGCCGAGCATATCGGTGTTATTCCGCTGCCATTCGTCACTGACGAGCTTTTGCAATTGCTCGAAGGAGAGACGAGTGATGTGGGAAAACTGGCTTTGCCGTTCACCTTTCAAAAGCGGAAGTTCACCGGCCAGCGCGCGGGCCAGCGCCGACTTCCCGCTGCCATTAGAACCGACAAACGCCCAACTATCGCCCGCGTTTAACGTTAGCTGAGGCAATTGCAGCGTTTTTGTGTCGCTAAGACGAAACGTGCCTTGCAAAATTTGCAACGATGACATTTTATATCCCATTTTGTGCAGCGATTACTGACAGGGATACGTGTTTCATAACAAATTGTCAACACGCTTAGCACAGCGTGGCGATAATCACGCTGTCGGCATTAAAGTAGGCCGTGACATTCTGTCCTTGCTGAAGAGAAGTCGCTTCATTTACCGGCACCGTGGCGCACAAGGTTTGCCCGTCGGGTAGCGCCATTAATACTTCGCACTGTTCTGCGCCGCGCTCTATATGGCGAATAATGCCCGGCAATTGGTTGTCGGCACTCTGGGCTACGGTGTCATCTTGGGTAATGTTCACCCACGGCGCTTTCAGCAGAATCAACACTTCTTTGCCTTCATCCAGCCCCAGACGCGCGCCACTTTGCGCGGTAATCGCGACTTTTAAGCGTGTTTTGCCGTCGGCCAGTAAGACATCAACATGCTGTTGAACGTCATCATGATCGCGGGCGGTGATGGTACCGAACCACTGGTTACGGGCGCTGGTTTGCAGTGAAAAACGTGAGATCGCGGCCAGCAGACTGTTCAGCGGCAGGGCGTCATCGTCACTTAACACATCAAAGGCTTTTTGCTGGATCTGGGCGAGAAGATCGTAAAGCTGAATCAGTCGTTGACCATAGCGGGTCAGCACAGCACCGCCACCGCCTTTTCCGCCCGTAGCTCGTTCAACCAGCGTATGCTCACTTAACTGATTCATTTCGTTAATGGCATCCCAGGCGCTTTTATAGCTGATACCGGCATCTTTCGCCCCCTGGCTGATGGAACCGGAAAGCGCGATGTGTTTTAGTAGCGAAATGCGGCGTGGGTCGGCAAAGAGCTTTTGTTGCAGCTTAAGAGTGAGAAGGATTTCGGCCTGCATAACAATGTCCTGGCAAAAGTCTTATTGTGACGGAAAATGAGCGCCACGCAAAGCTGACCGCACAAAAGGGGAGTGCTTTTCTGTGCTTAACGGTTAGAATAGTCACAGGACTACATCTGGAGTTGACCATGTTAGAGTTATTAAAAAGTCTGGTATTCGCCGTAATCATGGTACCTGTCGTGATGGCCATCATCCTGGGTCTGATTTACGGTCTTGGTGAAGTATTCAACATCTTTTCTGGTGTTGGTAAAAAAGACCAGCCCGGACAAAATCATTGATTCCATGAATGCCCGCTGAGTCGGGCATTTTCTTTTTCTCAACTTCCTGCTTTTCCTGCCGATATTTTTTCTATCTACCTCTCAAAGGTTAACAATAACTGCTGGGAAAATTCTGAACTTGCCGTTATATTGACGCCTACATAACGTTAAATAAAGGGGTTACAAATGGCTCGTAAATGGTTAAACCTGTTTGCCGGGGCGGCGCTCTCTTTCACTGTTGCTGGCAATGCGTTGGCGGATGAAGGGAAAATCACGGTTTTTGCCGCAGCATCACTGACCAACGCGATGCAGGATATCGCTACGCAGTATAAAAAAGAGAAAGGCGTAGACGTCGTTTCTTCTTTCGCCTCCTCTTCTACTCTGGCTCGTCAGATTGAAGCAGGTGCGCCTGCGGATCTGTTTATTTCTGCCGATCAGAAATGGATGGATTATGCAATTGATAAAAAAGGAATTGATACCGCCACGCGTCAAACCTTGCTCGGCAATAGCCTGGTCGTTGTAGCACCGAAAACCAGCGAGCAGAAAGAGTTCACCATCGACAGCAAAACTAACTGGACCTCTCTGCTGAATGGCGGCCGCCTGGCGGTTGGCGATCCGGAACATGTTCCGGCTGGCATTTATGCGAAAGAAGCTCTGCAAAAACTGGGCGCATGGGATACGCTCTCCCCGAAACTGGCTCCGGCAGAAGATGTTCGTGGGGCGCTGGCGCTGGTCGAACGTAATGAAGCGCCGCTGGGTATTGTCTACGGTTCTGACGCAGTTGCCAGCAAAGGGGTAAAAGTGGTCGCCACTTTCCCGGAAGATTCGCATAAAAAAGTGGAATATCCGGTTGCCGTCGTGGAAGGGCATAACAACGCGACAGTGAAAGCATTTTACGATTATCTGAAGGGACCGCAGGCTGCGGAAATCTTTAAACGTTACGGATTTACAACTAAGTAATGATACTGACCGATCCAGAATGGCAGGCGGTTTTATTAAGCCTGAAAGTTTCTTCCCTGGCTGTGCTGTTTAGCCTGCCGTTTGGGATCTTTTTTGCCTGGTTACTGGTGCGTTGCACGTTTCCGGGCAAAGCTCTGCTCGACAGCGTACTGCATCTACCGCTGGTGTTACCGCCCGTGGTTGTCGGTTACTTGCTGTTAGTTTCTATGGGACGGCGCGGATTTATCGGCGAACGCCTGTATGACTGGTTTGGCATTACCTTCGCGTTTAGCTGGCGCGGCGCGGTTCTCGCTGCCGCAGTCATGTCTTTTCCGTTGATGGTGCGGGCGATTCGTCTGGCGCTGGAAGGGGTTGATGTCAAACTGGAACAGGCCGCAAGAACGCTGGGGGCTGGGCGCTGGCGTGTTTTCTTTACTATCACGTTACCGCTGACGTTGCCGGGAATTATCGTCGGTACAGTACTGGCATTTGCTCGTTCGCTCGGTGAATTTGGTGCAACCATCACCTTTGTTTCTAACATTCCAGGTGAAACGCGAACCATTCCTTCTGCCATGTATACCCTGATCCAGACCCCAGGCGGTGAAAGCGGCGCGGCGAGACTCTGCATTATTTCTATTGCGCTGGCGATGATCTCCCTGTTGATTTCAGAATGGCTGGCCAGAATCAGCCGTGAACGGGCGGGGCGATAATCATGCTGGAACTGAATTTTTCCCAGACCTTGGGCAACCATTGCCTGACCATTAATGAAACGCTGCCCGCCAATGGCATCACTGCTATCTTTGGCGTCTCCGGTGCCGGAAAAACTTCGCTGATTAACGCCATTAGTGGACTGACGCGCCCGCAAAAAGGGCGGATTGTCCTCAATGGTCGGGTACTAAATGATGCCGAAAAAGGTATCTGCCTGACGCCGGAAAAGCGTCGCGTTGGCTATGTGTTTCAGGATGCACGGCTGTTCCCGCATTACAAAGTGCGTGGCAATCTGCGCTACGGCATGTCGAAAAGTATGGTCGATCAGTTCGATAAGCTGGTGGCGCTTTTAGGCATTGAACCGTTGCTTGACCGTTTACCGGGCAGCCTGTCCGGAGGCGAAAAACAGCGTGTGGCAATTGGTCGGGCATTGCTGACGGCTCCGGAATTATTATTGCTGGATGAACCACTGGCGTCGCTGGATCTTCCGCGCAAACGCGAGCTATTGCCTTATCTGCAACGGCTGACGCGGGAAATCAACATTCCGATGCTGTATGTCAGTCATTCGCTGGATGAAATCCTCCATCTGGCGGACAAAGTGATGGTACTGGAAAACGGCCAGGTGAAAGCTTTCGGGGCGCTGGAAGAAGTGTGGGGCAGTAGCGTGATGAATCCGTGGCTGCCGAAAGAGCAACAAAGCAGCATTCTGAAAGTAACGGTACTGGAACATCATCCGCGTTACGCAATGACCGCGCTGGCGCTGGGCGATCAGCATTTATGGGTTAATAAGCTGGATGAACCGCTGCAAGCCGCGCTACGCATCCGCATCCAGGCTTCCGATGTTTCTCTGGTTTTACAACCGCCGCAACAAACCAGCATCCGCAATGTGCTGCGCGCAAAAGTCGTCAATAGCTATGACGATAACGGCCAGGTGGAAGTGGAACTGGAAGTCGGCGGTAAAACGCTGTGGGCGCGAATAAGCCCGTGGGCCAGGGATGAACTGGCGATCAAACCTGGCCTGTGGCTATACGCGCAAATTAAAAGTGTGTCGATAACCGCCTGATTAAATCAGGTGGCTATAAATAAACTGGGCGATGCTGTCGGTGGTATTGTCACCAATCACGATATTGGCGCGTGCTTTTACCGCGTCATCGGCATTGCCCATCGCTACACCCGTTCCGGCAGCCTCCAGCATACTGATATCATTGAAGTTATCGCCGAATGCGACTACGTTTTCCATCGACCAGCCTTGCGCCTCAACCCATTTCGTCAGGCGTTTGCCTTTACTGTTGCCGCCGCGTGCAATATCAACCTGATCGTGCCAGGACCATTCACACTCCAGACCCAACTCATGTTCAACATGCTTACCAAAATGCTGTAACTGCGGCAGGTCATCGTGCGTCAGAGCGAACTTCCACACGGCGTTAACTTGTTGCGCCGTTTCAGCCAGAGAAGCGACTTGTGTGAAAGTCGGGCGTTGTTCCGGCGGCAAAGTCTGCGCCCAGTTAGACGTGCGAATGACATGTCCGGTCGGATGCTCATAGACCATTGCGTCATCCACATACATCAGACCGTGAATGTGGTGTTCATTCAGCATCTCGATGAGTTGCAGGGCTTTGTTAACGGGCATTGGATCGGCTTCAAGCACATTTTTTGCATGATAATCATACAAATAGGTGCCATTACAGCAAATAGCAGGTGTATCCAGCGCCAGCGCCTGATAAAAAGGATGAATAGCGACGTGATGGCGACCCGTGACGATAATCAATTGGTAACCTGCTTCGCGAGCGCGGGCAAGCGCTTCAATCGATGAGGGAAGCAGAGTCTTTTTCGGGGTCAATAAGGTGCCGTCTAAGTCGAGAGCAATCACGCGTGTGGTCATGGCGTTTTCCAGATTAAGGTTAAGAATTTTCGTCTGCGCGAATGGTACACCGATACCACTATCGGACAAAATTCTGCGTTTTAATTCAGCATTCACCGCCAAAAGCGACTAATTTTAGCTGTTAAAGTCAGTTGCTAAATGCAAAGGAGCATTCATGAAGCAAACAGTTTATATCGCCAGCCCTGAGAGCCAGCAAATTCACGTCTGGAACCTGAATCATGAAGGCGTGCTGACGCTGACACAGGTTGTCGATGTGCCGGGGCAGGTGCAGCCGATGGTGGTCAGCCCGGATAAACGTTACCTCTACGTTGGCGTTCGTCCCGAATTTCGCGTTCTGGCGTATCGCATTGCACCAGATGATGGCGCACTGACATTTGCCGCAGAGTCTGCGCTGCCGGGTAGCCCGACGCATATTTCCACCGATCACCATGGGCAGTTTGTTTTTGTCGGCTCTTATAATGCGGGTAACGTGAGCGTAACGCGACTGGAAGATGGCCTGCCTGTGGGCGTTGTCGATGTGGTTGAGGGACTGGACGGCTGTCATTCCGCCAATATTTCACCAGATAACCGCACCCTGTGGGTTCCGGCATTAAAGCAGGATCGTATTTGCCTGTTTACGGTCAGCGATGACGGTCATCTGGTGGCGCAGGACCCCGCAGAAGTGACTACCGTTGAAGGGGCCGGTCCGCGTCATATGGTGTTCCATCCAAACGAACAATATGCATATTGCGTCAATGAGTTAAACAGCTCAGTGGATGTCTGGGAACTGAAAGATCCGCACGGCAATATCGAATGTGTCCAGACGCTGGATATGATGCCGGAAAACTTCTCCGACACCCGTTGGGCGGCTGATATTCATATCACCCCGGATGGTCGTCATTTATACGCCTGCGACCGTACCGCCAGTCTGATTACCGTTTTCAGCGTTTCGGAAGATGGCAGCGTGTTGAGTAAAGAAGGCTTCCAGCCAACGGAAACTCAGCCGCGCGGCTTTAATGTTGATCACAGTGGCAAATATCTGATTGCCGCCGGGCAAAAATCGCACCATATCTCGGTATACGAAATTGTCGGCGAGCAGGGGCTGCTGCATGAAAAAGGCCGCTATGCGGTAGGGCAGGGGCCAATGTGGGTTGTGGTGAACGCACACTAACCGCTGATTTACCCGGCGCTGAATCTCCTGCGCCGGGAGTATTAGCCTATCTCCTGTAACGCGTGTCTCTGGCGTTCGACGATATTGGTCCACAAATTGTCTTTATCGTCAGTCCATAAATTAATCAGCAAGGCAAAAAAGCGTTCTGCTGCTGGAGAAAGTACGGCATCTTTACGGCGAATTATTCCCAATGTCCGACGTATAACGGGTTCCACCAATGGGATACCAATAATCGAAGAATAGGGCGCATGAGGCATTGCCAGGCCAGGAAGCGCCGAAATCCCCAGTCCCGCTTCCACCAATCCTAATGACGTCGAAAGATGACGCACTTCATAAAACCAGTCCAGTTTCCAGGGCTTGTCGGACAATCTTTGCTCAATTAGCAGTCGGTTGCCGCTGGAGGAACGCACGCCAATCATTTTGTAACCTACTAACTCCTGCCATTCCACTAGCTGCTTTTTGGCCAATGGATGGTCACGCCGACAGGCCAGCACGAACGGCTCATTGACCAGTGGGGTAAAGTCAATGGATGAATTTGTGACATTGTTCATGTTTATGCCAAAGTCAGATTCATTGCACAGCACCGATTCCATGCAATTATTCGTACCTTGTTCCAGAATCCGCACTTTAATATTGGGATACAGCTCATTAAATTTACCGATTGCCAGCGGTAAAAAATAAAATACGGCGGTCGGAATACACGCTAACGTCACCATACCACGATGATAAGCATTCATATCACGAATACTAAAAAGCGTTTCATCGAATTTCTTTATTAATTCCCGCGCCTCCGGGAGCAACCTTTTTCCTGCTTTTGTTAACGTAACCTTGCGAGTTGTACGCTCAAAAAGTTGAATATGTAAATCTTCTTCCATCTTTTTTATTCTTCGCGTTAATGCAGGTTGCGTAATATTGAGTAATTTAGCGGCATTGTTAAATGAACTGGACTCTGCCAGTATGACAAATGCCTTCATACCTGATAATTCATGCTTCATTATTACTCCGAAAAATGGAAGCGGTGCATTTTAGTGATTTACAGTTAAACAGTTTAACTGCAATTTAATCACTTAAATTAATGAAAAAATGTTATTAATCGTGGAGCTAAAGTCATTAGAGATGCTTTGCCCTTAATGTAACCATATCGCAATAAGTTATGTTTTTAAATTGAGGGCATTATTATGAAAAAAATACCCTGCGTGATGATGCGAGGTGGAACCTCGAGGGGCGCGTTCCTGTTAGCGGAACATTTACCCGAAGATCAAACGCAGCGCGATAAAATATTGATGGCAATTATGGGTTCCGGTAACGATCTGGAAATAGACGGTATCGGCGGCGGTAATCCGCTGACCAGTAAAGTCGCCATTATTAGCCGTTCCGACGATCCGCGTGCTGATGTCGATTATCTGTTTGCTCAGGTTATCGTCCATGAGCAGCGGGTTGATACGACACCAAACTGCGGCAATATGCTGTCTGGGGTTGGGGCATTCGCCATTGAAAATGGTTTGATTGCAGCGACATCACCGATCACCCGTGTGCGTATCCGCAACGTCAATACTGGTACGTTCATCGAAGCTGATGTGCAAACGCCAAATGGTGTTGTCAAGTACGAGGGTAGCGCCAGAATTGATGGTGTGCCAGGGACAGCCGCACCGGTCGCTCTCACTTTCCTGAATGCAGCAGGAACAAAAACCGGAAAAGTCTTCCCGACTGATAAACAGATTGATTATTTTGACGATGTTCCAGTGACCTGTATTGATATGGCGATGCCAGTCGTCATTATTCCGGCTGAATATCTGGGCAAAACAGGCTATGAATTACCGGCGGAACTGGATGCCGACAAAGCATTATTAGCCCGCATTGAATCTATCCGTCTGCAAGCGGGTAAAGCAATGGGCTTAGGCGATGTTAGTAATATGGTTATCCCTAAACCTGTGCTTATTTCTCCAGCGCAGAAAGGCGGGGCAATTAATGTGCGTTATTTTATGCCGCATTCTTGCCATCGCGCACTGGCGATAACTGGCGCTATTGCCATTTCCAGTAGCTGTGCATTGGAAGGCACCGTCACCCGACAAATCGTCCCTTCTGTGGGGTACGGCAATATCAATATTGAACACCCCAGTGGTGCGCTTGACGTTCATTTAAGTAATGACGGTCAGGATGCCACAACGTTACGTGCATCTGTTATTCGGACGACCAGAAAAATATTTTCCGGTGAAGTTTATCTTCCCTGAAAAATTTCGTTGTCGTGATAAGGACAATCAATAAAGGACTTCTGTATGAGTCATACAGAAAGAACAGGATTTTAAATGAATAAGAAATCGTTATGGAAGCTAATTCTGATATTAGCGATCCCATGTATTATTGGCGTTATGCCAGCCCCGGCAGGATTAAGCGAACTGGCATGGGTACTTTTTGGTATTTACCTGGCGGCGATTGTGGGGCTGGTTATCAAGCCTTTCCCGGAACCTGTCGTACTGTTAATTGCCGTTGCTGCCTCGATGGTGGTGGTCGGTAACTTATCCGACGGTGCGTTTAAAACCACCGCCGTATTAAGCGGTTACTCTTCAGGTACTACCTGGCTGGTGTTCTCGGCGTTTACTTTAAGCGCCGCATTTGTGACCACCGGCTTAGGCAAACGTATTGCCTATTTGCTGATTGGTAAAATTGGTAGCACTACCCTAGGTCTGGGTTACGTTACGGTATTCCTCGATCTGGTACTGGCTCCGGCAACACCGTCTAACACCGCGCGTGCGGGCGGCATTGTGTTACCGATCATCAACAGCGTGGCGGTGGCTTTGGGGTCAGAACCTGAAAAAAGCCCGCGTCGTGTCGGACATTACTTGATGATGTCCATTTACATGGTCACCAAAACCACCAGCTATATGTTCTTTACCGCAATGGCGGGGAACATTCTGGCGCTGAAAATGATCAACGACATTCTGCACCTGCAAATTAGCTGGGGTGGATGGGCGCTGGCCGCCGGATTGCCGGGCATCATTATGCTGCTGGTTACTCCGCTGGTGATTTACACCATGTATCCGCCAGAAATTAAAAAGGTGGATAACAAAACCATCGCCAAAGCGGGCCTTGCTGAACTGGGGCCGATGAAAATCCGTGAAAAAATGCTGCTCGTTGTCTTTGTGCTGGCACTGCTGGGCTGGATTTTCAGTAAGAGCCTGGGTGTTGATGAATCTTCAGTGGCAATTGTTGTTATGGCGACCATGTTGTTGCTGGGCATTGTGACCTGGGAAGACGTGGTCAAAAATAAAGGCGGCTGGAATACCTTAATCTGGTACGGCGGTATTATCGGCTTAAGCTCATTATTATCGAAAGTGAAATTCTTCGAATGGTTAGCTGAAGTCTTTAAAAATAACCTGGCATTTGATGGTCACGGTAACGTTGCTTTCTTCGTTATTATTTTCCTTAGCATCATCGTGCGTTATTTCTTCGCTTCCGGTAGTGCCTATATCGTTGCCATGTTGCCGGTATTTGCCATGCTGGCGAACGTCTCCGGCGCACCGTTAATGTTAACCGCGCTGGCACTGTTGTTCTCCAACTCCTATGGCGGCATGGTTACTCACTATGGTGGCGCGGCTGGTCCGGTCATCTTTGGTGTGGGTTACAACGATATTAAATCTTGGTGGTTGGTTGGTGCGGTACTGACGATATTAACCTTCCTGGTGCATATCACCCTTGGCGTATGGTGGTGGAATATGCTGATCGGCTGGAACATGCTGTAAATATACTCGTCATACTTCAAGTTGCATGTGCTGCGTCTGCGTTCGCTCACCCCAGTCACTTACTTATGTAAGCTCCTGGGGATTCACTCGCTTGTCGCCTTCCTGCAACTCGAATTATTTAGAGTATATCCATTTATTATCTTTCTGCGCACTTCACGGTGCACAGATATCTGGAGCATTTGATGATCAAGTTATCTGAAAAAGGCGTGTTTCTCGCCAGTAATAACGAAATAATTGCCGAAGAACATTTCACCGGCGAAATAAAAAAAGAAGAAGCAAAAAAAGGCACTATTGCCTGGTCAATACTCTCTTCTCATAATACGTCCGGAAATATGGATAAACTTAAAATTAAGTTTGATTCATTAGCCTCTCACGATATTACCTTTGTTGGTATTGTACAGACCGCTAAAGCGTCCGGTATGGAACGTTTCCCGCTGCCGTATGTGCTGACCAACTGCCATAATTCACTCTGTGCTGTGGGCGGCACTATTAACGGTGATGACCATATTTTTGGTTTATCAGCAGCTCAGTGTTATGGCGGTATTTTTGTGCCTCCGCATATTGCGGTCATCCATCAATATATGCGTGAAATGATGGCAGGCGGCGGCAAAATGATCCTCGGGTCAGACAGCCACACCCGTTACGGTGCATTAGGGACAATGGCAGTCGGTGAGGGCGGCGGCGAGCTGGTAAAACAACTGCTTAATGACACCTGGGATATCGACTATCCGGGCGTGGTTGCGGTGCATCTGACCGGAAAACCTGCGCCGTATGTGGGGCCGCAGGATGTGGCGCTGGCTATCATCGGCGCCGTGTTCAAAAACGGCTACGTCAAAAACAAAGTGATGGAATTCGTAGGTCCCGGTGTTGCTGCGCTCTCTACCGATTTCCGTAACAGCGTTGACGTGATGACCACTGAAACTACCTGTTTAAGTTCTGTCTGGCAAACCGATGAAGAAGTGCATAATTGGCTGGCGCTGCACGGTCGCGGCCAGGATTACTGCCAGCTTAATCCTCAGCCAATGGCGTACTACGATGGCTGCATCAGCGTTGATTTAAGTGCCATCAAACCGATGATTGCGCTGCCGTTCCACCCGAGCAACGTGTATGAAATCGACACGCTGAACCAGAATCTGACTGACATTCTGCGTGAGATTGAAATTGAGTCCGAACGCGTGGCGCATGGTAAAGCCAAACTCTCGCTGCTGGATAAAGTGGAAAATGGTCGCCTGAAAGTGCAGCAGGGGATTATCGCTGGCTGTTCTGGCGGTAACTATGAAAACGTTATCGCCGCAGCAAATGCGCTGCGCGGTCAATCCTGTGGCAATGACACCTTCTCGCTGGCGGTTTACCCGTCATCACAGCCGGTGTTTATGGATCTCGCCAAAAAAGGTGTGGTAGCAGATTTGATTGGCGCAGGCGCAATCATCAGAACTGCGTTCTGCGGCCCATGCTTTGGCGCGGGCGATACGCCAATCAACAACGGTTTGAGTATTCGCCACACCACGCGTAACTTCCCGAACCGTGAAGGCTCTAAGCCAGCCAATGGGCAGATGTCAGCGGTAGCGTTGATGGACGCTCGTTCTATCGCTGCGACTGCGGCAAACGGTGGTTATTTAACCTCTGCCAGCGAACTCGATTGCTGGGACAACGTGCCGGAGTACGCCTTTGATGTAACTCCGTATAAAAACCGTGTTTATCAGGGTTTTGTGAAAGGGGCGACTCAGCAACCGCTGATCTACGGACCGAACATTAAAGACTGGCCGGAATTAGGCGCGCTGACTGACAATATCGTCCTCAAAGTGTGCTCGAAGATCCTCGACGAAGTGACCACCACTGACGAATTGATTCCTTCCGGTGAAACCTCTTCGTATCGTTCAAATCCAATTGGTCTGGCGGAGTTTACCCTGTCACGCCGTGATCCGGGTTATGTTGGCAGAAGTAAAGCCACTGCCGAGCTGGAAAATCAGCGTCTGGCGGGGAATGTCAGCGAACTGGCAGACGTTTTTGCGCGTATTAAGCAGATTGCTGGTCAGGAAAATATTGATCCGCTGCAAACTGAAATTGGCAGCATGGTCTATGCGGTCAAACCAGGCGATGGTTCTGCGCGTGAGCAGGCGGCGAGTTGCCAGCGTGTGATTGGCGGTCTGGCGAATATTGCCGAGGAGTACGCGACTAAACGCTACCGTTCTAACGTCATCAACTGGGGGATGTTACCGCTGCAAATGGCGGAAGCACCGAATTTTGACGTAGGTGATTACATTTACATCCCTGGCATTAAAGCGGCGCTGGATAATCCAGGTACGACGTTTAAAGGTTATGTGATCCATAAAGATGCGCCGGTAACGGAGATTACGCTCTATATGGAAAGTCTGACTGCTGAAGAGCGCGAGATTATCAAAGCGGGTAGTTTGATTAACTTCAATAAAAACCGTCAGATATAGCAGAGCAAGGGATACCAATGTTTTCATTGGTATCCCTCTCATACAGCAATTATATTTCTATCAATTAATTATTATCCATTCGATTAATGGTATGCGTCACATTATTTATCCACATTGTGGATGTGTTGGTGTTTTAATATAACCAATGATGATGAATATTGTAAATTGTTACTAAGAAATGATTTCTCTGTCGCAATAATATGTCTATCTTAAAGATGCTTTGGCGAGATATATGGCTCCATGGTTACAATTGTAGTAAGGGAGTTTGATGATATTTTTGTATCGTAATTTAAAGATGCAATATTCAAAATGATTGCTTATATATCTATTGTTACATAGCTATTGATAACAGGTGGTTTTATGAAGTGGGGTATGTATTTATTCTTTTTATCATTATTGCAGATTCTATTTCTGATAAAAATGAAGTCGTTATCTAAAGCGTGTAAAATTGAAAATAGCTATTTAGTTATGCAGCCGGTATCTTTACCTATAAAAATTTTCACCAGCAGTTTGTGTATAATGGCATTTTCATTTTTTATCGGTTTTATTCGCAATTGTCAAGTCGTAACTGAAAATAATATACACTTTTTAACAGGTATGGATAATCTGATGGCATGGTTGCTTGGAAGTGGATTAATGGTTGGCATTAGTGGTTTGCTAATACCCTATTTTTTTATCAAAGCTATCGAAATTTCAGACAAAGGGATTGTGATTGAAAATGTGGATGTCCCATACTCATTAAAAAAATTTTCTGCAGGAAATAACGTCAGGGTATTTATTCAGTTTTATTTGAAAGGAAAAAAATATGTTTATGCGACGACCAGCAAAAATGAACTGGAGTGGGAGACTAAAGCGGAAGGGATAAATTTTCCTGAAACAGATGCTAAAAAAAGATTAATTAGTGTATTGGAGCGAAATAAGAAAAACGCTAAAGTTATTTTCTTTCCGTTATCGATAAAAATTGCAGCGGTTTTATTTGTCATGATGTTAATATTGACTTTCATGACTTTATAATTCCGGATGAGATGTATACACATCACCATCCGGTAATTTTAAACGTATTACTTCTTCGCCTCTGCAACCACTTTGCTACCCACGCCGCGGTTATTGTATTCCCACATGCGGTTGTAGTTAGTGTCATTCAGATTGCGCTGTACTTCGTCGCTATCGTCAACGCTGCCGGTATTACCCGCAAATGGACGATTGGAAATCACCGCATCGGCCCACGGTTTAGCCGTGTTAAAACCTTCGTTGATGGCGCTATCACGGATCACCACCTGACCGTTGGTATTGGCATCAACATCCAGCGAGCGGCCCAGTTGCGCCACGCCATCACCGGAAGCATTGAAACGGCTGTTTACGGCGAGGAAACCGTAATAGATGTTAGACAGCGTAGCCGGTGCAAACACATACGCTTCTTGCTGAGTACGGGAGTTCACCACGCGGAATTCGGTATTATCGAACACCACCGCGCCGCGACCAGAAACGATATCCACATCCCCTTCAATATAGCTATTCGTCACCAGAGTACGCGGCTGACGGTTGGTTTCCAGACGGTTCTGCACACCGCTGTTGGTGACAAAGAAGGTATTCTGACGACCGAGAATGTTGACGTTATTGATCTGCACTTTGTCGCCATCAGTACGCAGTGCCACCGCCGGATGGTTACCCGCATCTACGCTATCGCCCAGCGTGTTTTCGATGGTCAGGTTTTGCAGTTGCAGGCCATTGTTTTGTGACCAGAAGACCGCAGAGCAGAGAACACCGATACTGTCGCTGCGTTTGCTCTGGCAGCTATCGTACATATACCACGCTGGTTTACCTGGCATATATTTGCCGCGCGGGTTGACGTCGTGACGCCAGTCGGCAGGACTCATGCCACCATCAAGTGAAAGCCCAATCTTCACATCAATCGGTTTTTCGCCTGTACCGTACAGAGTAATTCCACCCGGAGCGGCAGGGACATAGACCGTGCCTTCATACTCACCAGGCATCACGGCAATATACTGGCGCTTGTTGGTACGCTTGATAATTGCCGCATCCACCGCTGCCTGAATCGTGGTATGCGTTACACCTTGGGTACCCGCCGGGCCGACAACAAAGTCAGGTTGCGCAGGCAGGGTAATCGGGGAAGGATTCCACGCTGCAGCACCTGGTGTCAGGGACGCAAAATAGTGTTGAGCATCGAAATTCTGCGCTTCTTTTGCCGACAGAATCGGGCGAGAAGAGGTACCAGGCGCGGTTTGATCTGAAGGACGTTGATCGGGCGGTGTTGAGCTACAGGCGGTCAGCGTCACGCCAAAAGCCAATGCCAGCGCCAGACGGGAAACTGAAAATGTGTTCACAGGTTGCTCCGGGCTATGAAATAGAAAAATGAATCCGTTGAAGCCTGCTTTTTTATACTAACTTGAGCGAAACGGGAAGGTAAAAAGACAAAAAGTTGTTTTTAATACCTTTAAGTGATACCAGATGGCATTGCGCCATCTGGCAGAGTGATTAACTGAACATCGCGGTAATCGATGCGCTGGCGAGAGAGTGGAAATGGACGTTAAACCCGACCATCGCGCCGCTGGCACCTTCATCGACATCAATACGTTCTACATCCAGCGCGTGAACGGTAAAAATGTAGCGATGCGTTTCGCCTTTCGGCGGCGCGGCGCCATCGTACCCGGTTTTACCAAAATCGGTACGCGTCTGCAAAACGCCGTCTGGCATTGCTACCAGACCAGAGCCAAACCCCTGCGGCAATACGCGGGTATCAGCGGGTAAGTTAACCACTACCCAGTGCCACCAGCCGGAGCCGGTTGGCGCATCCGGGTCGTAGCAGGTGACAACAAAACTTTTCGTTCCCGCAGGAACATCATCCCACGCCAGATGCGGCGAAATATTATCGCCATCGTAACCCATGCCGTTAAAGACATGACGATGCGGCAGCTTATCGCCATCGCGCAGATCATTACTGATGAGTTTCATGAACCCTCCTTTCTTGTTTGCAGAAAGTGTAGCCAGAAACCTTCAGGCTGACTGCTCGTTATTGGCAAAAAAATGTTTCATCTTGTACCGCACGGTTAACCGCTGCGGTCAGGCGCTGCAACTGTTCAGGGCGAATAATATAGGGCGGCATCAGGTAAATTAGCTTGCCAAAAGGCCGGATCCAGACGCCCTGTTCGACAAAGAATTTTTGCAGCGCTGCCATATTCACCGGGCGAGTGGTTTCGACCACGCCAATTGCCCCCAGCACGCGCACATCGGCAACCATTTCGGCATCACGGGCGGGGGCAAGTTGCTCGCGCAGCTGTACTTCAATAGCCGCCACCTGTTGCTGCCAGTCGCCAGATTCGAGAATCGCCAGGCTGGCGTTTGCTGCTGCGCAGGCCAGCGGATTGCCCATAAACGTTGGCCCATGCATAAAGCAACCGGCTTCGCCGTTACTAATGGTTTCCGCAACCTCACGCGTGGTAAGCGTGGCGGAAAGGGTCATCGTGCCGCCCGTTAAGGCTTTGCCGAGACATAAAATGTCCGGCGCGATTTCTGCATGTTCGCAGGCAAACAGTTTGCCGGTACGACCAAATCCGGTGGCGATCTCGTCAGCAATTAGCAAGATACCTTCACGGTCGCACATTTTGCGGATTCGTTTTAACCATTCCGGATGGTAGATGCGCATCCCGCCAGCGCCCTGAACAATCGGTTCAATGATCACCGCCGCGATTTCATGGCGATGCGCTGCCATCAGGCGGGCAAAGCCCACCATATCGCGCTCATCCCATTCGCCATCCATACGGCTTTGTGGAGCCGGAGCAAACAAGTTTTCTGGCAGATAGCCTTTCCACAGGCTGTGCATTGAGTTGTCCGGATCGCACACCGACATCGCGCCAAAGGTATCGCCATGATAACCATTGCGGAAGGTCAGAAAACGCTGGCGCGCTTCGCCTTTGGCCTGCCAGTACTGCAACGCCATCTTCATCGCCACTTCCACCGCCACGGAACCGGAGTCCGCGAGAAAAACGCATTCCAGCGGTTGCGGCGTCATTGCCACCAGTTTGCGGCACAGCTCAATGGCTGGCGCATGGGTGATACCGCCAAACATCACATGCGACATAGCATCAATTTGCGACTTCATCGCGGCATTAAGCTGCGGGTGATTGTAGCCGTGGATCGCCGCCCACCAGGACGACATACCGTCAACCAGGCGTCTACCGTCAGACAAAATCAGCTCGCAACCTTCGGCGCTCGCCACCGGATAAACCGGCAGCGGGGAGGTCATGGATGTGTATGGGTGCCAGATATGGCGTTGGTCAAAGGCAAGATCGTCCGTTGTCATAATCGACTTGTAAACCAAATTGAAAAGATTTAGGTTTACAAGCCTACACCGAATTAACAACAAAAAACACGTTTTGGAGAAGCCCCATGGCTCACCGCCCACGCTGGACATTGTCGCAAGTCACAGAATTATTTGAAAAACCGTTGCTGGATCTGCTGTTTGAAGCACAGCAGGTCCACCGCCAGCATTTTGATCCTCGTCAGGTGCAGGTCAGCACTTTGCTGTCGATTAAAACCGGAGCTTGTCCGGAAGATTGCAAATATTGCCCGCAAAGCTCGCGCTACAAAACCGGACTGGAAGCCGAGAGGTTGATGGAAGTCGAACAGGTGCTGGAGTCGGCGCGCAAAGCGAAAGCGGCGGGATCGACGCGTTTTTGCATGGGCGCGGCGTGGAAGAATCCCCACGAACGCGATATGCCGTATCTGGAACAAATGGTGCAGGGGGTAAAAGCGATGGGCCTGGAGGCGTGTATGACGCTGGGTACGTTGAGTGAATCTCAGGCGCAGCGCCTTGCGAATGCCGGGCTGGATTACTACAACCACAACCTCGACACCTCGCCGGAGTTTTACGGCAATATCATCACCACACGCACTTATCAGGAACGTCTCGATACGCTGGAAAAAGTGCGCGATGCCGGGATCAAAGTCTGTTCTGGCGGCATTGTCGGCTTAGGCGAAACAGTAAAAGATCGCGCCGGATTATTGCTGCAACTGGCAAACCTGCCGACGCCGCCGGAAAGCGTGCCAATCAACATGTTGGTGAAGGTGAAAGGCACGCCTCTGGCCGATAACGATGATGTCGATGCCTTTGATTTTATTCGCACCATTGCCGTAGCGCGGATCATGATGCCGACCTCTTACGTGCGCCTTTCTGCCGGACGTGAGCAGATGAACGAACAGACTCAGGCAATGTGCTTTATGGCTGGCGCAAACTCGATTTTCTACGGCTGCAAACTGCTAACCACGCCGAATCCAGAAGAAGATAAAGACCTGCAACTGTTCCGCAAACTGGGGCTGAATCCGCAGCAAACCGCCGTTCTGGCGGGCGATAACGAGCAACAACAGCGTCTGGAGCAGGCGCTGATGACCCCGGACACCGACGAATATTACAACGCGGCAGCACTATGAGCTGGCAGGAGAAAATCAACGCGGCGCTCGATGCGCGGCGTGCTGCCGATGCCCTGCGTCGCCGTTATCCGGTGGCGCAAGGAGCCGGACGCTGGCTGGTGGCGGACGAGCGCCAGTATCTGAACTTTTCCAGCAATGATTACCTCGGTTTAAGCCATCATCCGCAAATTATCAGTGCCTGGCAGCAGGGGGCGGAACAATTTGGCGTCGGTAGCGGCGGTTCCGGCCATGTCAGCGGTTATAGCGTGGCGCATCAGTCGCTGGAAGAAGAGTTGGCCGAGTGGCTGGGCTATTCGCGGGCGCTGTTGTTTATCTCTGGTTTTGCCGCTAATCAGGCGGTCATTACTGCGATGATGGCGAAAGAGGATCGTATTGTTGCCGACCGGCTTAGCCACGCCTCCTTGCTGGAGGCTGCCAGTTTAAGCCCGTCGCAGCTTCGCCGTTTTACTCATAACGATGTCGCTCATCTGGAACGTCTGCTTGCTGCCTCCTGTCTGGGGCAGCAACTGGTGGTGACAGAAGGTGTGTTTAGTATGGACGGCGATAGCGCGCCGCTTACGGAAATTCAACAGGTAACGCAACAGCACAATGGCTGGTTGATGGTCGATGATGCCCACGGCACGGGCGTTATCGGTGAACAGGGGCGAGGCAGTTGTTGGCAGCAAAAGGTGAAGCCGGAACTGCTGGTAGTCACTTTTGGCAAAGGATTTGGTGTCAGCGGCGCGGCGGTGCTTTGTTCTGATAGCGTGGCGAATTATCTGCTGCAATTCGCCCGCCATCTTATCTACAGCACCAGTATGCCGCCCGCTCAGGCGCAGGCATTACGTGCATCGCTGGCGGTCATTCGTAGTGATGAGGGTGATGCACGGCGCGAAAAACTGGCGGCACTCATTACGCGTTTTCGTGCCGGAGTGCAGGGTTTGCCGTTTACGCTTGCGGATTCATGCAGCGCCATCCAGCCATTAATCGTCGGTGATAACAGCCGTGCGTTACAACTGGCAGAAAAACTGCGCCAGCAAGACTGCTGGGTCACGGCGATTCGCCCGCCAACCGTACCCGTCGGCACTGCGCGACTGCGCCTGACGTTGACTGCGGCACATGAAACACAGGATATCGACCGCCTGCTGGAGGTGCTGCATGGCAACGGTCAATAAACAAGCCATTGCGGCGGCATTTGGTCGGGCAGCCGCGCAATACGAGGAACACGCAGATTTACAGCGCCAGAGTGCCGATGCCTTACTGGCAATGCTCCCACAGCGTAAATACCCCCACGTACTGGATGCTGGCTGTGGACCAGGCTGGATGAGCCGCCACTGGCGCGAACGTCACTCGCAGGTGACGGCCTTAGATCTCTCGCCACTTATGCTTGCGCAGGCACGCCAACAAGATGCCGCAGATCATTATCTGGCGGGCGATATCGAATCCTTACCGCTGGCGAACGCGACGTTCGATCTTGCATGGAGCAATCTCGCGGTGCAGTGGTGCGGTAATTTATCCACGGCACTCCGCGAGCTGTATCGGGTGGTGCGCCCCGGAGGCATGGTCGCGTTTACCACACTGGCGCAGGGATCGTTACCCGAACTGCATCAGGCGTGGCTGGCGGTAGACGAACGCCCGCATGCTAATCGCTTTTTACCGCCAGATGAAATCGAACAGTCGCTGAAAGGCTTGCGTTATCAACACCATATTCAGCCCGTCACACTGTGGTTTGATGATGCGCTCAGTGCCATGCGCTCGCTGAAAGGCATTGGCGCAACGCATCTTCATGAAGGGCGCGACCCGCGAATATTAACGCGTTCGCAGTTGCAGCGATTGCAACTAGCCTGGCCGCAACAACAGGGGCGATATCCTCTGACGTATCATCTTTTTTTGGGAGTGATTGCTCGTGAGTAAACGTTATTTTGTCACCGGAACGGATACTGAAGTAGGGAAAACCGTCGCCAGTTGTGCGCTTTTACAGGCCGCGAAGGCGGCAGGCTACCGGACGGCAGGTTACAAACCTGTTGCCTCCGGCAGCGAAATGACAGTAGAAGGCTTACGTAATAGCGACGCACTGGCGTTGCAACGCAACAGTAGCCTGCAACTGGATTACGCCACGGTAAACCCTTACACCTTCGCAGAACCGACCTCGCCGCACATCATCAGCGCGCAAGAGGGCAGACCCATCGACCCCGTGGTTATGAGCGCCGGATTACACGCGCTGGCACAGCAGGCAAACTGGGTACTGGTAGAAGGTGCAGGAGGCTGGTTTACGCCGCTTTCTGAGTCTTTCACTTTCGCGGATTGGGTAACGCAAGAACAACTGCCAGTGATACTGGTTGTGGGCGTGAAACTCGGCTGTATTAATCACGCGATGCTGACCGCACAGGCTGTACAGCAAGCCGGACTTACCCTTGCAGGGTGGGTGGCGAACGATGTGACTCCACCGGGCAAACGTCACGCTGAATATATGGCCACGCTCAAGCGGATGATTTCCGCACCGCTGCTTGGGGAGATCCCATGGCTTGATGAACCCCCTGAAAACGCGCTAACCGGAAAGTACCTCAATCTCACCGCATTGTTGTAGCAATATATTTGGTTAAATTGCGAGCGAGATCGCGTCGTCTGCTGCCTGCAATTCAACCAATTAAATTTCAAAAGAATTGAGAAAAAATATTTACCCCCACAATATGCGGTTAGTGTGGGAATTGCCCAGGCGGCAGGGCATACGGGCTGCAGGCAGTTATCCACTATTCCTGTGGATAACCATGTGCATTAGAGTTAGAAAACGCGATGCAAGCGAGAGAATACGCGGCTTGCACGCGAATTGACGCGAAAGAAGGCTTAAGGAAATATTTGTTATTTTTCAATTAATTATATAAAAGCAATGGCAGTCATGAAAGTGACATCTCTTGCCATAAATCCGTCATCAGCCATCTTGACAATTGTTAAAAAAGCCGTTGCTTTGGGGATAACCCCGCAATCCTGGAGTTTTATCTCGTCACTGAGCAAATTATGCTCATGATTGATACCTTCGTTGACGGTGTAACAGAAATAATGTGGCGTGAAACTGTTTTTTTATCCAGTATAATTTGTTGGCATTATTAAACACGACGAGTAAAATTACATACCTGCCCGCCCACTCCTTCAGGTAGCGACTCATGAGTAAACCGTTCAAACTGAATTCCTCTTTTAAACCTTCTGGCGATCAGCCTGAGGCAATTCGACGCCTCGAAGAAGGGCTTGAAGATGGCCTGGCTCACCAGACTCTACTCGGCGTAACGGGCTCCGGGAAAACATTTACCATTGCTAACGTCATTGCCGACCTTCAGCGCCCGACGATGGTGCTGGCGCCCAACAAAACGCTGGCAGCCCAGTTGTACGGCGAGATGAAAGAATTTTTCCCGGAAAATGCGGTGGAATACTTCGTCTCTTACTACGACTACTATCAACCGGAAGCCTATGTGCCGAGCTCGGACACCTTCATTGAAAAAGATGCCTCGGTAAACGAACATATTGAACAGATGCGGCTTTCAGCGACCAAAGCTTTGCTGGAGCGGCGCGATGTGGTGGTGGTCGCCTCTGTTTCAGCCATCTACGGTCTGGGCGACCCTGACTTATATCTTAAGATGATGCTGCATCTGACGGTCGGCATGATTATCGATCAGCGCGCGATTCTGCGGCGCCTGGCGGAACTGCAATACACCCGTAACGACCAGGCGTTCCAGCGCGGGACTTTCCGTGTTCGCGGGGAAGTGATTGATATTTTTCCGGCGGAGTCCGACGACGTTGCGCTACGTGTTGAATTGTTCGACGAAGAGGTAGAGCGGCTGTCGCTTTTCGACCCATTAACCGGGCAAATTATCTCAACCATCCCCCGCTTTACCATCTATCCGAAAACACACTACGTCACCCCGCGCGAGCGTATTGTGCAGGCGATGGAAGAGATCAAAGAAGAGCTGGCCGATCGGCGCAAAGTGCTGCTGGCAAATAACAAGCTGCTGGAAGAACAACGCCTGACTCAGCGTACCCAGTTTGATCTGGAGATGATGAACGAGCTGGGTTATTGCTCAGGCATTGAAAACTATTCGCGCTTTCTTTCCGGTCGTGGACCCGGTGAGCCACCGCCGACGCTGTTTGATTATCTCCCCGCCGATGGCCTGTTGGTGGTCGATGAATCCCACGTGACTATTCCGCAAATTGGCGGCATGTATCGAGGTGATCGGGCGCGTAAAGAGACGCTGGTGGAGTACGGTTTCCGCCTGCCATCGGCGCTGGATAACCGTCCGCTGAAATTCGAAGAGTTCGAAGCGTTAGCCCCGCAAACCATCTATGTTTCTGCAACACCCGGTAATTACGAGCTGGAGAAATCCGGTGGCGACGTGGTGGATCAGGTCGTGCGTCCAACAGGGCTGCTGGACCCGATTATCGAAGTGCGCCCGGTAGCGACCCAGGTTGATGATCTTCTCTCAGAAATTCGCCTGCGGGCGGCAATTAACGAACGCGTACTGGTCACGACGTTGACTAAGCGGATGGCGGAAGATCTCACCGAATATCTGGAAGAACACGGTGAACGCGTGCGTTATCTTCACTCGGATATCGACACCGTCGAGCGTATGGAAATCATCCGCGACTTGCGTTTGGGCGAGTTTGATGTGCTGGTGGGGATCAACTTACTGCGCGAAGGTCTGGATATGCCAGAAGTTTCGCTGGTGGCGATCCTCGACGCAGACAAAGAAGGCTTCCTGCGTTCCGAACGTTCATTGATTCAGACCATTGGTCGCGCGGCGCGTAACGTCAACGGTAAAGCGATTCTCTACGGCGATAAGATCACCCCATCAATGGCGAAAGCGATTGGCGAAACCGAACGTCGCCGCGAGAAACAACAGAAGTACAACGAGGAACACGGCATTACGCCGCAAGGGCTGAACAAGAAAGTGGTCGATATCCTGGCGCTGGGGCAGAACATTGCCAAAACCAAAGCGAAGGGCAGAGGAAAATCGCGTCCGATTGTTGAGCCGGATAATGTACCGATGGATATGTCGCCTAAAGCGTTGCAGCAGAAAATCCATGAACTGGAAGGGCTGATGATGCAACACGCGCAAAATCTGGAGTTCGAAGAGGCGGCGCAAATTCGTGACCAGTTGCATCAGCTGCGTGAGTTGTTTATTGCGGCTTCGTGAAAGGATAACGAAGAAGAGAGATGGCAAAGGCAAAATTGCCTGATGCGCTACGCTTATCAGGCCTACATGATCTCTGCAATACATTGAATTTGCGCGGTTTGTAGTCCGGATAAGGCGTTCACGCCGCATCCGGCATGAACAACGTGTACTTTGTCTTCAATAGGAAGCCGGAATTTTCTTTCGACTTCCCGTTAACCCAAAGCCTGTAATGCCTTTTCCAGTGCGTTATGTAACAACTGGCGGTCATGACGATAGGGGATATCGCTGGCCTCCAGTACGTCCTGAATGACTAATCTGTCGTTAACTGTAGAAACATCGACCTTCGGCCCAACAATAACCGCATCAATCACCTTTTTACCGACATACTGCTCCATAATCGCCAGCTTGTTTTCAAGCTTCAGATTCGCCGCAGGCAGGCTTAATTCTCTTCCCAAATTGCCAATATAAACCATCGGGGCTGGCGTGCGGCGTAGTGCCTGCGCCATTTCCTCAAGCAGCAGGATTGGCATCAGGCTGGTATAAAAACTGCCTGGCCCGATGATTATCAGGTCAGCCTCATTAATTGCCAGCACCGCTTCACGGGTGGCAGGTACGTTGGGGGTTAACAGTAGTTCCTGAATCGGCGTAGTTAGCTGGTCGATGTTGACCTCGCCGTAAACTTCATGTCCCTGATCGTCAATGGCCATCAGGTCAACGGGATGCTCTGACATCGGAATTAATTGCGCGTCCACTTTCAACAGATTACGAATTAAATTGATGGCTTCCAGAGGCCGCACGCTAAGGTGATCCAGCGCCTTTAACATCAAGTTTCCGAGATTATGACCGGAAAGCTCGCCATTGCCGCCAAAACGGTATTCAAACATCGCGGAGGCGACGCTCGGTTCCGTTATCAGTTGGTTGAGACAGTTGCGCATATCGCCCCAGGCGATACCGCCTTCCGAGCGACGAATACGTCCCGTCGAGCCACCGTTATCCGTGGTGGTGACGATACCCGTTAAGCGAGAGCCTAAAGACGAAAGTGATGAGAGAACGCGTCCCAGTCCATGCCCCCCGCCGAGAGCAACGACACGATCAAGGTCAGCCAGCGTACGATTGCGCATATACATTCCTGAAGTCAGATTATCCGCGCTACAGTAGCGCAAATTACGGGGAAACAGCAATTAGCCTGCCAATATTGAGGATACAACTCATGGTTTTCTACCCCTAAAGGACAATATTCGCTCTGCGTCCCTGATGATGTATATCAAAGTAAAACCGCCATTTTCCCTTATTCTGTAGCGAAATAGGCCGATCATGACGCTATATACATGATTACATAGCGAAAAGGGTGAATGGTAAAAATCTCATTTACGCGCTAGTATCGGCATAACCACTAAACACTCTAGCCTCTGCACCTGGGTCAACTGATATGGTGCTTTGGCCGTGACAATGCTTTGAAAGGTTGCCACCAGGGCGAAGGAAGAAATGACTTCGCCTCCCGTATCTGGAAAGGTGTACATGGCTTCACAACTGACTGATGCATTTGCGCGTAAGTTTTATTACTTGCGCCTGTCGATTACCGATGTGTGTAACTTTCGTTGCACATATTGCCTGCCGGATGGCTACAAGCCGAGCGGCGTCACCAATAAAGGCTTTCTGACCGTCGATGAAATTCGCCGGGTTACGCGCGCCTTTGCCAGTCTGGGCACCGAAAAAGTTCGTCTGACAGGCGGAGAGCCGTCTTTACGTCGCGACTTTACCGATATCATCGCCGCAGTGCGGGAAAATGACGCCATCCGTCAGATTGCGGTCACCACTAATGGTTACCGTCTGGAACGCGACGTGGCGAACTGGCGCGATGCCGGACTGACGGGCATTAACGTCAGTGTTGATAGTCTCGACGCTCGTCAGTTTCATGCCATTACCGGCCAGGATAAATTCAATCAGGTCATGGCTGGCATCGATGCTGCATTTGAGGCGGGCTTTGAGAAGGTCAAAGTCAATACCGTGCTGATGCGCGATGTCAACCATCACCAGCTCGACACCTTTCTGAACTGGATCCAACATCGTCCTATCCAGCTGCGTTTCATCGAACTGATGGAAACGGGCGAGGGCAGCGAGCTCTTCCGTAAACATCACATCTCTGGTCAGGTTCTGCGTGACGAGCTACTGCGTCGCGGCTGGATCCACCAATTACGTCAACGTAGCGACGGTCCCGCGCAAGTCTTTTGTCATCCGGATTACGCCGGAGAGATTGGCCTAATTATGCCGTATGAAAAAGACTTCTGCGCCACTTGCAACCGCCTGCGTGTCTCCTCCATTGGTAAACTCCATCTCTGCCTGTTTGGTGAAGGCGGCGTTAACCTGCGCGATCTGCTGGAAGACGATACCCAGCAACAGGCGCTGGAAGCGCGTATTTCAGCGGCGCTGCGGGAGAAAAAACAGACCCATTTCCTGCATCAAAACAATACCGGTATTACGCAAAACTTATCGTACATTGGCGGATAAAACGTCAAAAGGAGAGATCAGATGAGTCAGGTAAGCACTGAATTTATCCCGACCCGTATTGCTATTCTTACGGTTTCTAATCGTCGCGGTGAAGAAGACGATACCTCCGGTCACTATCTGCGCGATTCGGCGCAGGAAGCGGGCCATCACGTTGTCGATAAAGCCATTGTCAAAGAAAACCGCTACGCTATTCGCGCTCAGGTATCTGCGTGGATAGCCAGTGACGATGTACAAGTGGTGTTGATTACTGGCGGCACTGGCCTGACGGAAGGCGATCAGGCTCCCGAAGCATTGCTGCCGCTGTTCGACCGTGAAGTCGAAGGTTTCGGCGAAGTGTTCCGTATGCTGTCGTTCGAAGAGATTGGCACCGCAACGTTGCAATCCCGTGCGGTAGCGGGCGTCGCTAACAAGACACTGATTTTCGCCATGCCGGGTTCGACCAAAGCGTGCCGCACCGCGTGGGAAAATATCATCGCGCCGCAGCTGGATGCCCGTACGCGTCCGTGTAATTTCCATCCACATTTGAAGAAATAAGTATGTCGCAACTGACCCATATCAACGCCGCTGGCGAAGCGCACATGGTGGATGTCTCCGCCAAAGCGGAAACCGTACGTGAAGCGCGAGCTGAAGCCTTTGTCACCATGCGCAGCGAGACGCTGGCGATGATCATCGATGGTCGCCACCACAAAGGCGACGTGTTTGCCACCGCGCGTATTGCCGGTATTCAGGCGGCAAAACGCACCTGGGATCTGATCCCGCTGTGTCATCCGTTGATGCTCAGTAAAGTCGAAGTCAATTTACAGGCCGAGCCAGAGCACAATCGGGTGCGTGTAGAAACCTTATGCCGCCTGACCGGGAAAACCGGCGTTGAAATGGAAGCGTTAACCGCGGCCTCCGTGGCGGCGCTGACCATTTATGACATGTGCAAAGCGGTGCAAAAAGATATGGTGATTGGTCCGGTACGTTTGCTGGCAAAGAGCGGCGGCAAATCAGGTGACTTTAAGGTGGAAGCGGATGATTAAAGTTCTTTTTTTCGCCCAGGTGCGCGAGTTAGTGGGAACAGATGCAACCGAAGTGGCTGCGGATTTCCCCACCGTTGAAGCGTTACGCCAGCACCTGGCTGCGCAGAGCGATCGCTGGGCGCTGGCGCTGGAAGATGGCAAATTGCTGGCTGCCGTCAACCAGACGCTGGTGAGTTTTGACCATCCGCTGACTGACGGCGACGAAGTGGCTTTCTTCCCGCCGGTAACCGGAGGTTAAAATGGCAGAAACCAAAATTGTTGTCGGCCCGCAGCCGTTCAGTGTAGGGGAAGAGTACCCGTGGCTGGCGGAGCGTGACGAAGACGGTGCAGTGGTCACGTTTACCGGTAAGGTGCGCAATCATAACCTGGGAGACAGCGTCAAAGCATTAACCCTCGAACACTATCCGGGAATGACGGAAAAAGCACTGGCGGAAATCGTTGATGAAGCGCGTAACCGCTGGCCGCTGGGGCGCGTCACGGTAATTCACCGCATTGGTGAATTATGGCCGGGTGATGAAATTGTTTTTGTCGGTGTTACCAGTGCGCATCGCAGCAGTGCGTTTGAAGCCGGGCAGTTTATTATGGATTATCTCAAAACCCGCGCGCCGTTCTGGAAGCGCGAAGCCACGCCGGAAGGCGACCGCTGGGTCGAAGCTCGGGAGAGCGATCAGCAGGCGGCAAAACGCTGGTAGTTTTTAGCAGGCCGGATACCGCACAGCTGCATCCGGCAATTTCACCGCTCAGTACATGCTTTCACGCTGCGTCGATGCACAGCCCCATCATTTGCAGTATCCTTAAGATATTCCTTATATCTTCAGGAGAAAGTCATGGACAGATTCCCACGTTCTGATTCAATCGTACAAACCCGAGCTGGCCTGCAAACCTATATGGCACAGGTCTATGGCTGGATGACGGTAGGCTTGCTGCTTACCGCGTTTGTTGCCTGGTATGCGGCCAATTCCGCCGCCGTTATGGAGCTGTTATTCACCAACCGCATCTTTTTAATTGGTCTGGTAATAGCACAATTAGCTCTGGTTATTGTGTTATCAGCGATGATTCAAAAGCTGAGTGCAGGTGTGACAACCATGCTCTTTATGCTTTATTCAGCGCTGACGGGCCTGACGCTTTCCAGTATTTTCATTGTCTATACCGCTGCCTCTATCGCCAGCACCTTCGTCGTTACTGCCGGGATGTTCGGCGCAATGAGCCTGTACGGTTACACAACCAAACGCGATTTAAGCGGCTTCGGCAATATGCTGTTTATGGCGTTGATCGGCATTGTGCTGGCATCGCTGGTCAACTTCTGGCTGAAAAGCGAAGCGTTGATGTGGGCGGTCACCTACATCGGCGTGATTGTCTTTGTCGGATTGACGGCGTATGACACTCAGAAATTGAAAAATATGGGTGAGCAGATTGATACCCGTGACGCGTCGAACCTGCGCAAATATTCCATTCTTGGCGCATTAACCTTGTATCTGGACTTCATCAACCTGTTCCTGATGTTGCTGCGAATTTTTGGCAATCGTCGTTAATTCTTTTTTCACCACCAATATCCCGGCCATGTGTCGGGATTTTTTTATTTAAAACGATAACAAACAAGAGTCTGGTATAAAAAGCAATTTATGGCGTGGCGGTTGTGTTTTTCGCATCCATCTTTCATGGACGAAATAAGCTCCTTGAACTGGCGGGAAAATGCCATAGTGAAGAATTATGGAGTCCGGTTCGTTGCGCTGTTACAGGTGCATTAACACTCTATTACTATTTTATCGGCTTCTTTGGGATACTTGCAGCAATAGCGATAACGCTTGTCTGGCAAAGGCATCCGCGGTTTTTTCATTAGTCGTAAATGCACATACTAAAGAACTTAACCGAACTTCACATCGCCGCTTCATTTTTCGCCCGTAGCTTCTTCGCCTGGCTTTCCAGCAACAGGTAACAGATCAGCGCCAGCAGCAGCGGGATAAAGTAATACAACACACGGTAAGCAAGTAGGGCGGCGATAATTGTGCCTTTGGAGGTATGCTCCCCAGCCAGTAGCGCGATAAACACCGCTTCCAGCACACCAATTCCCGCCGGAATATGCACAATTACCCCAGCAATACTACTAACCAGCAACACGCCCAGTACAAAGAAATAGTTCACGCTTTGACCGAGTAACAGCCAGATAATCGCTCCCATTACCATCCAGTTAACGCTGGAAATCAGCATCTGGGCGAGGGCGAATTTCCATGAAGGCAGCACCAGCTTTTGCCCTTTGATGGTCATATGGCGGTGCTTCGCGAAAGCGCAAAACCACAAATAAACCGCGATAATCATCAGTAAGCTAATGCCGAGAATACGCAGCGTAGTTTGATCGACATACCAGTGATCCGGCAGTTCCACCACGCCTGCGGTAAAGATAATCCCTGCCAGTAAAATATAGCCCAGCCAGTTGGTGGTAATACTGAGCGAGAAAATTCGTGTAATAGTGCTGCCCGGTAACCCTAGCCGGGAGTACAAACGATAGCGCATACCAATGCCGCCGACCCAGGTACTGAGTGTCAGGTTGAAGGCATAGCAGATAAACGACACCAGCATCACCTGGCGTTTCGCCAGTTTGTGACCGCAGTAAAAGCGGGCGAGCAGGTCATAGCAGCCGTAAATCAGATAACTGATGACCACCAGCCCGACCGCACTGAGCAGCGCAACGCGATTGTAGTCGTGGATGACCTTCCAGACCTCTTCCCAGTCCACCTTTTTGGCGTAGACCACCAGCAACACAATCACCGCGATAAAAAACAGCCAGGTGAGGATCTTCTTTGCTAAGCGCCAGCGCGGATGTGATTTACTCATCAGGGCTTCATCCCCGAACTTTCAGTTTCGACCCGATCCTGCGTTTCCATTGCCGGTTGTGCGGGGGGATCAACTTGCGCCAGATGTGGCGTGTGCGCCGGAAGCCAGCCCACCAGCGCCGGGAAGTGGCGTAAAAAGTGGAACGCCAGCACGCTTTTGGTCAGGTTCCACCAGGTCCGTTTTGGCAGCATACTTTCATCCACTTGCTGGCAATCGGCGGTGATAATGCCGTTAAGATTGTCTCGCAGCGTCTGGTTAAAGTTTCGATCGTGGATGATGACATTTGCTTCGAGATTCAGCGACAAACTGAGCGGGTCGAGATTACTGGAACCCACCGTTGCCCAGTGATCGTCCATCAATGCGACTTTGCCATGTAGCGGGCGGCGGCGGTACTCAAACACCTGAACGCCGCCTTTAACCAGATAGTTATACAGCAAGCGTGCGCCGACTCTGACAATGGGCATATCCGGTTCGCCCTGAATGATCAGTTTGATCCGCACCCCGCGCCGTGCCGCTTTACGTAAGGCGTGTAAAAATCGATAGCCGGGGAAGAAGTAGGCGTTGGCGATAATGACTTCCCGCCGCGCCTGAGTGAGCATTTTCAGATAGTGACGTTCGATATCATCGCGATGTTCTTCGTTATCGCGCCAGACCAGCAATACCTGCGCTTCTCCCGGCTGGCGGTTTTCTTCCGCTTTATGATGACGTCGCCACCAGCGTCGTGCCGCGCTCTGCCCCGGCAGGTTTTCCAGTTCAAATTGTAGAATATCTTCAACAATCGGCCCTTCGAGGCGTACCGCGTAATCCTGTTTAGCCTCTGGACCGTAGCTGGACATATGCTCAGCGGAGTAATTCAGCCCGCCAATAAAGGCGATACGCGCGTCGATCACCACAATTTTGCGATGCATCCGGCGAAACACATTGGTGCGCATACCAAAAAGGCGAGGGCGGGGATCGTAGTAGCGGAACACTACGCCAGCCGCCGTCAGTTCATTGACAAACTCATCGCTGAGATCCGGCGAACCGTATCCATCCAGCAAGACTTCCGCTTTTACTCCGCGTTGCGCTGCTGCCAGTAGCGCCGCATGCAGCTGTTTGCCGACGTCATCCTCAAACCAGATAAACGTTTCAAGAATGATGCGTTCTTGCGCTTCGCCAATTGCTTTAAACACAGCGGGATAATATTGCTCGCCATTTTCCAGCAACTGGATCTTATTGCCTTCGCGCCAACTACATTTCATAAATGAATCTCCGCACTTAAAGGGGCATGATCAGAAAGGTGTCGCCATGTCCGCAGCGGCAACGCGGTTGGCGTGCTGGCGCTGGCATTTTTGACGTAGATCCTGTCCAGTCGTAGTAGAGGAAATTGCACCGGAAACGTGCGCGCCGGGCGCCCGTTGGCGCGGGTAAATATCTCATCCAGCCCGGCCTGCACTTTTAATGGATGATTAGCTTTTTGCCGCCAGTCGTTGAAATCACCCGCCACCAATACCGGTTCGCCGTTCGGCAGCTCATTCACCCATTCGGCGAGCATCGCAATCTGCGCCTGACGGTGCGCCTCACGCAGGCCCAAATGTACGCACATCACATGAATCGCTTTCCCGGTCATCGGCGGAACAATGCGGCAGTAGAGCACGCCGCGCTTTTCCGCACCATCGACCGAAACATCACGATTCTCATAATGTTCAATGGGATAGCGTGACAGTATGGCGTTGCCGTGATGCCCTTCCGGATACACAGCATTGCGACCGTAGGCAAAATCGCTCCACATTGTGTCGGCGAGAAACTCGTAGTGCGAGGTCTCGGGCCAGTTTTCCACATGTAGCGGATGAACTTCGTGCGCGCCCATCACTTCCTGCAGGCAAACTATATCGGCGCCGACGGTGCGCACGGCGTCGCGAAGTTCCGGCAAAATGAAGCGTCGGTTAAACGCGGTAAAGCCTTTGTGAATATTGATGGTGAGTACCTTGAACGAAAAGTGTTGTGTTTGATCGGGCATAATTTTCCCGTTTTGGCCTCTTATCTCATTGAAATAGTGTAGTCGGCGTCACAAAAAGGTGCGGTCTTACGGAATTTTCCGTAGAGTTCGGTACTCTGAGTAAGTAGAGATAAATTCTTCAGGAGAGAAGCCATGAAGTGGCAACAACGTGTTCGTGTCGCAACTGGCCTAAGTTGCTGGCAGATTATGTTGCATTTACTGGTAGTGGCGCTGCTGGTGGTGGGCTGGATGAGTAAAACTCTGGTTCACGTCGGCGTGGGATTATGCGTGCTGTATTGTGTCACCGTGGTAATGATGCTGGTGTTTCAGCGTCACCCCGAGCAACGCTGGCGTGAGGTGGCGGATGTGCTGGAAGAGCTGACCACCACCTGGTATTTTGGCGCGGCGCTGATTGTGCTGTGGCTGCTGTCCCGCGTACTGGAAAACAACTTTTTGCTGGCGATTGCAGGGCTGGCAATCCTTGCCGGCCCGGCGGTAGTATCTTTGCTGGCGAAAGATAAGAAGTTACATCACCTTACGTCTAAACATCGCGTACGCCGCTGACCCTGTCGTGGCCGTTATCACCAGTAGCGGCCACAAACTGTTCCACACAATATCCAGACTCGCATCCTTCAAATAAATCTGCTTGGTAATGTCCGTAAAGTGGCGAATAGGGTTAATCCAGGTCAGGTTTTGCAGCCATACTGGCATGTTCTCCACCGGCGAAACGTAACCGGAAAGCAGAATGGCGGGCATCATAAAGACGAACACGCCGATAAACGCCTGCTGTTGTGTTGAACAGAGTGATGAAATCAACAGACCGAATCCCACCAGCGATAAACCGTAAATCACCATCGTAAAGTAGAACAACGCCAGCGATCCGGCGAAGGGGATTTGATACGCCCAGATACCAATCGCCAGCACAATGGTGGCCTGGAAGGTGGCGACAATTAATGCCGGTACGGCTTTGCCGATGAATATCTGCCAGGTGGTGAGCGGCGAAACCAGTAGCTGATCGAGCGTACCTTGTTCACGTTCGCGGGCGACGGAAAGTGAAGTGACGATCATTACGCCGATAGTGGTGATCATGGCGATCAGCGACGGCACCACAAACCATTTGTAGTCGAGATTCGGGTTATACCAGTTGCGTACCACCAGCTCGCTGTTGTTGGGTTTCGGTTTTCCTTCCAGCAGCTCCTGCTGATAATTTTTGACGATCTGTTGCAGGTAGTTAGCGGCAATTTGCGCACTGTTGGAGTTACGCCCGTCGAGGATCAACTGCAACGGCGCGGTCTGGAAGGTATCCAGTTTGCGCGAGAAGTCAGCCGGGAAACGCACCAGTAGTAACGCCTTTTGTGTGTCGATGGTCGGGCGGATCTCCTGTGGGCTTTTCAGCAGCAGCACATGGGTAAAGGCGCTGGCGCGGGCAAAACGTTGAGTAAGTTCTACCGAGTGCTCGCCGTTATCTTCATCGTAGATGGCGATGGTGGCGTTGGTCACTTCCAGCGTGGCGGCGAACGGGAACAGGATCACCTGAATCAGCACGGGTAAAATCAGAATCGCGCGGGTTTGCGGTTCGCGCAGCAGCGACTGCAACTCTTTGCGGATTAACGTCCATAAGCGATGAAACATGCTCTTCTCCCTAATCCAGCCGACGTTTGGTTTTAAGCCATGTCAGGCCGATAAACATCACCGCCGAAGCGATCAAAAACAGCACGTTCACCACCAGCACCACTGGAATATTCCCGGCGAGGAACAGGCTTTGCAGGGTGCTGACGAAATAACGTGCGGGAATAATGTACGTCACCGCGCGGATCACCGCGGGCATACTGTCTATCTGAAATATAAAGCCGGAAAGCATAATCGACGGCAGGAACGCGGCGTTCAGGGCGACCTGAGCGGCGTTGAACTGGTTGCGGGTAATCGTTGAAATCAGCAGCCCCATCCCCAGGGTACTGAGTAAAAACAGGCTGGAGATAAAAAACAGAATCAGCAGCGACCCGCGATACGGCACGCCGAGAATAAACACCGACACCAGCATACACAGCAACATCGCCAGCATACCGAGGAAGTAATAAGGGATCAGCTTACACAGCAGCAGTTCCGTGCGGGTAATCTCCGTAGAGAGCAAAGCCTCCATGGTGCCGCGTTCCCATTCTCGCGCCACCACCAGCGAGGTGAGAATCGCGCCGATGACCGTCATGATGATGGTCACCGCACCGGGGATAATAAAGTGTTGGCTTATCGCCGCCGGGTTAAACCAGTAGCGGGTTTGTACATCAATAAGCGGTTCAAAAGTCTGCCCGTTATCCTCCGCTCGCTGCATTTGCCAGATCTGCCAGATCCCTTCGACATACCCCTGCACAAAGTTAGCGGTATTCGGCTCACTGCCGTCGGTGATCACCTGAATCGGTGCGGTGGCGTTGGCGCGCTCCATCTGTTCGGCGAAATCCACCGGAATCACCACCAGACCACGAATTTTTCCCGCCTGCATTTTGGCGATCAGTTCCTGACGGTTATCGCTGATGGTGGCGTCGATGTAGGGCGAACCGGTCATGGTGTGGGTGAAATCCAGCGCCGCTTCGCTACGCTGTTCCAGCAAAATCCCGACCCGCAGCTTGCTGGAGTCGAGGTTAATGCCGTAACCAAAAATAAACAGCAGCAACAGCGGGATCACCACCGCAATCAGCCAGCTACTCGGATCGCGAACGATCTGCCGCGTCTCTTTGACGCACAGCGCCCGCACGCGACGCCAGGAAAGGATCGGATTACTCATTGCCATGCTCCTTATCCCAGTCGTGGATCAGCTGAATAAAGGCTTGCTCCATAGTGGGATCGGGTTGCTCATTGTTAGCCGACTGTGCTTTCAAATCGTCCGGCGTGCCGCTGGCGATTAATTTCCCACGGTACACCAGGCCGATGCGGTCGCAATATTCCGCTTCATCCATAAAGTGCGTGGTGACCATCACCGTGACGCCTTTCTCTACCATGCTGTTGATATGCAGCCAAAATTCACGGCGGGTGAGGGGATCAACGCCGGAAGTTGGTTCATCGAGAAACAGAATGTCCGGTTCATGCATCAGCGAACAGGCCAGTGCCAGCCGCTGTTTAAAACCTAATGGCAGTTCATCGGTGGCGTGTGAGGCAATACTTTTCAGGCCAAATGCCTCGCTCATACGGGAGATTTTTTCGTTCTGCGCCCGACCGCGTAAGCCATACACACCAGAAAAAAAACGTAAATTCTGTTCGACCGTCAGGTTGCCGTAGAGCGAAAACTTTTGCGCCATATAGCCGAGATGCTGGCGCGCTTTACCTGAACTCTCTTTCAGATCCATCCCCAGCACCAGCGCCTGACCAGAGGTCGGCACCAGCAAACCGCACATCATCTTAAAGGTGGTTGATTTACCCGCGCCGTTTGGCCCGAGCAAACCAAAAATCTCCCCACGTTTAACGGCAAAATTGACGTGATCGGTGGCGGCAAAATCACCAAATTTCTTGGTCAGTTCTTTCGCTTCGATCACCGTCTCGCCAGGTGTGCCTTCCACCGTATGTAATATTGCGCCCAGCGGCGATTCCGAGGTTCCGGCACCGCCCAGCAAATCAATAAACGCATCTTCAAAGCGGGGCGTGGTTGGGCTAATGTCGATTTCCGGCATCCCGTCGGCATGGCGAATATCGTCTGGCGTGGCCTCTTTTTTGAGGATCAGGCGTACCGATTTCCCCTGAATCATGCCGTCGCTGACCTGCGGTAGTTTCAAGGCGCGTTGTAGCAGTTTGCGGTTGCCCTCGTGCGGGCTGGTCATCAGAAAGCTGCGTCCGGCCATGGTTTGCGTCAGGGCCGTCGGTTCTCCCTGATACAGCAGCTCGCCTTCGTTCATCAGTAACACGTCACGGCACTGTTCGGCTTCGTCGAGATACGAGGTGCTCCAGAGAATTAACATTCCTTCGCCTGCCAGCTCATGCACCATCTGCCACAGTTCGCGCCGTGAGATAGGGTCAACGCCGACGCCGGGCTCATCGAGCAGCAACACTTTCGGTTCGCCCACTAGGGTACAGGCCAGGCCGAGTTTTTGCTTCATCCCGCCGGAGAGCTTGCCCGCCAGCCGTCCGGTAAACGGGCCAAGAGACGTAAACTCCAGCAGGCGAGCAAAAGTCTGTTTACGTGCTTCACCGGTGACGCTGCGCAAATCCGCGTACAGATTGAGGTTCTCCATCACCGTCAGATCTTCATACAGACCGAATTTCTGCGGCATATAGCCGAGAACGGCGTGCAGCGCAGCGTCGTTTTTGATCGGATCAAAGCCCATCACCGTGGCGCTGCCGCTGTCGGGTTTCAGTAATCCCGCCAGCATCCGCATCAGCGTGGTTTTGCCCGCACCGTCCGGCCCCACCAGCCCCGTCACATAACCGGCATGAATGGTACAATCGAGCGGCGCGACGGCGGGCTTGTCCATGCCCGGAAAGCGTTTTTCCAGGCCGTTCAGCGTGATAACGGCATCATTCATGTCCTGCCTCGTTACCGAATTGTACCGTCACCGGCATTCCCTGGCGTAACGCATCATCGGCGTCGGTCACCACAATACGCAGGCGATAGACGAGGTCGGTACGCAGATCCGGCGTTTCGACGGTTTTCGGCGTAAATTCAGCGGTTGGCGAGACAAAGCCAATTTGTCCGTGATAGGGCTTATTCGGGCGACCATCGGTATAAAGCAGCACTTTGCGTCCCGGCTGGGCCTGGTCAAGGTTACGTTCATCAACATAAGCGCGCACCCACACCGGACGTGTCAGTGAGACGGTAAACACCGTGCCACCTTCATTGAGGACCGTGCCTGGCTCCACCGCGCGGGTTAACAGCGTGCCATCAGACGGAGCTACCAGCGTTGAGTCCTGTAAATTCAGCTCCGCCTGCGCCAGTTGCGCCTGCGCCTGTTCGAGGCTGGCTTTCGCCTGGGCGATGTCCTGTTCACGGTTACCGGAACGGTACTGACGCAATTTATCCTGTGCTGATTTCAGCGTGGCTTGCGCCTGGTCGCGCGAGGAGCGGGCATTTTCCAGGTCATTTGCCGAAATGGTGCGGCTTTTCCACAATCCTTGCTGACGAGCATAGAAGTTCTGTGCATAGTCATAAGCGGCCTGTGCCTGTTTTACAGCGGCGGCAGCCTGAGCGATTTCTTCATCGCGATACCCGGCAAGCATCAGGTCATACTGCGCCTGCGCCACCGAAACGCCCGCTTTCGCCTGCATCAGCGCAATCTCATATGGCTTGTGATCCAGCTCGCCCAGCACCTGACCCGCTTTGATCGCATCACCTTCGTCCACCGCCAGCGATTCAACGCGACCACCGACACGGAAGCTCAGATTTACGGTGCGAATATCCACATTGCCATACAGCGTCAGGCCGTTATCCTGGCGACTTTGATACCACCAGTAGCCTCCGGCAATCACGGCGGCAAGTACCACTACCGCCAGTCCAATCACGACAGGTTTTTTCATCACTACAAACTCCTTTGCGATAATCCTTGCAAAATCAGGTCGATATGACAGGTTACCGTCTGGTTAATCAGTTCGGTCTTTTCTTCATCGAACGCGGTCCAGCCGGTACGTAACAGAATCGTTTCTTTGCCGAGACGAAACGCCAGAATCTCACCAATCAACGCATGGGTATGAAGGATCATGCGGGTGTCATTGGCGTCGCAGCCGGTCCAGGCGGCAATCAGGCGTGTCAGGTGGCTGTGTAGCGGGCTAATCACCTGTTCATGCACCAGATGGTAGGCCGCCGTGGGAGAGAGCTGTTCACGGGAGATAAACTTGCTGAGGTTGACGGTGTCATCCTGGGTGAGCAGTTGGATCATGTTTCTGCAGGCGCGAAGGATCAGTTCGCGGATAGCGGCGCGATCCGGCTGTGGTTGTGCGAACAAGCGTTCGGCTTCCTCGGCGTGCGGACGGAACTGCTCGCCAATAAAATCGGCAATCCACTGGGCGCAGGCGAGGTACAAATCTTCTTTCGAACCGAAGTAATAGGTAATGGCAGCGATATTCTGCCCGGCCTGGGCGGCGATATCGCGGGTGGTGGCGTTCATTCCATACTCACCAAACTGTGCCAGTGCCGCAGCAATCAGCTGTTTTTTCGCCTGTTCACCTTTGGTTGTCATGGCAGGACTATTCATAGCACAGCCCATTCTTAATCAAATGATTGATTAAGATTATGACTCATTTTTAGCGTTGTCCAGTATGGCCAGGAATTTTAGCAACGCCAGTCACAGGGATAATTTATGCGCTGCGTCACAAAAACTGCTACACTCCGCTCCCTCATGACATTGTGGTTTTTGTCATTTTCCTTTTCAGTATCTCCCTGAAAACTACACCGGTAACGGTCGGGGCGGTTCGGAGTAGTTATGTCTTTCGATTCTTTGGGTTTAAGCCCTGATATCCTGCGCGCCGTTGCCGAGCAAGGTTACCGTGAACCCACCCCTATTCAGCAGCAGGCGATCCCTGCGGTGCTGGAAGGCCGCGACCTGATGGCCAGTGCCCAGACCGGCACGGGCAAAACAGCGGGCTTTACGTTGCCGCTACTACAACACCTGATTTCCCGCGAGCCGCACGCCAAAGGGCGTCGTCCGGTTCGTGCGCTCATTCTTACCCCGACACGTGAACTGGCGGCGCAGATTGGCGAAAACGTCCGTGATTACAGCAAATACCTGAACATTCGTTCGCTGGTGGTGTTTGGTGGTGTGAGCATTAACCCGCAGATGATGAAACTGCGTGGCGGCGTTGATGTGCTGGTGGCAACGCCGGGGCGTTTGCTGGACCTGGAACATCAGAATGCGGTGAAGCTGGACCAGATAGAAATCCTCGTCCTCGATGAAGCTGACCGCATGCTCGACATGGGCTTTATCCACGATATTCGTCGCGTGTTAACAAAACTGCCAGCGAAGCGCCAGAACCTGCTGTTCTCCGCCACTTTCTCTGACGACATTAAAGCGCTGGCAGAAAAGCTGCTACACAACCCGCTGGAAATCGAAGTGGCACGCCGCAATACCGCGTCTGATCAGGTGACCCAGCACGTTCACTTTGTCGATAAGAAACGCAAACGCGAATTGCTGTCGCATATGATTGGTAAAGGGAACTGGCAGCAGGTGCTGGTGTTTACCCGTACCAAACATGGCGCTAACCATTTGGCGGAACAGCTCAATAAAGATGGCATCCGTAGTGCGGCGATCCACGGTAATAAATCGCAAGGTGCGCGTACTCGTGCGCTGGCCGATTTTAAATCGGGCGATATTCGTGTACTGGTGGCAACTGACATCGCTGCGCGCGGTCTGGATATCGAAGAGTTGCCGCACGTCGTCAACTATGAACTGCCAAACGTACCGGAGGATTATGTCCACCGTATCGGGCGTACCGGTCGTGCCGCAGCTACCGGTGAAGCGTTGTCGCTGGTATGTGTTGATGAACACAAGCTGCTGCGTGATATCGAAAAACTGCTGAAAAAAGAGATCCCGCGCATTGCGATTCCGGGCTATGAGCCGGACCCGTCAATCAAAGCGGAACCAATCCAGAATGGTCGCCAGCAACGTGGTGGCGGCGGTCGTGGGCAAGGTGGTGGTCGCGGTCAACAGCAACCACGCCGCGCTGAAGGTGGTGCGAAGTCTGGTAATGCGAAGCCCGCAGAAAAACCGTCTCGTCGCCTCGGCGATGCCAAACCGGCTGGTGAGCAACAACGTCGTCGCCGTCCGCGTAAACCTGCCGTAGCTCAATAATCTTTTATGCCGGGCTATGCCCGGCATCTTCGCAACAAGTCTCTTTCTACCGCAATTTCACCCTGGACAATTTACGATCAAAAAATGCAATTTATTATTAATTGCGCTATCTTTAATTATAAATTGCATGACATATACAAAAAGGTTAGCGCATTATGGCACCAGAAACGATCGATCACTCAACCTTACATAAACTGGTTGAATCTGGCGTAGTGGATGCAGCACATGTTATTGGCACCCAGGGAGGCTGGTCGTTGACCGTGAAATACGGCCACACTGAACGGCCTCTTGCAGCACAACGCAGTCGGCAAATTCGCTTGTTTAAACGGCTGGAAACGGTTGTCAACTACCTGAAAGATGTTGGTATTGCCCGGTTTGAAGTCGACGCCTCTAATTACGACCCGGACGGTCAGAAGAAAACGACCCGACCTGACAGGGCAGAGGCATTAAAACGAGCTCATGAAGCTGCCGCGTATGATGCCTGGTTTCGTGAACAGGTGCTGGCCGCCATTGACGATCCACGCCCGGCGCTCTCTCATGAAGAGGCCAAAAGTCTATTTGCTGCCCGTAAAAAAGCCTTGTTGAAGGGGGATTAATGCGTCTGGAATGGAAGCCAATGTCCCTGTCTGACAGGGAGCAAATCATGAAATACATCAGTAAAGATAATCCGCAAGCGGCAATTGCCCTGGATAATCAATTTGAAGCCATTGCGGAACAGGCATGTGAACGCCCGGATATGTACCGGGCCGGACGAGTCGCTGGTACACATGAAGCCGTTGTCAGGCCGCATTATGTGCTTATCTATCAAGTGGAGGGCGATACGCTCTCGGTATTGCGTGTTTTACATACCGCCCTGCAATGGCCGCCAGCGCAATAAGCCTGCGTGCATTGTCTTTTACTACGCAATGATGCTTCTTCTGCTGCGGGAAAATCTCACCTCCAGTAAACGTTATTGCGAGCCGCTTTCCAGAAACAGAAAAACCATTACCCCTGAAAACCGAAAAATGCCACAATATTGGCTGTTTATACAGTATTTCAGGTTTTCTCATGGCATTAACCGCCGCGCTTAAAGCGCAAATCGCCGCCTGGTATAAGGCGCTTCAGGAACAGATCCCCGACTTTATTCCCCGTGCGCCGCAGCGGCAGATGATTGCGGACGTCGCCAAAACGCTGGCCGGAGAAGAAGGGCGGCATCTGGCGATTGAAGCGCCCACCGGCGTTGGGAAAACGCTCTCCTATTTGATTCCCGGCATCGCCATTGCCCGCGAAGAGCAAAAAACGCTGGTGGTGAGTACCGCCAACGTGGCGTTGCAGGATCAGATCTACAGCAAAGATTTACCGCTGCTGAAAAAGATCATTCCCGATCTTAAATTCACTGCCGCTTTTGGGCGTGGGCGCTACGTTTGCCCGCGTAACCTGACGGCGCTCGCCAGCACTGAACCCACGCAACAGGATCTGCTGGCGTTTCTTGACGACGAACTGACGCCAAATAATCAGGAAGAGCAAAAACGTTGTGCGAAGCTGAAGGGCGATCTCGACACTTATAAATGGGACGGTCTGCGCGATCATACTGATATCGCTATAGATGACGATCTCTGGCGTCGTTTGAGTACCGACAAGGCCAGTTGCCTTAACCGCAACTGTTATTACTATCGCGAATGCCCGTTTTTTGTTGCCCGTCGGGAGATTCAGGAAGCGGAAGTGGTGGTGGCAAACCATGCGCTGGTGATGGCGGCGATGGAAAGCGAAGCCGTATTACCTGACCCGAAAAATCTGCTGCTGGTGCTGGACGAAGGTCATCACCTGCCGGATGTAGCGCGGGATGCGCTGGAGATGAGCGCCGAAATCACCGCACCGTGGTATCGGCTACAGCTGGACTTGTTCACCAAACTGGTCGCTACCTGCATGGAGCAGTTTCGCCCGAAGACCATCCCGCCGCTGGCGATCCCTGAGCGTTTGAATGCGCATTGTGAAGAGTTGTATGAGCTTATCGCCTCGTTAAACAACATCCTCAATCTCTATATGCCTGCCGGACAGGAGGCAGAACACCGTTTTGCGATGGGCGAACTGCCTGATGAAGTGCTGGAGATCTGCCAGCGGCTGGCAAAACTCACCGAGATGCTGCGTGGTCTGGCGGAGTTATTTCTTAACGATTTAAGCGAGAAAACTGGTACTCATGACATTGTGCGTCTGCACCGTTTGATTTTGCAGATGAACCGCGCGCTGGGGATGTTTGAGGCGCAAAGCAAACTCTGGCGGCTGGCCTCGCTGGCGCAATCTTCCGGTGCGCCAGTGACCAAATGGGCGACGCGGGAAGAGCGCGACGGGCAGCTGCATCTCTGGTTTCACTGCGTGGGAATACGTGTTAGCGATCAGCTGGAAAGGCTGCTGTGGCGCAGTATTCCGCACATTATTGTCACCTCCGCGACCTTGCGATCGCTGAACAGTTTTTCGCGTTTGCAGGAGATGAGCGGGCTGAAAGAGAAAGCGGGCGACCGCTTTGTGGCGCTGGATTCTCCCTTCAACCACTGCGAACAGGGCAAAATTGTTATTCCTCGGATGCGCTTTGAGCCTTCCATTGACAACGAAGAACAGCACATTGCTGAAATGGCGGCGTTCTTCCGTGAGCAGGTAGAGAGTAAAAAACATCTCGGTATGTTAGTGCTGTTTGCCAGTGGGCGTGCGATGCAGCGGTTTCTCGACTATGTGACGGATTTACGGTTGATGTTGCTGGTGCAGGGCGATCAGCCGCGTTACCGTTTAGTTGAACTGCATCGCAAACGCGTCGCCAACGGTGAGCGCAGCGTACTGGTGGGTTTACAGTCTTTTGCCGAAGGGCTGGATTTGAAAGGCGATCTTCTCAGCCAGGTGCATATCCACAAAATCGCTTTTCCGCCTATTGACAGCCCGGTGGTGATCACCGAAGGAGAATGGCTGAAAAGCCTCAACCGCTATCCGTTTGAGGTGCAAAGCCTGCCGAGCGCCTCGTTTAACCTGATCCAGCAGGTTGGGCGTTTGATCCGAAGCCACGGCTGCTGGGGGGAAGTGGTGATTTACGATAAACGCTTGCTGACCAAAAACTATGGCAAGCGACTACTGGATGCATTACCGGTATTTCCGATTGAGCAACCGGAAGTCCCTGAAGGTATAGTTAAAAAGAAAGAAAAAGCGAAATCCCCACGCCGTCGGCGGCGTTAATGATGTGAGTCAGGTAAGGAGTCGTAAATGGACTATCGCAAAATCATTAAAGAGATCGGGCGCGGGAAAAACCACGCGCGCGATTTAGACCGGGATACTGCGCGCGGTCTGTATGCCCATATGCTCAACGGTGAAGTCCCTGACCTCGAGCTGGGCGGCGTATTGATTGCGCTGCGTATCAAAGGGGAAGGGGAAGCAGAGATGCTCGGCTTTTACGAAGCCATGCAAAATCACACCATCAAGCTGACGCCGCCTACCGGCAAGCCGATGCCCATTGTCATCCCCAGTTACAACGGTGCGCGTAAACAGGCCAACCTGACGCCGTTGCTGGCACTTCTGCTACACAAACTCGGTTTTCCTGTGGTGGTTCACGGCGTTAGCGAAGATCCAACCCGCGTGCTGACCGAAACCATTTTCGAACTGATGGGTATTACGCCAACGCTACATGCCGGGCAGGCGCAGGCGAAGCTCGACGAACATCAACCGGTGTTTATGCCTGTAGGCGCGTTTTGCCCGCCGCTGGAAAAACAACTGGCGATGCGCTGGCGGATGGGCGTGCGTAACAGTGCGCATACCCTGGCGAAACTGGCGACGCCATTTGCCGAAGGTGAGGCGCTGCGTCTTTCCAGCGTTTCGCATCCGGAATATATCGGGCGAGTCGCAAAATTCTTTAGCGATATTGGCGGACGAGCGCTGTTAATGCATGGCACCGAAGGTGAAGTTTATGCTAATCCGCAACGCTGCCCGCAAATCAATTTGATCGACCGTGAAGGGATGCGGGTGCTGTATGAAAAACAGGACACTGCTGGCAACGAGCTACTGCCACAAGCAAAAGACCCGGAAACCACGGCGCAGTGGATTGAACGTTGCCTGGCTGGCAGCGAACCGATTCCCGAGTCGCTGAAAATCCAGATGGCTTGCTGCCTGCTGGCGGCGGGTGAAGTGGCAACCGTTAACGACGGTCTGGCGCGCGTTAAACAATCATTTTAAGTTCTCCCCCAGCCGGATGATCACTGTCATCCGGTCTTTACTCCCCAGCAAAATCAAAGTGCAGCATCTTGATTGACCTTCCCGTGTGCGGCGCGCAGCATAAAAAAGCAACAGGCATATAACATAAAAGGAGTTAACCATGGAAAGTGGTCGTCGCTTTGATGCCCAGACGCTGCACAACTTTATCCTGGCTGTGTTTCGTCAGATGGGTAGCGAGGAACAGGAAGCAAAACTAGTAGCAGATCATTTAATTGCGGCAAATCTGGCAGGACATGATTCACATGGTATTGGCATGATCCCGAACTATGTGCGTTCCTGGCAGCAGGGTTATCTGCAACTCAACCATCACGCTAAAATTGTCAAAGATGCGGGGGCAATGGTCACGCTTGATGGCGATCGTGCATGCGGTCAGGTAGCTGCATATGAGGCAATGGCGCTGGGGATTGAAAAAGCACGCCAGCACGGCATTGCCGCCATAGCGCTGAGTAACTCACATCATATCGGGCGTATCGGTTATTGGGCGGAACAGAGCGCGGCGGCGGGATTCGTCTCTATCCACTTTGTCAGTGTGGTCGGGAGTAAGGCTGTTGCGCCATTCCGTGGCCGGGACAGTCGCTTAGGCACAAATCCGTTTTGCGTCGTCTTTCCTCGAAAAGATGGTTTCCCGCTGCTGCTTGATTACGCGACCAGCACCATTGCGTTTGGTAAAACGCGTGTCGCCTGGCATAAAGGCGTACCCGTGCCGCCAGGTTGCCTGATTGATGCTAACGGTGTGCCAACGACCAATCCGGCGGTAATGCAGGAGCCACCGTTGGGAGCGTTGCTGAGTTTTGCTGAACATAAAGGTTATGCTATGGCGGTGATGTGCGAAATTCTTGGTGGTGCGCTTTCTGGCGGTAAAACTACCCATCAGGACACATTGCAAAGTAGCCCCGATGCCGGTTTTAACTGTATGACCACTATTATCGTTAATCCGGAGTTGTTTGGTGCGCCGGAGTGCACAGCGCAAACAGAAGCCTTTACCCAGTGGGTGAAAGCTTCGCCGCATGATGAAGATAAGCCGATTTTGCTACCGGGCGAGTGGGAAGTGAACACGCGTCGTGAACGGCAGGAGCAGGGGATTCCATTGGATGCTGGGAGCTGGCAGGCCATTTGCGATGCAGCGCGACAGGTTGGTATGTCAGAAGAGACGTTGCAGGCTTTCTGCTAACAATTAGCCAGCTAAAAAAAGCCCGTCCAGTATCGGACGGGCAAACAAGGGTAACATAGGATCAATGAGGGTTAGAGCACATGCGTCTGTCGGCAAACAGACAGGGAAATACTTGTGCTGGATGTAGCGTAAACGCTTGATCCGGCTTACGAATTACTTATAAATTACCGCGGTACCACTTAATTTATTAGTGTTGGTGGCGGAAGTAATGCTGTAGCCACTAGCACCGGCTGCCGCAGCTTTCTCAGCCAGTTTCGCTTCCAGGGCATCGAGGGTGGATGCGCCATCGGCAGAAACTACGCCGATTTTGTTCATGCTCTGTGCCTGGGATGCCGTTACCGGTTCCGCGGCGAACACGCCAAATGACAGAGTTGAAAGAGCCATAGCAGCAACAACAGTATTGATAGTTTTCATAATTAATCTCTCGCAGGTGATTTTTGTTTAAGTGACGTTGTTTCGTCGATGTGATGAGTATCACGTTTTTTTTCGAGAGATAAAATCGAAGAGAATTGACCGCCTTGTTCAAATAAATTGATTGATATCTAACATATTGATAAACCATTTATTTGTTGTACTTATGGACCCGTTTTATATCGCGTGGCAGTCACGGTAGCGTTAAAGGCACGGAATGCCACGCAAAATACAAATTATACTCGCTATGCATCGCGCCAGTTGCAGTTAACGTAACTGGCTGTCTTTCGAACCTCTGCGATTATATCCTGTATAAGCTGGTTTTTGTAAATCTTTCTCCTGCTGACAATGAATGCATAAGCGCACGCCAGGAATGGCTTCCCGACGGGCCTGCGGGATGGGGGCGCCACACTCTTCACATTCATACAGGCTTTCGCCACGCGGAATTTCATCCCGAGCGCGAGCAATCGCATCTTCAATTGTACTGTTGATCTGTTCGTTGACGGCGTCATCGTTAGCCCAACCGGATGCCATATCGTCCCCCCCATATCAATGCTTGTACAGTTAAGTGTAGCTAATATAGGGACGAACTCGGGCAGTTCAAGCGTCAGATCTCCGACCATTCCCGCAGCAGATTATGATAAAGATTGAGCAGCGACAGGATCTCTTCACTTTCGCCATAGCGGCTTTTCAGCGACTGAATATTGTTGTCCAGTTCAAACAGCATGGCGCGCTTTTTATCATCGCGGATCATCGACTGGATCCACATAAATGATGCCACTCGCACGCCGCGGGTGACGGGTGTCACGCAGTGCAGGCTGCTGGAGGGGTACAACACCAGATCGCCTGCCGGAAGTTTTACCCGATGTTGTCCAAAGGTGTCATTAACGACCAGTTCGCCGCCGTCGTAGCTTTGTGGATCGCTCAAAAACAGCGTGGCTGAAAGGTCAGTGCGCATCCAGCCGTTTTGTGGATGACTGCGTACTGCGCCATCCACATGAAAACCATAAGTTTCATTGTTCTGATAGCGATTAAACAGCGGTGTGGAAAGGGTACGCGGCAAGGCAGCGGCAAAGAACAAAGCATGTTGGTTAACCGCGTTCAGCACCTCATTTTGCAGTGCGGCGTACAGGGCGCTACGGGTGTCCACTTGCTGATTGCTCTTAACTTGTGCGCCTTGTGCACCGGTGGTGACGCGTCCATCAACCCATTCGGCTTGTTCCAGTTGTTCGCGAAACCGGGCGACGTCCTGTGGCGATAGCACGCCAGGAATGTGGTACATCATACAAGTTCTCCAAAAAGTGGGGCCGTGCGCCCCACATCTGAATCAGAAATGCATATTGGCGGTGAGCAGGAACGTTCTTGGTTCGCCCGGGTGATAACGGTAGCCGCTCTTGTTGATCGAGGCGACGTAATCGGTATCAAACAGGTTGTAGACGTTTAGCTGGAAGTCGAGATTGCGATTAACCCGATACCCCAGTTTGGCATCGGCGACCCAATAACCTTCGGTAAATGCTGGCGTTCCCACCGCGCCGTCTGAACCTTTATGCATACTGCCGATGTAACGCGCGCCCGCGCCAACGGAAATATCATCGGTTGCCTGATATTGGCTCCATAAGGTAAAGGCGTGCTCCGGCGTATATGGCAGTGATGATGAACCATCCTGAGCCACGTCCGCGCCATTTTTAATGGTCGCTTTTTGCTGGGTATATCCGCCAATCACCTGCCACGCGGGCGTGATATTCCCGGCCACGGATATCTCATAGCCTTCGACGCGTTTCTTACCGTATTGCGAGTAAGTCCCGTCATCGTTTTGCTCAACTTCATTTTCGATATCAGTACGGAACAGCGCGGCGGTAAGCAACAGGCGTTTATCCAGCACCTGCCATTTGGTGCCAATCTCACTGGTGTTGGCTTTTTGCGGTTTAAAGTCGGTGCGGCTGGCGCTGTTACCGCTGCCAGACTGCGCAAGGGCGAAGTTGTTGCCGCCTGGCGGCTGCTGGGAAACGGCATAGTTAATATAGACATTGCCGTTTTCCGTCAGGTGATACAGCGCCCCGGCTTTCCAGTTCACCAGATTGCCCGACTTGGCAGTGTCGATGGTGGTGACCGGAGAGCCGTTTGCCACGCCAGCAGGGCAGGTGACTGCGCCGCGTCCACTGCCGCCGCAGGCGGTGGCACTGTCATATTCAGTATGATAATTATCCAGGCGGATCCCGCCGTTCAGCTCAAAATCACGGGTGATTTGCAGCGTATCGAAGGCATAAATTGCGAAGGTATCCGTCTGACCATCGGCGTTTGCGCCGTTGCGCGTCAGGCCGCCGGGATGAATGCTGCTGTCAGGATGATAAATATTCACCGCCGGTAACGTCACCGGATTAACGCCGTAGTTAGTCTGCGTTTCACGGGTAAATTCCACGCCAGTACTGACATCATGACCGACAGAGCCGGTATAAAATGTGGTAGTCAGGTTGGTCTGGTTGGTGAGAATTTTATTACTCACATCTTTGGTGTTCGCCGTACGTGACCAGGTCCAAGTATTCACATCGCTGGTGGGCTGGGTAATATTCGACGCCCCGCCCATAATCGCCGTCATCAGGTAATCCTGCTTCACGCGCGACCATCGAGTCGTATTGCGAATGGTGGTGTTATCGTTGATGTCGTGCTCAAAACGCATGGTGGCGGTATCGGTGGTCGAATCGTCGTAATCGGAATCCGTACCATAAAAGTTATGCGTATCAACTTTTCCGGAATGATTCAGTGCCGCCGTTCCCGCAGATGGTGCAGAATAGCCCGGCAAACCGATGGTCGGAATGCCGCCGTCTGGCGTGTTGTGCTGGGTGACATGCAGATAATTAAGATACAAACGATTCGCTGTGCCAAGGCCAAAAGCTACGGAAGGGGCGACGCCGTAACGCTCATTTTTGACTTTGTCGCGTCCGGCATCGTGCGTTTTTTCGCCCATTACATTCAGACGCACCGCGGAGGTATCGCCAATCACCTGATTGACGTCCAGTGTGCCGCGGCGGAACCAGGCGCTGCCAATACTGGCGGAGGCGTCAATGCCGGAATCATTGCGCGGCTGCTTGCTGATCATATTGATCGAGCCCGTCGGCGCGCTGCGCCCGTAGTCGGTGCCGGACGGCCCTTTAATCACTTCGACCTGCTCGGTATTGAAGGTGTCGCGCGAGACGCTGCCGATATCGCGAATGCCATCAATATAAATACTGTTAGAGGTATCGGCACCGCGCATATAAATGGCGTCGCCAGTGGTGGAGTTACCGTTCTCACCAGCAAAAAATGCGCCTACGCCGGGGACGTTTTTGAGTGCGTCGGTAAGGTTAGTCGCGCCCTGATCTTTAATCACCTGTTCGGAAATCACCGTCATCGTGCGGGTCGTATCCGCTACCGGACGCGAGAATTTCGGATCGGCAGATTGTTGTGGCGCATAAAGCGAAGGCGTTGATGCTTCGACAACCAGCGTGTCATCCGCGTTAGTTTGCCCTTCGGCGGCGAGTGCCTGTGCCACAGGCGTGATGCCAATACAAAGACCGGCAAAGAACGTGAGCGAATGAAATTGTCTGGCAGGGAAATTGCGATTGTTTTCCATTTAGCAGGTGACTTTTTCTTATATGTTTAAGTTTTCACTGTCACGAGAAAGCATCTCTGCGGATGCGATGCCACTGTTAATCCCGTAATAGTATTCGTGAAAGTGATAATAATTTTGATAAGCATTATCACTTGGCGCGATTTTCTATCACCCATTGCGCGAAAAAGAAATACATTTATTTACATTGCGTTCATATTTGATGTTTTTTGATTACAAAACAGACGAAAACTGCATCCAGAGGCGAATGCAGTTACGTTGGTGGGGTTATTTGTAGATGGTTGCAGTACCGAACATCTGGTCATTTCCGCCTGCGGAATTAATGACATAACCTTTCGCGCCTTGTTCGCGCGCTTTTTCTGCCAGTTTATCCTCCAGATCGCTTAGGTTTGATGCGCCGGTCGCCGAAACGGTACCGGCGGGCCGTAGCTGACCGCTGTCCTGGTTACTCAGAGGCTGCGCGGCATAAGCCGTGAGAGAGATTCCGCTCAGGACGGTGGCAATCAGTAGTGCGAGGCACTTTTTCATAATGACATCCTCAGAAATACAACGAGTAGTGCCTGATAAGTGTAGGTCGCCTGTGCGATGCAAATGACGCAAAAAATTGACAGAGATGTGCTTGTTTTTTGAACGATATATTTTTACAAAATAAGACAAATCAATGACATGCATGATGCTGATTTTTATGGTGAATTGCCATAAACCATAGTCATGTTAAGGTTTTGGGGAATGATAAATGCAGCCAGATATTTACCCTGTCGCGTTATGCGGGTATCTTACGCCGCTGCTTAAAGGAGAATGCTATGTCCGCCCAGAAACCGGGGTTGCATCCGCGCAACCGTCATCACAGCCGCTACGATCTCGCCACGCTTTGTCAGGTCAATCCTGAACTCAAGCAATTCCTCACGCTTACACCCGCCGGGGAGCAAAGCGTAGACTTTGCCAATCCGCTGGCGGTGAAGGCGCTCAATAAGGCGTTGCTGGCCCATTTTTACGCCGTAGCGAACTGGGACATTCCGGACGGTTTTCTCTGCCCGCCAGTACCGGGCCGGGCGGATTATATTCATCACCTTGCCGATTTACTGGCAGAAGCAAGCGGAACAATTCCATCTAATGCCAGCATTCTGGATATCGGCGTTGGTGCGAACTGTATTTACCCGCTGATTGGCGTACATGAATATGGCTGGCGTTTTACCGGCAGCGAAACCAGCAGCCAGGCGTTAAGCAGTGCGCAGGCGATCATCAGTGCTAATCCGGGGCTTAACCGCGCCATTCGTCTGCGTCGGCAGAAAGAGAGCGGGGCGATTTTTAACGGTATCATCCACAAAAACGAGCAATACGACGCGACCTTGTGTAACCCGCCATTCCACGATTCCGCCGCTGCGGCACGGGCAGGTAGTGAGCGTAAACGCCGTAACCTTGGGCTGAACAAAGACGATGCACTGAACTTTGGTGGTCAGCAACAGGAGTTGTGGTGTGAAGGCGGTGAAGTCGCCTTTATCAAAAAGATGATTGAAGAGAGCAAAGGCTTCGCGAAGCAAGTGATGTGGTTTACCTCGCTGGTATCTCGTGGTGAAAACTTACCGCCGTTGTATCGTGCACTGACGGACGTGGGCGCGGTGAAGGTGGTAAAAAAAGAGATGGCCCAGGGGCAAAAGCAGAGTCGCTTTATTGCCTGGACCTTTATGAACGACGAGCAGCGTCGCCGTTTTGTCAATCGCCAGCGTTAAAGCGTTGGCTCCCCCGGTGGCAGCGGTTCTGCCGGGGCCGCGCCCGGAGCCGGCAGCACCTGATAAGTCTGCACTGGCGCGCGAACACCCGCCAGGTCGAAATGCTTTTTCACCTGGCTGTCGAGGGCAAAGCGTACCGTCCACTGTTTGAGTGGCAGCGTGGTGAACGACACACGCAGTGTAAACGCGGTATTGCTTAAGCCGACAATCCCGGCAAAGTTCGGTTCACCAATAACCAGCCCGCGAATTTCTTCGTTTTCCATCAGTTCCGTTACCGCATCTTTCAGCGCCTGATTGGCTTTATCAGTATTTTCATGGCGATCAACATCGTAATTTGCCACCACTGAACCAATGCCACGGACAAAGTTGGCAAAGGTGGTAATCGAAGACCACGGAATGATGTGATACGCCCCGGTATCCTGGCGCACGCCAACGGATCGAATCGACATTCGTTCCACCGTACCCGTCAACGGCCCGATGGTCACTAAATCTCCGGTGTTCATACCGTTTTCAAACTGAATAAATACCCCGGTGATAATATCTTTCACCAGCGTTTGTGAACCGAAAGAGATAGCCAGCCCCAACGCCCCTGCACCTGCCAGCAGCGGCGCAATGTTGACGCCGATTTCCGACAACACAATCATGATGGTGATGGTACTGATGATCACTGCCAGCGCGTTACGAAACAGCGTCAGCAGGGTACGTGTGCGGGCGCTGGGCAGCGGGCGACCATGGATATCCGAGGCCAGTCGGTTTTCGATCAAACTGGCGAGCACCGTCCAGCCAACCGCTGAGAAGAAAAGAATGAGCGCGATACGGATCAGGATATCTACCGTTTTTTGCCCCGCACCGTTTTGCAGCCAGTTCCAGAAATCGAACAATCCCCATGCGCTCAACAGCAACATTACCGCCACGCAGACTGTCAGAATACGCGCCGTTTTCAGTGCCGCCGAAAGCCAGCCATTCAGCCGTTTTTGCAGCTCCGGATAGTTACGCTGAGTATGTGGCGAGAGGGTGATGGTTTTCGCCAGCCAGCGGGAAAACATACCGGAAACAAACGCTGCGATACCAATAATCGCCAGGCTGCGCACCGTCGCGCCCATCATAAATTTCAGGCTATTGCCCGGATCGAACAACGAAAAGAAAAACAGCACGATAAAATAGGCGCTTGCCAGCCAGTGCCAGACCAGCGCAAAGGCGCGGATAAACAGGCTGAAAAAGGCCAGCGAATGCTCCGCAAAGTTGAGCAAATGCTGGGTAATCTCTTTTTTATTACGAAAGATCAGGTACAGCGCCCAGATGGTCATGCACAGCATGATTGCCACGTTTGCCAGTGCGCCAATTTGTACATTCACCTGATTAGAGATAATCGGCACTGCCACAATCAGGCCATAGCCTATCAAACTGCTTAACCAGCTAAGGCGGCGACTCCAGTAACGGGCGCTCTCGTCCTGAATCGTGAACGGGCGCAGCTCCGCCACGTTTGGGCAAAAAATCAGGCGTAGTACGGCTTTGAAAAATTCAATCAGGGCAAAGGCGTTGAGAAACAAACTTTGTTGGAAAGCGATGGTGCGACTGCCCGCATTCAGGTTGTCGCTTAAAACCTGACCGACAAATAATGTCAGAGCCAGTAACAGCAGGTCGATAATAAACGCCCCGATAATCATCGCCGGAAGCTGCAACCAGTTACTGCGCTCACGATTTTTTTGCCGCGCCCACTGGCCCATTTTGCGATACAGCGGCAGTGCGCACAGGCGAATCAGCCAGTAAAAACCAAACACTAAAACCGCTAACATTGAAAAATGGGTCAGCGCATTGCTGAAGGTTTGTGGATTAAACGGCTTATGTGGGGAGCCGGTGATATTGCGATAAAGTTGCCCGAAGCGGGCGGAAAGGGCTTCACCATAATGGCGGCTGACTTCGGTGACCTTTTGCAGCACGGTTTGCTCTTCAACCAGCGTTGGCGGCACGATCTTCGGGACCGGTTCCGCAGGGGGCGTCGCGGCGACGGTGCGCAACTGGTCGATCAACTCTTTACGCGAGGTGTCATTATCCAGCACATCCGCCAGTGCGCCATAGGCCGCTTTTTTTTGTTCGATATCCGGTTCCGGGGCCGATTCAGTCGTTGAGTCCGTTGTCGTTGTGGTTGTAACGCCGGGTATGGATACCGCGTGGGCAGGTGCGCCCAGTAGGCAGAAGAGGATGAACAGGATCCACCGCATGACTCCTCCAGTGAGAAAACAGAGCAAAAAGATAAGTATAGATGCTGGGGGAGGGGCGATTTTAAATGAGAGGAATCTGGTGTGCCTCCCTTTCGGGTGAAAGGGAGGAAGGGATATTAAGCAGGTTGCTGACAACGTGCGGGCTTTTTTGCCGGATGCGGCGTGAACGCCTTATCCGTCCTACAAGTTCATGCAATTTTAATAAGTTGCCATATATCCTGTAGGCCTGATAAGCGTAGCGCATCAGGCAATGTGTCTTATTAAGAGACGTGCTGTAAAAATTCCTGCAAGCGCTGGCTCGGCGGATTTTTGATCAACACCTGCGGATCGCCATCTTCCGCAATCCGGCCTTTGTCGATAAAGATCAGGCGCGAAGCTACTTTCTCGGCAAAACCGATTTCGTGGGTCACGATCACCATCGTCATGCCTTCTTCAGCCAGATCCTGCATAACCTTCAGCACTTCATGGCGCAATTCCGGGTCAAGAGCGGAAGTCGGTTCATCAAACAGCATCATTTTCGGTTTCACCGCCAGCGCGCGGGCAATCGCTACACGCTGCTGCTGACCACCAGAAAGTTCGGAAGGGTAGTGATGGGCGCGTTCCGCCAGACCGACTTTCGCCAGCAGTTCACGTGCCAGTTTTTCCGCCTCTTCTTTGTTCGCGCCACGCACGCGTAGCGGGCCAAACATGACGTTTTCCAGCGCCGTCAGATGCGGGAAAAGGTAAAACTGCTGGAACACCATACCCGCTTCCTGGCGAATCAGGCGCTCGTCAACTTTCGGATCGTTAACCTTCAGACCATCGACAATCAGATCGCCGGAGGTGATTTCTTCCAGTTTGTTGATGCAGCGCAGCAGGGTCGATTTACCGGAACCGGACGGCCCGATAATCACCACGACTTCGCCCTGGGCAATATTCAAATCGATATTGTGCAGCACTTGGGTTGGGCCAAAGTGCTTGGAGACGTTTTTAAATTCAATCACAGGATTTTCATCCTTCTTTCCAGACGACGCAGAATAAAGCTCAGCACCAGGGTAATAATCAGATAGAACACCGCCACGGCGCTCCAGATCTCAAGGGCGCGGAAGTTACCGGCAATAATTTCTTGCCCCTGACGGGTCAGTTCCGCCACGCCGATAACAATAAACAGCGAGGTATCTTTAATGCTGATGATCCACTGGTTACCCAGCGGCGGCAGCATACGGCGCAGTGCCAGCGGTAAAATGACGTAGCGAATGGTTTCCCAACGTGAAAGGCCGAGCGCCAGTCCTGCTTCACGAAAACCTTTGTGGATTGACAGCACCGCACCACGCGTGATTTCCGCAATGTACGCGCCGGAGTTGATCATGATGGTGACCACCGCCGCAGTAAACGGGTCGATGCGTAAGTCGTTAAACGCCATCGGCAGGGCGAAGTAGATAAACATCACCTGGACGACGATAGGTGTGCCGCGGATCACTTCAATAAAGACCAGCGCGACGTGGTTGGCTATCCAACCACCGAAGGTGCGTGCAAAACCTGCCGCCAGTCCGATAACCAGGCCGCCAGCCAGACCGAGGACCGAAATCCACAGGGTCATTTTGGCGCCTTCAATCAGAAGCGGAATGGCAGGCCAGATGGCACTCCAGTCAAACTGCATATGTTGTTCCTGTTACCGTGGTGTAAATACCCGAGCCAGAAGGTTGGCGGGGAGAAACGCTGGCCCGGTATGCAAAAGGCCACCGGGCCATAAATTCAAGGCAATCATTATTTCGGTTCAGTACCGAACCATTTTTTGTAGATTTCGTTGTATGTGCCGTTCTCGCGCAGGGTTTTCAACGCGCCGTTGATTTTGTCACGCAGCTCGTCGCTACCTTTCGGGAACGCAATACCGTATTGCTGTGCTTCCAGAGAGTCACCTACCGCTTTGAACTGACCGTTCCCGGCGGTTTTGATGAAGTACAGAATGTTTGGTGTGTCGTGCAGGACGGCGTCTGCGCGGTTGGTACCCAGTTCCATATAGGCGTTATCGATGTTCGGGAACTGACGCAGATCTTTGGTTTTGATGTTCGCTTTTGCGTAATCAACGGAGCCGGTGCCGCTTTTCACAGCAACCACTTTACCGTCGAGATCTTTCACGCTTTTCACATCGTTATTGTTGGCTTTCACCATCACTAACAGGCCGCTTTTGTAGTAGCCGTCAGAGAAATCGATCGCTTTTTTACGCTCGTCGGTAATGGTAATGCCCGCCAGCGCCAGATCGATGTTTTTGGTTTGCAGTGCTGGGATGATGCCGCTGAAATCCATTGGTTTCAGTTCGTAATCCAGCTTCAGTTCTTTGGCGATAGCAGCCCACAGATCCACATCAAAACCAACGTATTTGTCGCCCTGTTTAAATTCAAACGGAACGAAGGCGGTATCCGTCGCCACAACCAGTTTTTTATCCGCGGCATGAGAAGAAACCGCAAAAGCCAGGGTCAGTGCAGCCAGTGAAACTTTTAATACAGACTTCATAGCATTTCCTTTTTTCTATCCACGGGACGATCCCCTGCGTGACATTTACGTATATGAAAAAATCGTGCCAGTTTTACAACTCTTTGATTTTTATAGGCGCAGTTAAAACGGGTTGCACAATTTATGGGGCAACATCTCCGGTCTGCACCATATTGGGGCGCCAAAGTGGTGCGCAAAAATAGTGCACCAACACATAGGTTATTTAGCGTAAATTCTGATGAAAAAACAATCTTTATGTAACGATTGTGTGATGTTGTTGATACAAATGTTTTACTTTGACAGGCGGGAAAGACGATGAGTTGCACTAAAAAAGTGCGTAGAGGCGGGCAGCAATGCAAAACGGCCTCCTGTCAGGAAGCCGCCTTTATCGCTTACTTAAGTTTTGCACCATCTGCGATGGATTTATTCGATATTAGATTCGATAAACCACAAGAATTTATCCAGGTCGCGGGAAGCGGCGGTCAGGATATCTGCGGTGTCGTCATCTTTCGCTTCGCCAATCGCTTTGCGCACGTCGTTGGCAACAATCGCGTAACGGTCAGCCAGCTCTTTCAGGTGATCCTGAACGCTGTGGATGTCCAGCGGGTAGCTTTTCAGCGGGGTTTTGCTGTTAATAACTTGAGTGGTACCAAGGGCAACGCCGCCTAGCTGCACCGCGCGCTCTGCCATAGTATCCAGGTGATCGGTCAGTGCGGTACGGAAACCATCCAGCATCTCATGTACGGCAATGAAGTTAGCGCCGCGCATGTTCCAGTGCGCTTGTTTGGTAATCAAAGAGAGATCAATAAACTGGATAACCTGGCGATTCAGCAACTCAACTGTCGCTTTCTTCTCGCTGTCAGAGACATCGTTGCGGGTATAAAGCAGATTTGTCGCTTTTGCTTTAACTAATTTAGCGGTACTCATAATTTCATATCCTCTTGATGTTGTGTCCCAGTAATTAACGAGACTAAGTATAGCACCACCCTGGTGTTCCGCTATTCTGGCTGTTCCTATCACACTAATAGCGGTAACAAGCGTGAAAAATAAAAACCATATAAATTCACATAGTTATGTATATTGCTGGAGGCGATTCTTATTTTCTTTTTTACGCGAGCTATTCAGAGAGAATAGGTTTTAGGATAACAAGATATATAAAAAGGGCAGGGATGAAGAGTCGTGTAATATTCTGCATGGTTATGCATAACCATGCAGAAAGCTAGCTTTAATTAATATCTAATTCTTTAATTTTAGTCTCTTTGCGCGCTGTCAGCGTTGAGCCCATTGAGGCGGCAATAATCGCGCCGAGGGCCAGCAGTTGTATTGGCGCCAATGTCTCACCGAGGAAAATCATTCCGGAAACGGCAGCCAGTGCAGGTTCCATACTCATTAGCGTACCAAATGTCCGGGTCGGCAGACGGGTGAGGGCAATCATCTCAAGCGAATAGGGCAGAGCGGTAGAGAGGATAGCGACAGCCAGACCCAATGGAACAACCGACCAGTGCCAGAGCGCCTCTCCGGCCTGGAATGCGCCAATCGGCACGAAAATAAGCGCCGCAATCAGCGAACCGATTGCCACCGTCGCCGGGCCGTGTTCCGCACCGGCGCGTTGCCCACTTAATATGTAGATAGCCCAACAAGCACCGGCACCGAGCGCCAGCGCACAGCCGGTTAGGTCGACATGCGAAACATCCTGCCCCAGCGGTAGCAGGAACCACAGGCCGAGTACCACCAGCACAACCCAAACAAAGTCTACGGGGCGGCGTGAAGAGAACAGCGCCACTGCCAGTGGTCCGGTGAACTCCAGCGCCACCGCAATCCCAAGTGGTACGGTCTGAATAGCAAGATAAAAAAGATAGTTCATTCCACCCAGTGAGATGCCGTAAAACAACAGCGGCAAGCGCTGTTCCTTGGCAAACCGCAGTCGCCACGGTTTAAAGAATGCGATAAGAATCAGTGTTCCCAGCGCCAGGCGCAGTGCAGTCACGCCCGGCGCGCCGACCAGTGGAAAAAGCGACTTTGCTAATGAGGCCCCGCCCTGAATAGACGCCATGGCAACGAGCAATAATAATATCGGTAACCAGACCGGCATTTTACGTAATGTCCCTGGCATCCGTTCCCCCATAAATTTGTATAGTCAGGTAAAGCGAGGAGTGTACTGGATATAACTAAAACTGGTTGAGCATTTGTTGAAAAATTTTTCCCCGTTTTGACTAAAATGCGCCAGGATTGATTGATTCATCAGCTTGGTGATTAGGAATAATCTGGATGAACGACAGTGAAAATATGCGTAATACTTACGCAGTTTACTGAAAAAATGATGTAAATTTAGATGGATAGCGGCATGTGGAAACGTTCTGTTACATGAAATGGCCCGTTAGACATCACAAATCGCGAAGAGTTTCCCATTAATTTTTGATATATTTAAAGCTTAGGACTTATTTGAATCACATTTGAGGTGGTTATGAAAAAAATTGCATGTCTTTCAGCACTGGCCGCAGTTCTGGCTTTCACCGCAGGTACTTCCGTAGCTGCTACTTCTACCGTAACTGGCGGTTACGCTCAGAGCGACGCTCAGGGCAAAATGAACAAAATGGGCGGTTTCAACCTGAAATACCGCTATGAAGAAGACAACAGCCCGCTGGGTGTGATCGGTTCTTTCACTTACACTGAAAAAAGTCGTACTAACAGTGCAGGCGATTACAACAAAACCCAGTACTACGGCATCACTGCTGGTCCGGCATACCGCATCAACGACTGGGCGAGCATCTACGGTGTTGTAGGTGTGGGCTACGGTAAATTCCAGGACACCAACTACCCGACCTATAAACACGACACCAGCGACTACGGTTTCTCCTACGGCGCAGGTCTGCAGTTCAACCCGATCGAAAACGTTGCTCTGGACTTCTCTTACGAGCAGAGCCGTATTCGTAGCGTTGACGTAGGCACCTGGATCGCCGGTGTTGGTTACCGCTTCTAATCACTTCGGTGATATAAAAAATCCGCCCCTCGGGGCGGATTTTTTTATCTTAGGATTTCGGGGCGAAAATATCGGTTCCGAGATGGTTGTAGTCCACCTTCTGTAACTGGAAGTTGGTGATGTAGATTGGCCCGGCTTTCTTCTCGGAAATAAACGGGTAGTTGATGTTGATTTCCTGCGCTTTAATTCCCGTCCACTGTGAGAAAAAACCTAAGAAATCATTGGCTGAACGGCGGGCTTTAATCACCCGATGCGCTTTATCGTCGCTGGAAATGACCATAAAAGGCACCTGGAAATTCTGCTGATATTTATCATCGTGGGCCAGGTATTGAACTTCTTTTCCGCGTTCTTTAAAGGCTAAACCGTGGTCTGAAAAATAAACCATGGAGAAACTGCTGCCGCTGTTGCGTAACTGGTCGTACAGTTTGCGCAGTAAATCGTCAGTTTGCGTCATGGTGTAGAGATAGCACGATGTTTCTTTCGATTGTACAAAGGTTTCGTATTTGCCTTGTGTCCGGTCACAGGCCTGAGGATGTGAGCCCATCAGATGCAAAACAATCAGTTGCGGCTGCGAGTGTTCTTCCGCCAATACCTGAGCGGTCATTGTCAGTAGTTCTTCGTCTTTAGCGTTCTTATCTGCTTCAAAATTACCGTTTTTCAGGAATTGCACTTCATCTGCACGTTTAGCGATGCTGGCGATAGCTGTATCGTATTCGCCTATTTGCCCCTGATTAGAAAACCACCAGGTCTGGAATCCTGCTCGGTTGGCCAGGGTCACAAAGTTATCCTGAAACTGTGGCTTGCCATCGACTACGCGGTTAAGCGTTAATCCGAGAGATTTCTGCGTGGAGCCACTGGCAGCAATATAATCAGAAAAAATCAGGCCGTTAACGCTGCTGGTAAACGGGGTATTGTTCCAGTGACCGCCAAAGGCACCGAGGGCATCGCGGCGTGCGCTTTCGCCAATGACCACCACATAAGTGTGATATTTGGGTTTAACTGCGGTGACTGTCCAGGTATCTTTCATCCCGGAAAGTTTCGCCATCCGTTCCTGCTCTTCAATCACCTCGTTATTGTTGACGATGACATCCCTGGCAAAACGAAATACCGGATAACCGGTGTCTTTAAGTTTAAATACGCCGCCCCAGGCGAGATTTTGAACCGGAGCGACAAAAAATGTCGCCACACTGAATACCAGACACAGGCTGTCGAATTTATTCCAGCGTGCTTTTTCATTCTCTTTTTTCCGCCTGATCGCAATCACGCCGAGCGCAAAAATAAATAAGCCGACCAGATAGCTATACCACGGGAAGATCGTAAGAATTTCGGTCGACTCTTCCATATTGGTGGAATGCAGCGCCAGCAATGTATTGAAGTTAGGCGCACCATACGCCTGAGCAAAAGGGAAATAACAGGCCGCCACCAGCGAACAGACGCCTATTAAGGTTTTTTGCACGCGCGGCAACATCCGCCATAACAAAAGCAAAATGGCAGTAAAAGCGGCGGTATAGAGAAAACTAAAGGGATAACCTAAACCAAGGTTAATCAATAGCGACTGTAAAAAGTAGAACGCAGTCCACGGGCTAAAAACCCGGCTACGGGAAACAAGCGATTCTTTAAGGGTTAAGTTCATATGCCACTATCGTAACAAACGCCATGTGCTTACCCTGGCGTCAAGGGTCAATACCTGCAAGAGTGCGTGAAGAGGGGGAAGGGTCCGCATCTGCGAGCCGCAATATACGCAGGGCTGCAAGAAGATAGAGCGAGCTGCCGTTCAGGTCAACTACTGAGGAACAAATCTTTTGCGAAGAGAATAGCAAATCCGATAAAAAGTGGGGGGGCAATCCAGAACAATCTATGCCTGCAATAAAGCAGGAGTAAAGCGGCGTACCGCGACGCCGCTATTTATCGGAAGGTTTATCTTGCTGCGGTTTGTTGTTGACCATATCGCACAACATCGAGAGCAGCATTAAGCGTACTTTAAAGGGAGAGTGACTAAACACGCGCATACACCTCTTGAACTCATTCATAAGACCTCCTGACTTGCTAATCCCGTCGTTCCATGAGGGATGATTGCATTACATACAGATATAGCACAGGCTATATTATATAGCTATTGCTAAAACGTTAATTTTTTGTACCTTCGCAACTCTGGTTTACAATGTGCGCACGAAATGAGAACGCTATGTATGTGTCACCATAATGAGGAAGCACAATGAGTCGTCGCGCAGGTACGCCAACAGCAAAAAAAGTGACGCAGTTAGTGAACGTGGAAGAGCACGTTGAAGGATTCCGCCAGGTCAGAGAGGCACATCGCCGTGAACTTATCGACGATTACGTTGAGCTGATTTCTGACCTGATGATGGAGGTGGGAGAAGCGCGCCAGGTTGATATGGCCGCCCGTCTGGGAGTCTCTCAACCTACGGTGGCTAAAATGCTTAAGCGACTGGCAACAATGGGATTGATTGAAATGATCCCCTGGCGTGGCGTGTTTTTAACGGCAGAAGGAGAGAAGCTGGCGCAGGAAAGTCGCGAGCGTCATCAGGTCGTCGAAAATTTCTTGTTGGTGTTGGGCGTTAGCCCGGAAATCGCCCGTCGCGACGCGGAAGGCATGGAGCACCATGTCAGTGAGGAGACGCTGGACGCCTTTCGTTTGTTTACCCAGAAACACGGTGCTAAATGAGCCTGCCTTTTTTACGCTCGCTGCAAGGCGATCGCTTTTTTCAGTTATTAATTCTTGTTGGCATCGGATTAAGTTTTTTCGTTCCTTTCACACCTAAGTCCTGGCCTGGCGCTATTGACTGGCACACCATCATTACCTTAAGTGGCCTGATGCTGCTGACCAAAGGCGTCGAGTTAAGCGGCTATTTTGATGTGCTTGGGCGCAAAATGGTGCGCCGTTTTGCTACTGAGCGTCGACTGGCGATGTTTATGGTGCTGGCAGCGGCGCTGCTTTCTACGTTTCTGACCAACGACGTCGCGCTGTTTATTGTGGTTCCGCTGACCATCACGCTAAAAAGACTGTGTGAGATCCCGGTTAATCGGCTGATTATTTTCGAGGCGTTGGCGGTGAATGCCGGATCGTTGCTGACGCCGATTGGCAATCCGCAAAATATCCTAATCTGGGGACGCTCTGATCTTTCGTTTGTCGGTTTTATTGCCCAAATGGCCCCGCTGGCTGGTGCGATGATGCTGACACTACTGCTGCTGTGTTGGTGTTGTTTCCCTGGAAAGGCGCTGCAATACCATACTGGTTCGCAGATGCCGGAGTGGAAGCCTCGGCTGGTGTGGAGTTGTCTGGGGCTGTATATCGTCTTCCTTATGGCGCTGGAGTTGAAACAAGAGCTGTGGGGGTTGGTGATTGTGGCGGCGGGCTTTGCGCTTCTGGCGCGTCGCGTGGTGCTGAGCGTGGACTGGACGCTGCTGCTGGTGTTTATGGCGATGTTTATCGACGTCCATTTACTGACCCAACTTCCGGTATTACAGGGCGTGTTGAGCAACGTGAGTCATTTATCTGAACCTGGATTATGGCTGACGGCGATTGGTTTATCGCAGGTAATCAGTAACGTGCCGGGCACGATTTTGCTGCTCAATTATGTGCCACCGTCTTTACTACTGGCATGGGCGGTAAATGTAGGTGGCTTTGGTTTATTACCCGGATCGCTGGCAAATTTGATTGCGCTACGTATGGCGAACGATCGCCGTATCTGGTGGCGTTTCCATCTCTATTCAATACCGATGCTGTTGTGGGCGGCGCTGGTGGGATATGTTTTGTTGGTTATGATCCCGGCGGGGTAAGGTCTGACAAATTAAAAAGGCGGATTATTAGTCCGCCTCTGAGTGTTGGTAATACGCGCTTTGTTCATGCCGGATGCGGCCTACAAAAACTTGCGGATTCAATATATTGAAGGTTCTGCGTAGGCCTGATAAGCGTAGCGCATCAGGCAATTATGTATTGCCATTAGCAGCCTCAGGCGGATTATCACTCCGCCTTTTGCTTAAGTTTTAACGATTAATTCAGGCGAACCGGCATCCCGGAACGATTTTTAATCGCTTCATCCAGAACAACCTGATCAACGTCTGGCTGACCAGTCACTGTCTGCACGCTCTTCGTCAGAGTAATCGGTACAATTTCCTGACCTTCAAACTGGGCTTCGGTGGTAGACAGCGGGTTATGGACTTCAATATAACGGCTGCCGTCTGGCTCGGTAGTCGCTTTTACCGGCTCATCGATAAACTGCACGCGAGTACCGACTGGCACTTTCTCGAACAGGAATTTAATGTCTTCGTTACGCAGACGCACACAGCCGTGGCTTACGCGCAGACCGATACCGAAGTTAGCGTTGGTGCCGTGGATAGCGTACAGGCGACCGATGTACAGTGCATACAGCCCCATCGGGTTATCCGGGCCAGCCGGAACGACTGCCGGAAGCGGTTCGCCCGCTGCGCGGTACTCTGCGTGCATTTTGGCGGTCGGTGTCCAGGTCGGGCCTGCTTTCTTACGCTCTACTTTGGTGGTCCAGTTGATAGGTGTGTCTTTACCTAACTGACCAATCCCGATCGGCAACACGATAACGGTGTTGGTCCCTTTCGGATAGTAGTACAAACGCATCTCTGCGCTGTTAATGACGATACCTTCATGCACGGTATCTGGCAGGATCAACTGCTGTGGAATGTTCAGTACGGTGCCGCCTTTCGGCAGGAAGGTATCCACACCAGGGTTCGCTTCCATCATGTTGGAAAGACCCATCTGGTACTCGGCAGCAAAATACTCCAGCGGCTGAGTGTTACCTTCAGGGATAGTGATCACCTGATTCTGACCAACCAGGCGACTCCCGTCGGTTGGCAGAGGATAAGTTACCGCAGAGGCGGTACTGCAAAAGCCGACAACAGCGAAGGCCGCTGCGAATAATGTTTTCAATTTCATATTCATGTTAAGCGAGATTTAGTGCCTGGCAGGCCATTAGGTTGAGAATATTAGAGTATTGGAAGCGCATTATATGTTCATTCCAGCTAACAGTGAAATCAGATGTGTACTAAATCACATTTTTTGCCTTTGGGAAGAGTGTAGACCTTAAGCGCCGGACGGGATCTTCTTTCAGACTTATGGCATAATGCGCGGTTTGTCATATCTCTTTTCAGGATACGCCTGTGTTAGTTTCCAGTAACGTCACCATGCAGTTCGGCAGTAAGCCGTTGTTTGAAAACATTTCCGTCAAATTTGGCGGCGGCAACCGTTACGGCCTGATTGGCGCGAACGGTAGTGGTAAATCCACCTTTATGAAAATCCTCGGCGGCGACCTTGAGCCGACGCTGGGCAACGTTTCCCTCGATCCGAATGAGCGCATTGGTAAGCTGCGCCAGGATCAATTTGCCTTTGAAGAGTACACCGTGCTGGATACGGTGATCATGGGGCATAAAGAGTTGTGGGAAGTGAAGCAAGAGCGCGACCGCATCTATGCTTTGCCGGAAATGAGTGAAGAAGATGGCTACAAAGTGGCCGATCTGGAAGTGAAATACGGCGAAATGGACGGTTACTCTGCAGAATCGCGTGCGGGGGAATTGTTGCTTGGCGTCGGTATTCCACTGGAACAACACTACGGCCCGATGAGTGAAGTTGCTCCTGGCTGGAAGCTGCGTGTGCTGCTGGCGCAGGCGCTGTTTGCTGACCCGGACATTCTCCTGCTCGACGAACCGACCAACAACCTGGACATCGACACCATTCGCTGGCTGGAGCAGGTGCTGAACGAGCGTGACAGTACCATGATCATCATTTCGCACGACCGTCACTTCCTCAACATGGTTTGTACCCACATGGCGGATCTGGACTACGGGGAACTGCGCGTTTATCCGGGCAACTACGATGAGTACATGACGGCCGCGACCCAGGCGCGTGAACGTCTGCTGGCTGATAATGCCAAGAAGAAAGCGCAGATTGCTGAGCTGCAATCCTTCGTTAGCCGCTTTAGCGCCAACGCCTCGAAATCTCGCCAGGCGACTTCGCGCGCGCGTCAGATTGATAAAATCAAACTGGAAGAGGTAAAAGCCTCCAGTCGTCAGAACCCGTTCATTCGTTTTGAGCAGGATAAGAAACTGTTCCGTAACGCGCTGGAAGTGGAAGGTCTGACCAAAGGGTTTGATAACGGTCCGCTGTTTAAAAATCTTAACCTGCTGCTGGAAGTCGGTGAAAAACTGGCGGTACTGGGTACCAACGGCGTCGGTAAATCGACCCTGTTAAAAACGCTGGTGGGCGATCTGCAACCGGACAGCGGCACCGTAAAATGGTCTGAGAACGCGCGCATTGGTTACTATGCCCAGGACCACGAATATGAGTTTGAAAATGATCTGACCGTGTTCGAATGGATGAGCCAGTGGAAGCAGGAAGGCGATGACGAGCAGGCGGTACGCAGCATTCTCGGTCGTTTACTGTTCAGCCAGGACGATATCAAAAAGCCAGCTAAAGTGCTTTCCGGTGGGGAAAAAGGGCGGATGCTGTTTGGTAAGTTAATGATGCAGAAGCCGAACATTCTGATCATGGACGAACCGACCAACCACCTGGATATGGAATCCATCGAGTCACTGAACATGGCGCTGGAACTGTATCAGGGTACGCTGATCTTTGTTTCTCACGACCGTGAGTTTGTAAGCTCCCTGGCGACCCGCATTCTGGAAATCACTCCGGAACGCGTGATCGACTTTAGCGGTAATTACGAAGATTACCTGCGTAGCAGAGGGATCGAGTAAGTTATTGCCCGTCACCCCGATACAGTCGGGGTGACGGTGGCTGAGGACAAACGCAAGATTGCCTGATGCGCTACGCTTATCAGGCCTACGCAGGACCTGCAATGTATTGAATCTGCAAGCCGTTTTAGGTCGGATAAGGCGGTAACGCCGCATCCGGCATGAACAAAGCGCACTTTGTCAGCAATCTGAGCAACATCGAACCTACTTCCTTAACCTCACTTCCAATAATCCATCAACTCTTACACGTCCATGCCCAGTGCGCGCTTACCGTGAATGTTCAGATCATCCAGTGTAAAGCGGCTTTCCCAGTTTGCTTCATAATCTTCCCGCGGGAAGTCGCCCGGTGATGCGCCTTTTTCCAGCGCCATTTTGACTTTGTGTGCATAAGCCCGATTTTTCTCGCACATTGGCGCAGCAGGGATATACATCACGTTGCCCCAACCCTGTTGATTGTCTACTGGCGCGACGGAGTGAATCACATCGCAGTGCCACCAGACGGAATCCCCTGCTGTTATCGCGGGAATGGATGTCAGCGCTTTAATCAATAGTGGATGCCATTTCTCTGAAATGGGAAGAACTTTGCCAGGTGCAACCCCGCACAGTTCATCGTCCGGTACGTCATCCAGCAGCGGGCGCAATAAAACATACGCCATCGCTTCCGGGATAGGCACCACATGCAACAATCCCTGACCCGATATCATATCAGAGAGCGCAGTCCAGCCTTGAAACGTGCGGAACACTGAACATTTGGTCGTGTTATCCACCGTGTACTCTTCGACATCAGTCCGGTGTGCAGCATCCCAGGGATCGTAATCATCGAAATTACCATTGAACACATTGGCAAAAACGCGCTGATAAGCGGGCAATAACCACCGTTCCAGCGCACCAGAATCGGTATGCGCGCCCAGACCTTTAGATGTAGTACCTGGAGGGCGGCGACGGATCCTATCCGGGTAAATCACACTGATATCAGGATCAAACCACTGCTTGCCGTTGCTTTCAGACTTCCACAGGCGGTTCAGGAAAGATTGCACAGCAGCCATATTTTCGCTCTGCCGCGCCTGCATCTGTGCTTGTGACCAGTAAATGGGATAGATTTCGGGACGAGAAGCCTCCAGTGAGCCGAAAAAACTGTCGCCAGGGCCTTTATAAACATCATCAAAATGATTGATATCGAGATAATCGAGCATGGCACGATCCCACGCCAGCGCCTGCTCGCGAGGGAAATGACCTTTTATTACTGCACAGCCGCGACGTTTAATTTCATTGCGAGTGACATCGCTTACTGTCCCTGCGGCAATATCGCTATAAGAAACTTCCGGCCAAACCGGCAGCCCTTGCGCTTTTAGGGCATCGATTTCAGCAACACGCGTTTCGATTTTTGCAGAGAGTGTATCGAAAACCTGTTGTACATCACCGAGCTGTTCCCGCAGCGCAGCTTTCATTTCTCGGATAGCCGCTTTCGCATCTGTGGGCAGCGTCTCACAGGAAAAAGCCATATCAACCTCTCATCTTTCGTTCGAAAGTAAAATGATTACGATTGATACTTTAAGTTAAAAATAAGTTAACGCAAGATAAAGATCTTGAGTCACCGCACAAAGCGAGCAAAAAGGCGAGAGGCCGAAGTGGTCACTCCGGCCCGGGGGAAGATCAACGATTGAAAGGAGCGATGTTATCCAGCACCGCCTGAATTACATTCAGCGCGCCTTCATGATTATTGTCATCCGTAGCGTAATGAGCGATTTGTTTAATACTTTCAGCAGCATTGCCCATTGCAAAAGAGTAATGCGCCATTTTTAACATTTCGGCGTCGTTACCGCTGTCACCAATTGCCACTACATTTTGCGGCGACAAATCCCAGCGTTTTATCAACCGTGAAATACCGTTCGCTTTATGCAGGCCAGGTATAATCAGGTCAATAAACCCAAAACCACTGGTCACCGGTTTCATAATGCCGTCGAGTGCAATGTGCAGTTTGTCTATCACCAGTGGGATCTGTTCATCCGGCAGGTTCAGAGAAAACTTGAACAGTACGTCGTCAATGTCCTGGTAATCCTTTACAGGTTTCAGGCGATGGTAGTGTTTTGCCATCAATGCAACGAATGATTCCGGGGCATTTTCACTGATGTATGCACTTTGCAAACCACAGGCAACAAAATTCAGTTGTTTATCTTTCAATAACTCGCCAATAACAATCCGCGATTCATGTCGGGTCAGTTCGCCGTGAAAAAGCTGCTTGCCGTGTTCGTAAACCAGAGCGCCGTTTTCTGCAACAAAAGAGATTTCATCTTTTAGCTCAGGGAAGAAGGAAATGAGCTGGTAATACTGGTTACCGCTGGCGACAACGAACTCAATATCGCGATTTTTCAGTTCCTGATATTGCGCCATAAAACGCTCATGATTGTACGTTTTGGCGTCGTTTAGAAAAGTACCGTCCATGTCTGTGACGATAACTTTTACGCTCATAAGAAGTGCTCCTGGCAATGAATGCAAACCGCCACAGTGTAATAACAATGTGACGCAGGGCACAAATTTATTTCGAATGTAATTGAGCGAGAAATTGATACTGTGAATGATATAGCCCGGCGACGGTGGCCGCTGGGCGGAAGAGTTACAGCATATGTTCGGTACGGGCGATGATATCGTCCTGCGCGTCTGGAGAGAGCGCAGTGAAGAAGGCGGAATAACCTGCTACGCGCACCACCAGATCGCGGTATTGATCCGGATGTTTTTTCGCTTCCAGCAATGTTTCGCGGGAAACGATGTTGTACTGAATGTGCCAGCCTTTATGCACTTCGAAGAAGGTGCGCAGCAGGATCATCAGTTTCTGCTTGTCAGATTCGTTCTCCAGCGTCGCCGGGTTCAGTTTCTGGTTGAGCAACACACCGCCGAGAATCGCTGCGGTAGGCAGTTTACCCACTGAGCCGATGACCGCCGTTGGGCCGAGATGGTCGGTGCCGGAGGCCGGGCTTGCGCCTTCTGCCAGCGGGGTATGCGCTTTACGTCCGTCCGGCGTTGCCATAGTCTGCGCGCCGAATGGTACGTTGGCGGAAATAGATGATGTACCTGCGTAATAATTGCCGCCGATCGGGCCACGACCGTAGCGTGGGTTATGATACTGTTTCAGTTCGTCGATATAGGTCTGATAAGCACGAGCCAGCAGCGTATCGACGCTATCATCGTCGTTGCCGTACTTCGGCGCGCCGTTAATCAGACGCTGACGCAACTGCTCGTGAGTCAGACCGTCGAAGTCTTCCGCCAGTGAGGCAGCCAGTTGTTGCTGACCAATCGCGCCCTGTTCAAATACCAGTTTCTTCACTGCCGCCAGGCTGTTGCCGAGGTTGGCAATGCCGACCTGCAGGCCAGAAACCCAGTCATATTTCGCGCCGCCTTGCTTGATACTTTTCGCTCGCTCAATACAGTCATCCACCAGCGCCGAGCAGAGAATATCGTGCACGTTCTCTTCCAGCATGGTGTCGACGACATATTCGATTTCGATTGATTTGCGGGTGTAGTAACGGATTTGCGTATCCCACGCGTCCATGACTTCATCGAAGTTGTTGAAGTTACCCGCTGACAACGCTTTTTCTTGTGGCAGGAACACTTTGCCGCTGGTGGCATCACGACCACCTTCCAGCGCCGCCAGCATCACGCGAGCGAAGTTGATAAAGCTCATGCCGGTGCAACGATAGCCCCATTTACCGCCGACGGCGGTTTCGATACAACCAATCGCTGCGTAGTCGTAAGCGTCCTGCGGTTCAATACCGAGTTTAATAAATTCCGGAATCACGATTTCGTCGTTGTTGAACGCAGGCATCCCGAAGCCGCAGCGGATCACCTGCACACAGGCATCGAGGAAATCGTTGCTCATTCCCGCATGGTAACGCACGCTGAGGTTAGGCTGAGTCGAACGCAGGCGACCGCAAGATTCGAGGATTGCGTAAGAGAGTGGATTCACCGCGTCCATCGGCTGACCATCAACCAGATTTTGCCCGCCAATGGTGACGTTCTGATACAGCGGACTTCCCGCAGAGGCTTTTGAGTGCGAGCCGGAGCGGATCTTGTTCACTTCCAGCAGTTTCAGCCAGCAGCTATGCAGCATCTCGATAACGTGTTCGCGATCCAGCGTCTGGTTGAGTTCAACGTCGCGGCGATAGTACGGATAGAGATACTGATCCATACGACCAAACGACACCGAGTGACCGTTAGATTCAATCTGCAAAATCAGCTGGATGAAGTAGCACAGTTGCAGCGCCTGCCAGAAAGTTTGCGGCGGCTGGTGGGCGATGATGTCGCAGTTTTCTGCCATCGCCAGCAGTTCATCACGACGACTTTCGCGGGATTCGGTGGCGGCCATTTCTCGCGCCAGTGCAGCGAAACGTTCAATGTGTTCACTGACTGCCACCAGTACGATATCAATCGCTTTCAGGAACTGCTCGCCGTGCAAATCTTCCAGCACAGTCAGGTTGATACGTGAGCGGCGCTCTGCCACTTTCTCGCGCAGACCATCAAGCCCTTTTTCCAACAGCAGCGGGAAATTGACCGCCAGGTGCGCATCGCCGGAGGTCATATTGCCCTCCGCTTTAATGATGCCAGTCGCCAGCAGGCCTTTTTGCTCATCGGTAAACATGCCATAGCAGCGATCCTGTACGGTCTGACCGCGCCACCATGGGCACACTTCATGCAGAACACGTTTGTTCTCTTCGCTGACCGCAAAACCAGCACCCGGACGATCCGCCAGATCATCAATCTCTTTTTCGATCCAGGAGACGGTATATTCCGGGAAGATCGGCGCGGCGCGAACTTCGCTTGCCTGGTTGCCAATGATCAACTCATCGTGTTTGATCCAGATGGTGCGATTCGCCAGGTGGTGCGCCAGCGCCAGCGCGCGACGTACCGGGATTGGCTTGTCGAGATGTTGTTGATACATCTCAGTATAGTGCTGTGCGCGCTCGGTACAGACCGGCGGTTTCACAATATGCACCAGCGCATTTTTGTGCGCTTTAATGCGGTCGCTGAGCGTGTCCAGTTTCAGTGTTGTCATGATTGTTATCCTCGTAAGGTCGCGGTTAACCCTTTCTGGCAGGCATACTGCTGGGCAAAGTCGAGCAGTTCTGGCGCATCAAGCGGTTTTTCCGGGGCGTCATAGGGCAGATTAAGTAAGTGATATTTGTTGATGCCCAGCGTGTGGTAGGGCAAGAAATGGATTTCGTTAACGTGCAGTTCACTGGCGGCAAAATCAGTAATGGCTTTCACACTGGCTTCATCGGCATTAAAGCCCTGAATCAGCGGCACGCGAATGATGATTTTTTTGCCCGCTGCGGCGAGTTTTTTCAGATTATCCAGCACTCTGGCGGCGCTGCCGTCAGTCCACTGTTTAAACGGCGCGTCGGCAACGTGTTTTAAATCGGCAAGAAACAGATCGATATAGGGCAGAGAAGGGGCGATATATTTCCACGGCACATGCAGACAGGTTTCTACCGCAGTATGAATACCGGCCTCGTGGCTGGCTTGCAGTAGTGCCATTGCCATTTCCGGCTGCATAAACGGCTCACCACCGGAAAGCGTTAAACCGCCGCCGCTGCGATCGTAAAATGGTTTATCGCGCAGAACGGTCGCCATGATCTCCTCAACGCTTTTCGCTTCACCGCACACGGTTAATGCCTGAGTCGGACAGCAGTCGGTCAGCGCCGTCAGATGTTCAGGCGTTAACTTTTCCCTGTGAATGAGTAAACCATTCAGCGCGCGCTCAATCACTTCCGGAGCGGTTTTTGAGCATAGTTCGCAGCCTTCCAGACACAGTCGTGCGTCATACAGCAGATCTTGCGTGCGGGCGCGGCTTTCCGGGTTCTGACACCAGCGGCAGCCCAGCGAGCACCCCTTTAGGAAAACTACCGTGCGGATACCGGGACCGTCGTGGGTCGAATAGCGCTGAATGTTGAAGATCATAGATGCCCCTCTTTTTCGTTCAAACATTAAAATACTTTTGAATGAAAGTTAGATTGATGTGCATCAACTGTTCAGAGAGTTTTTTCGTGATAGTCTGATTTCATACAAAAGTAGATTTAGAGGATGACTATGGAACTGTATCTGGATACTTCAGACGTCGCCGCAGTGAAGACGCTGGCTCGTGTTTTTCCGTTGGCGGGTGTGACCACTAATCCAAGTATTGTGGCGGCAGGTAAGAAGCCTCTGGAAGTTTTACTTCCTGAGTTACATGAGGCGATGGGCGGACAGGGGCGTTTGTTTGCGCAGGTCATGTCTACTACTGCTGAAGGTATGGTGAACGATGCGCGTAAACTGCGTTCTATTATTGCGGATATCGTGGTTAAAGTACCTGTGACTGCAGAGGGGCTGGCAGCGATTAAGCTATTAAAAGCGGAAGGTATTCCGACGCTGGGTACGGCGGTGTATGGGGCAGCGCAAGGGCTGCTGTCGGCGCTGGCGGGTGCGGAGTATGTTGCGCCTTACGTCAACCGAATTGATGCCCAGGGCGGGAGTGGTATTCAGACGGTGACTGACTTACACCAGTTACTGAAAATGCACGCGCCACAGGCGAAAGTGCTGGCAGCCAGTTTCAAAACCCCGCGTCAGGCGCTGGACTGCTTATTGGCAGGATGCGAATCAATCACACTGCCGCTGGATGTCGCGCAACAGATGATTAGCTATCCGGCAGTTGATGCCGCCGTGGCGAAGTTTGAGCAGGACTGGCAGGGGGCGTTTGGCAGAACGTCGATTTAACAGGGCGCTTGTCATCCTCATAAATTGCTGTTGACGTGGCGGAGTGCACTGATGCCTGCCGCGTCTTATCAGACCTGGAAATCTGCGCCCGAACCGTAGGCCAGATAAGGCGTTCACGCCGCATCTGGCGCCTGGAGCAAATGCCTGATGCGCCGCTTGCCGCATCTTATCAGGCCCGGAGCTGGCAATTAATGCCCGCACACCTCACACCCCGGATTACGCATCAGTTTCATTTCTCGAAACTGACAAGTCATCGCATCGTACATTACGATTTTACCGCTGGCGGGTTTGCCATAACCTGCCAGCAGTTTTATCGCTTCCATTGCCTGCAACGAACCAATCACCCCAATCAACGGTGCCATTACGCCCGCTTCCACGCAGGTTAACGCGTTCTCGCCAAACAAACGGCTAAGGCAGCGATAGCACGGCTCACCGTCCTGATAAGTAAAGACCGTGATTTGCCCTTCCATACGAATTGCCGCGCCGGAAACCAGCGGCACCTTCGCGGCAAAACAGCCCGCGTTCAGTTGATTACGTACCGCAACGTTATCCGTACAGTCGAGCACCAGATTGTGTTCAGCAATCAACGCAGCCAGTTCAGCGTCATCAAGCAACGCGTTTACCGGCGTAATCGCGATATGTGGATTGATCCGCGCCAGTGCGTCACGGGCTGATTCCACCTTCGGTTGCCCGACCGTAGCATCACTGTGCAGCGTCTGGCGCTGTAAATTTGAGAGCGAAACCGTGTCGAAGTCGAGCAGCGTCAGGTTGCCGACACCGGCGCTTGCCAGATACTGCGAGGCTGCGCAGCCGAGGCCGCCCAGGCCAACGACCAGCACGCGGGAATCTTTCAATGCTTCCTGACCGTCAAAATCAAAACCACGCAGGATGATTTGCCGATTGTAGCGCAGCATCTCCTGATCGCTGAGTTCCGCCATTACAGGCCTCCGAACAACGCATTAAATGGCTCGACTTCCACCCATTCGCCCGCTTCAACATTGCCGCGATCGCGCTCCAGCACGATAAAGCAGTTGCCGAGGCTAAAGGAGCTAAATATATGTGAACCCTGATGCCCGGTGGTCGTAACTTCCAGCTCGCCGTCGGCGTTGCGTTGCAGCACGCCGCGCTGGAAATCAAGACGTCCAGGGGATTTCTTCAGACGAGATGCCGTGCGTACGCGCTGGCGCGCGGGCAGGCCACTGGCGGTATTGCCGCTTAATTTGGCCAGCAAAGGTTGTACTAATTGATAGAAGGTCAGCGTCGCAGAAACCGGATTGCCCGGCAGGCCGCAGAACCAGCTATTGGAGAGTTTACCAAACGCGAACGGTTTGCCCGGTTTAATCGCCAGTTTCCAGAACGCAATTTCGCCCAGTTCTTCGAGAATGGTTTTGGTGTAATCCGCTTCACCAACCGAAACACCACCGGAACTGATCACCACATCCGCCTGGCTGTCGGCTTCAATAAATGCGGCGCGCAGGGCATGTGGATCGTCGCGAATAATCCCTGAGTTGATTACTTCACAACCCAGCTGTTCTAACATCAAATGCACCGCGAGGCGGTTGGTATCGTAAATTTGCCCATCGCCCAGAGGCTGACCGGGTAACTGCAACTCATCACCCGTGGAAAATAGCGCCACTCGCACTTTACGAATCACCGGAGCTTCGGCAATCCCTAGCGAAGCAATCACTGGCAGTTCAGCGGTAGTCAGGCGAGTACCTGCCGGAAAAACAACCGCGCCCGCAGAGATATCTTCACCGCGACGGCGAATATTTTGCCCGCTATGCACTTCAGCGGTAAAACGTACGCCATTGTCCGTTAGTTCAGTCTGTTCCTGCATTACCACTGCTTCGCAGCCTTCCGGTACTGGTGCGCCAGTCATAATGCGGATGCAGGTGCCAGCGGGCCACTCGCCATGATAAGGCTGACCGGCAAACGACTTCCCGGCAACGGGCAGCGGTTGTCCGGAGGTGATATCGGCCAAACGTACCGCGTAACCGTCCATTGCGGAGTTATCAAACCCTGGGACATCCAGCGGCGAAACCACATCGCTCGCCAGAATACGGCCAAAACACTGTACCAGTGGCAGCGTTTCCTGGGCGGTCAGTGGGGTAACGCGAGAAAGCATCTCATTAAGCGCGGTGTCGAGCGACATCAATCCGGTGGTAAATTCCATGAAAACACTCCTGCGGAGGCAAAATCGAATTTGCCTATTATGTCAGAAAAACGCCACAGACTGTATGCCACCTCGGTCGTAGAGCAGACACTCGCCTTTACATGCCATATACATCTTTCTATATTCAAAAATTGAATGAGTAATTCATAAAAATTCTGATATTTATAGCAAAAGTGGCGAGCCACCCTTAATGGACGAAGACTATGGGCAAAGCAGTCATTGCAATCCACGGCGGCGCAGGCGCAATTAGCCGCGCACAGATGAGTCTGCAACAGGAATTACGCTACATTGAGGCGCTGTCTGCCATTGTTGAAACCGGACAGCAAATGCTCGAAGCGGGCGAAAGCGCGCTGGATGTGGTGACAGAAGCGGTGCGCCTGCTGGAAGAGTGTCCGCTCTTTAACGCCGGAATTGGCGCCGTCTTTACGCGTGATGAAACGCATGAACTGGACGCCTGCGTGATGGATGGCAACACCCTGAAAGCGGGGGCGGTGGCGGGCGTTAGCCATCTGCGCAACCCAATTCTTGCCGCTCGTCTGGTGATGGAGCAAAGCCCGCATGTGATGATGATTGGTGAGGGGGCGGAAAACTTTGCTTTTTCTCATGGCATGGAGCGCGTCTCGCCGGAGATTTTCTCTACGCCTTTGCGTTATGAACAGCTGCTGGCGGCGCGTGAGTGTGGGGAAACCGTCCTCGACCATAGCGGCGCTCCGCTGGATGAAAAACAAAAAATGGGTACGGTGGGCGCCGTGGCGTTGGATTTACACGGCAATCTGGCGGCCGCCACGTCCACGGGCGGAATGACCAATAAATTACCCGGACGAGTGGGCGATAGTCCCTTAGTGGGTGCTGGATGCTACGCCAATAACGCCAGTGTGGCGGTTTCTTGTACCGGTACGGGCGAAGTCTTCATCCGCGCGCTGGCGGTGTATGACATCGGCGCGTTAATGGATTATGGCGGTCTAAGCCTCGCGGAAGCCTGCGAGCGGGTGGTGATGGAAAAACTCCCGGCGCTTGGCGGCAGCGGTGGCTTAATCGCTGTCGACCACGAAGGTAACGTCGCACTACCGTTTAACACCGAAGGAATGTATCGCGCCTGGGGCTATGCAGGCGATACACCAACCACTGGTATCTACCGCGAAAAAGGGGACACCGTTGCCACACAGTGATGAACTTGATGCCGGTGATGTCCTGGCGGTCGATAATCTCAACATTGCCTTTATGCAGGACCAGCAGAAAGTGGCTGCGGTGCGCAATCTTTCTTTTCGGCTGCGACGCGGCGAGACGCTGGCCATTGTCGGGGAATCAGGTTCCGGTAAATCTGTCACAGCACTGGCATTGATGCGTCTATTGGAACAAACAGGCGGTCTGGTGCAGTGCGATAAAATGCTGTTGCGGCGACGCAGTCGTGAAGTGATTGAGCTTAACGAGCAGAGTGCCAGTCAAATACAGCATGTGCGCGGCGCAGATATCGCGATGATTTTTCAGGAGCCGATGACCTCGCTGAATCCGGTATTTACTGTGGGTGAGCAGATCGCCGAGTCTATCCGTTTGCATCAAAACGCCAGTCGTGAACAGGCGATGGTAGAGGCGAAGCGGATGCTGGATCAGGTTCGCATCCCGGAAGCCCAAACCATTCTTTCGCGTTATCCGCATCAACTCTCCGGCGGGATGCGCCAGCGAGTGATGATTGCAATGGCGCTGTCATGTCGCCCGGCGGTGCTGATTGCGGATGAACCAACCACCGCGCTGGACGTCACCATTCAGGCGCAGATCCTGCAATTAATCAAAGTATTGCAAAAAGAGATGTCGATGGGCGTCATCTTTATTACTCACGACATGGGCGTGGTGGCGGAGATAGCCGATCGGGTGCTGGTGATGTATCAGGGCGAAGCGGTCGAAACGGGCAGCGTTGAACAGATTTTTCATGCGCCACAGCATCCTTATACCCGCGCGCTGTTGGCTGCCGTGCCGCAGTTGGGGGCGATGAAAGGGCAAGATTATCCTCGCCGTTTCCCGCTGATATCACTTGAACATCCGGCTAAACATGAACGACCTGTCGAGCAGAAAACGGTGGTTGATGGCGACCCTGTTTTACAGGTGCGTAATCTGGTGACCCGTTTCCCTTTACGTAGTGGCTTACTGAATCGCGTTACGCGAGAAGTGCATGCGGTTGAGAAGGTCAGTTTTGATCTCTGGCCTGGCGAAACGTTGTCGCTGGTGGGAGAGTCCGGGAGTGGCAAATCAACCACCGGTAGGGCGTTGCTGCGCCTGGTTGAATCCCAGGGCGGCGAAATCATCTTCAAAGGGCAGCGAATCGATACCCTTTCACCTGGCAAACTTCAGGCATTGCGCCGCGATATTCAGTTTATTTTTCAGGACCCTTACGCCTCGCTGGACCCACGTCAGACCATTGGTGATTCGATTGTCGAACCGCTGCGTGTACACGGTTTATTGCAAGGTGAAGAAGCTGCTGCACGCGTTGCGTGGTTGCTGGAACGCGTTGGCCTGTTACCTGAACATGCGTGGCGTTACCCGCATGAGTTTTCCGGCGGTCAGCGTCAGCGCATCTGCATTGCTCGCGCGTTGGCATTGAATCCAAAAGTGATCATTGCCGATGAAGCCGTCTCGGCGCTGGATGTTTCTATCCGTGGGCAAATCATCAACTTGTTGCTCGATCTCCAGCGCGAGTTTGGCATCGCCTTTCTGTTTATCTCCCACGATATGGCCGTTGTAGAGCGGATCAGTCATCGTGTGGCGGTGATGTATCTCGGGCAAATCGTTGAAATTGGTCCACGGCGTGCGGTCTTTGAAAATCCGCAGCACCCTTATACACGTAAATTACTGGCGGCAGTTCCGGTCGCTGAACCGTCCCGACTACGACCGCAGCGCGTGCTGCTGTCGGATGATCTTCCCAGCAATATTCATCTGCGTGGCGAAGAGGTTGCCGCCGTCTCGTTGCAATGCGTCGGGCCAGGGCATTACGTCGCACAACCACAATCAGAGTACGCATTTTTGCGTAGATAACATTCAGGCGGAGAATAAAATGGCAAGAGCTGTACACCGTAGTGGGTTAGTGGCGCTGGGCATTGCCGCAGCGTTGATGGCACCTTGTGCATTCGCTGCCAAAGATGTGGTTGTGGCAGTGGGATCGAACTTCACTACGCTCGATCCGTATGACGCGAATGACACGTTATCTCAGGCCGTAGCGAAATCTTTTTATCAGGGACTGTTCGGTCTGGATAAAGAGATGAAACTGAAAAACGTGCTGGCGGAGAGTTATACCGTTTCCGATGACGGCCTCACTTACACCGTGAAATTGCGCGAAGGGATTAAGTTCCAGGACGGCACCGACTTTAACGCCGCAGCCGTCAAAGCGAATCTGGACCGAGCCAGCGATCCGGCAAATCATCTAAAACGCTATAACTTGTACAAAAATATTGCCAAAACTGAAGCGGTCGATCCGACAACGGTGAAGATTACGCTCAAGCAACCGTTCTCCGCGTTTATTAACATCCTCGCTCACCCGGCGACTGCGATGATTTCACCGGCGGCGCTGGAAAAATATGGCAAGGAGATTGGTTTTCATCCGGTCGGAACCGGACCGTATGCACTGGATACCTGGAACCAGACCGATTTTGTGAAGGTTAAAAAATTTGCGGGTTACTGGCAGCCAGGCTTGCCCAAACTGGACAGCATCACCTGGCGTCCGGTGGCGGACAACAATACCCGCGCGGCAATGCTGCAAACCGGTGAAGCGCAGTTTGCTTTCCCTATCCCTTATGAACAAGCTGCGCTACTGGACAAGAACAAAAATATCGAGCTGATGGCCAGCCCGTCGATTATGCAGCGTTATATCAGTATGAACGTGACGCAGAAACCATTCGATAACCCAAAAGTGCGTGAGGCACTGAATTACGCCATCAACCGTCAGGCACTGGTGAAAGTGGCCTTTGCGGGATATGCCGTTCCTGCCACTGGTGTGGTGCCACCGAGTATTGCCTACGCGCAAAGTTATAAACCGTGGCCTTACGATCCGGCTAAAGCGCGCGAACTATTAAAAGAGGCGGGATATCCCAACGGTTTCAGTACCACATTGTGGTCATCACATAATCACAGTACCGCGCAGAAAGTGCTGCAATTTACCCAGCAACAGCTAGCGCAGGTGGGGATTAAAGCCCAGGTAACGGCGATGGATGCCGGGCAGCGGGCGGCAGAAGTTGAAGGTAAAGGGCAGAAAGAGAGCGGCGTGCGAATGTTCTATACTGGCTGGTCGGCCTCGACCGGTGAAGCTGACTGGGCGCTATCGCCGCTGTTCGCCTCGCAGAACTGGCCACCGACGCTGTTTAATACTGCGTTTTACAGCAATAAGCAGGTGGATGACGAGCTTGCCCAGGCGCTGAAAACCAACGATCCAGCGGAAAAGGCGCGCTTGTATAAGGCGGTGCAGGATACCATCTGGCAAGAGTCGCCGTGGATCCCGCTGGTGGTAGAAAAACTGGTGTCGGCACACAGCAAAAAACTGAGCGGTTTTTGGATTATGCCAGACACTGGCTTTAGCTTTGAAGATGCGGATTTGCAATAAGTAGCGCAGGGAGAGGAATGCTTAATTACGTTATCAAACGCTTGCTGGGGCTGATTCCGACGCTGTTTATTGTCTCGGTGCTGGTGTTTTTGTTTGTCCATATGCTACCCGGCGACCCGGCGCGATTGATTGCCGGTCCAGAAGCCGATGCGCAGGTCATCGAACTGGTGCGTCAGCAACTGGGGCTGGATCAGCCGCTGTATCACCAGTTCTGGCACTATATCAGCAATGCCGTGCAGGGGGATTTTGGTCTGTCGATGGTGTCGCGTCGTCCGGTTGCCGAGGAGATCGCCAGCCGTTTCATGCCTACGCTGTGGTTGACCATTACCAGTATGACATGGGCGGTGCTGTTCGGCATGGCGGCGGGTATTATCGCCGCCGTCTGGCGTAACCGTTGGCCGGATCGATTAAGTTTGACCATCGCAGTATCAGGGATTTCATTTCCGGCATTTGCGCTCGGAATACTGCTGATTCAGGTTTTCTCTGTTGAACTGGGCTGGTTGCCTACCGTAGGTGCAGACAGTTGGCAGCATTACATATTACCTTCTCTGACGCTCGGCGCGGCGGTGGCGGCAGTGATGGCGCGTTTTACCCGCGCCTCGTTTGTTGATGTTTTAAGTGAGGATTATATGCGTACCGCGAGGGCGAAAGGGGTAAGCGAAACCTGGGTTGTCCTCAAGCATGGTTTACGCAACGCCATGATCCCTGTGGTCACCATGATGGGATTGCAGTTTGGCTTTTTGCTCGGTGGCTCTATCGTGGTGGAGAAAGTATTTAACTGGCCCGGACTTGGGCGTTTACTGGTCGATTCGGTAGAAATGCGTGATTACCCGGTGATTCAGGCAGAAATTCTGCTCTTCTCGCTGGAGTTTATTCTTATCAACTTAGTGGTGGATGTGCTTTACGCCGCCATTAACCCGGCTATCAGGTACAAGTAAGGATGCGACTATTTAACTGGCGACGTCAGGCAGTGTTAAACGCTATGCCACTGGTAAAACCTGACCAGGTACGTACACCGTGGCATGAGTTCTGGCGACGTTTTCGCCGTCAGCATATGGCGATGGCCGCCGCACTGTTCGTTATTTTGCTGATTGTGGTGGCAATTTTGGCCCGTTGGATCGCCCCCTATGATGCCGAGAATTTTTTCGATTATGACAACCTGAATAACGGACCTTCTTTGCAACACTGGTTTGGTGTCGACTCGCTGGGGCGTGATATTTTCAGCCGTGTCCTGGTCGGCGCGCAAATCTCGCTGGCGGCGGGTGTGTTTGCTGTCTTTATTGGTGCGGCGATCGGTACGCTATTGGGTTTACTGGCGGGATATTACGAAGGCTGGTGGGACCGATTGATTATGCGTATTTGCGATGTGCTGTTTGCCTTCCCGGGTATTTTACTGGCGATTGCTGTTGTTGCGGTGTTAGGAAGCGGTATTGCCAACGTAATTATCGCAGTCGCCATCTTTTCCATTCCGGCTTTTGCCCGTCTGGTGCGCGGCAACACGCTGGTGTTGAAACAGCAAACTTTTATTGAATCGGCGCGCAGTATTGGTGCCAGCGACATGACCATCTTGTTGCGCCATATCTTGCCCGGGACTGTCTCTTCCATTGTCGTCTTTTTCACAATGCGTATTGGCACTTCGATCATCTCGGCTGCCAGCCTTTCATTTCTTGGCCTGGGGGCGCAGCCGCCGACACCAGAATGGGGGGCTATGCTCAATGAAGCGCGAGCGGATATGGTCATCGCGCCGCATGTGGCGGTTTTCCCGGCACTCGCTATCTTCCTTACCGTGCTGGCTTTCAACTTGCTGGGCGATGGCTTACGCGACGCGCTGGACCCGAAAATTAAAGCATAGCCACGGCAGAATATTGCTTAAAAATGTAATGGCGTCATAGGAAATTATTGCTATACGCAAATGTTGTAACTTTCTGCCGATTTTGTAGAATCAGGTAATTGGGTAAATATGCTGCTGTAAAAGTCTATTTATGCAGCAGGGCAGCGTACTGATAGTTATTTTGTTACGTGTATTAACATGCTTAGTTTATACGAAAAGATAAAGATAAGACTGATTATTTTATTTTTGTTGGCTACGCTGTCATTTATTGGTCTTTTTTTCATCATTAACTATCAGTTGGTATCGGAAAGGGCGGTAAAACGTGCCGATAGCCGCTTTGAACTTATTCAAAAAAACGTAGGTTATTTTTTTAAAGATATTGAGCGTTCTGCCTTAACGTTAAAGGACTCGTTGTATTTATTAAAAAACAGTGAAGAAATTAAACGTGCCGTCATTCTGAAAATGGAAATGATGCCATTTCTGGATTCGGTAGGATTGGTACTGGATGATAATAAATATTATCTCTTTTCACGTCGGGCGAATGATAAGATCCTTGTTTACCATCAGGAAAAAGTAAATGGGCCGCTTGTCGATGAGGCAGGACGCGTCATCTTTGCCGACTTTAACCCGTCGCAGCGGCCCTGGTCGGTGGCATCAGACAACTCGGTCAGTAGTTGGAATCCGGCCTACAATTGCTTTGATCGACCAGGGAAAAAGTGTATCTCTTTTACCCTACGAATTAATGGAAAAGACCGTGACTTACTGGCGGTTAACAAAATTCATGTTGACTTAAACTGGCGCTATCTGAATGAATATCTTGATCAAATCAGTTCGACTGATGAAGTGCTGTTTTTGAAACAAGGCCATGAGATCATCGCCAAAAACCAACTCGCCCGTGAAAAACTGATTATTTATAATAGCGAAGGAAATTATAACATTATTGATTCTTTCGACACGGAATATATCGCAAGAACATCAGAAGTTCCAAATAACTCGTTGTTTGAAATATATTTTTATTATCCAACAGGTAATTTATTTAACGCATCAGATAAACTCTTTTATCTACCATTTGTATTTATTATTACCGTACTGCTGTTGGTTTACTTAATGACCACGCGTGTGTTTCGTCGACAATTTTCCGAAATGACAGAACTGGTCAATACGCTGGAGTTTTTGCCCGATTCTACTGAACAAATGCAGGCGCTGAAAATCCGCGAAGGCGATGCGAAAGAGATTATCAGCATCAAAAATTCCATAGCGGAAATGAAAGATGCCGAAATTGAACGTTCGAATAAACTGCTCTCGCTAATCTCCTACGATCAGGAGAGTGGTTTTATCAAAAACATGGCGATTATTGAATCTAATAATAGCCAATATCTGGCAGTCGGGATCATCAAACTGTGCGGACTGGAAGCCGTCGAAGCTGTGTTTGGCGTCGAGGAACGCAATAAAATCGTCAGGAAACTGTGTCAGCGAATTGCCGAGAAATATGCGCAATGCTGCGATATAGTGACATTCAATGCCGATCTCTATTTATTATTGTGCCGGGAAAATGTACAGACGTTTACCCGCAAGATAGCGATGGTAAATGATTTCGACAGCAGCTTTGGTTATCGCAATCTGCGCATACACAAATCTGCCATTTGTGAACCGTTGAAGGGTGAAAACGCCTGGAGTTATGCCGAAAAGCTGAAACTGGCGATTTCCAGTATCCGTGACCATATGTTCTCTGAGTTTATTTTCTGTGATGACGCGAAACTCAACGAAATTGAAGAGAATATCTGGATTGCGCGTAATATTCGCCATGCAATGGAAATAGGTGAATTGTTTTTAGTCTATCAACCGATTGTTGATATGAAAACCAGAGACATTATCGGCGCAGAAGCATTATGCCGCTGGATCTCTGCGGAACGAGGAATAATCTCACCACTGAAGTTTGTTACGATTGCTGAAGATATTGGGTTTATCAATGAGCTTGGCTATCAAATTATTAAAACCGCAATGCGTGAATTCAGGCATTTTAGCCAGCGTGCGACCCTGAAGGACGGTTTCTTACTGCATATTAATGTGTCACCCTGGCAGCTAAACGAACCACACTTTCATGAGCATTTTACAACTATCATGAAAGAACATGATCTGCAGGCGAATAGTATCTGTATTGAGATCACTGAAACAGTGATCGAACGAATTAATGAACATTTTTATCTCAATATTGCACAACTGCGTAAACAAGGGGTAGGGATATCGATTGATGACTTTGGCACAGGGCTGTCAAACCTGAAACGTTTTTATGAAATTAACCCTGACAGCATAAAAGTAGATTCGCAATTTACCGGCGATATTTTCGGCACCGCGGGAAAAATTGTACGCATTATCTTCGACCTGGCACGCTATAACCAGATTCCGGTGATTGCAGAAGGTGTTGAGAGCGAAGAGGTTGCGCGTGAATTAATCAAATTAGGCTGTGTTCAGGCCCAAGGGTATCTGTACCAGAAGCCTATGCCATTCTCTGCCTGGGATAAAAGTGGAAAGTTAGTAAAAGAGTAGTTTAGGTATGTCCAGAATCAATAAATTCGTACTTACAGTCAGTCTGCTGATTTTTATTATGATTTCGGCAGTTGCCTGCGGGATCTACACTCAAATGGTGAAAGAACGGGTGTATGGCCTGAAACAGTCCGTTATTGATACTGCTTTTGCGGTGGCAAATATTGCTGAATATCGGCGTAGTGTGGCAATTGATCTCATCAATACGCTAAACCCTACGGAAGAACAATTGCTGGTTGGCTTACGCACAGCCTATGCCGATTCGGTTTCTCCTTCTTATTTGTATGATGTTGGACCTTATCTGATTTCCAGTGATGAGTGTATTCAGGTAAAGGAGTACGAGAATAACTATTGTACAAATATCATGCAGGTGGTTAAGTATTTGCATGTTAAGAATACGGGGTTTATCTCTTTTGACGGTAAAACCTTCGTCTATTATCTCTACCCGGTTAGCCATAATCGTAGTCTGATATTTTTGCTTGGGCTGGAGCGCTTTTCTTTACTGTCAAAATCACTGGCAATGGACAGCGATAACCTGATGTTCTCACTTTTTAAGAATGGCAAATCGGTTACTGGTGATGAATATAACGCTAAAAACGCCATCTTCACTGTTTCGGAAGCGATGGAGCACTTCTCCTATTTGCCGACAGGATTGTATGTGTTTGCCTATAAAAAAGACGTTTATTTTCAGGTATGTACGTTGATCATCTTCTTTGCCGCATTGGTGGCGGTTATATCAGGGGCCAGCTGCCTCTATCTGGTACGCAGAGTGATCAATCAGGGCATTGTTGAAAAAGAAGCCATTATTAATAACCATTTTGACCGTGTGCTGGACGGTGGGCTTTTCTTCTCGGCGGCGGATGTCAAAAAACTCTACAGTATGTATAACTCAGCGTTTCTTGACGACCTGACCAAAGCGATGGGCAGAAAATCCTTTGACGAAGACTTAAAAGCCTTGCCGGAAAAAGGCGGATATTTGTGCCTGTTTGACGTCGATAAATTCAAGAACATTAACGACACTTTCGGTCATTTGTTGGGCGATGAAGTGTTGATTAAGGTTGTGAAAATCCTTAAATCACAAATTCCGGTGGATAAAGGCAAAGTCTATCGTTTTGGCGGCGACGAATTTGCGGTGATTTATACAGGTGGAACGCTGGAAGAGTTGCTATCGATATTAAAAGAAATCGTTCATTTCCAGGTGGGAAGCATTAATTTAAGCACCAGTATCGGCGTAGCGCATTCAAATGAATGTACCACCGTTGAACGGCTGAAAATGCTGGCAGATGAGCGACTGTATAAGAGTAAGAAAAACGGCAGGGCGCAGATTAGCTGGCAATAATGTTTATAGCAGGCCGGGAAAATAAATTTGCCCGGCCTGGCATTAATTAAACCCGACTACCCCACAAATCGTACTCATCGGCATGCTCGACTTTCACACGCAGGATGTCGCCTGGCTTAACCTTGGTTTCACCGTTGAGATAGACCGCGCCGTCGATTTCCGGCGCATCAGCCATACTGCGGCCAATCGCGCCTTCTTCATCCACTTCGTCGATGATCACCAGAATTTCACGGCCAACTTTCTCCTGCAGGCGCTCGGCGGAAATCTGTTGTTGCAGTTGCATGAAGCGATTCCAGCGTTCTTCTTTCACTTCTTCCGGGACCTGGTCCGGCAGAGCATTGGCATCTGCGCCTTCAACCGGGCTGTATTTAAAGCAGCCAACGCGATCCAGACGTGCTTCTTTCAGGAAGTCGAGCAGCATCTGGAAATCTTCTTCCGTCTCGCCAGGGAAGCCGACAATAAAGGTTGAACGCAGGGTCAGTTCCGGGCAGATTTCACGCCATTTTTTGATACGTGCCAGTTGGCGATCCACCGAACCTGGGCGCTTCATCAGTTTGAGAATGCGCGGGCTGGCATGCTGCAGCGGAATATCCAGATATGGCAGGATTTTGCCTTCAGCCATCAGCGGGATGACGTCGTCCACGTGCGGATAAGGGTAAACGTAGTGCAGACGTGTCCAGATCCCCAGTTTCGATAACTGTTCGCACAGGCTGACCATGCTGGTTTTTACCGGCTCGCCGTTGTGGAAGCCAGTACGGTGTTTTACATCAACGCCATAGGCGGAAGTATCCTGTGAGATCACCAGAATCTCTTTAACGCCCGCATCCACCAGACGTTTCGCTTCGCTTAATACTTCGCCAATCGGGCGGCTCACCAGATCGCCGCGCATTGAAGGAATAATGCAGAAGGTGCAGCGGTGGTTACAACCTTCGGAAATCTTCAGATAGGCATAATGACGTGGGGTCAACTTAACACCCTGTTCCGGCACCAGGCTCAGGAACGGATTGTGTTTCGGTTTTGGCACGTAGTGATGAACGTGCTCCAGAACCTGCTCGTAGCTATGAGGCCCGGTGATTTCCAGCACTTTCGGGTGAACTTCGCGGATCTGATCTTCTTTTGCCCCCAGACAACCAGTCACAATCACCTTGCCGTTTTCATTCAACGCTTCGCCAATGGCTTCCAGTGATTCTTGCACCGCACTGTCAATAAAGCCGCAGGTGTTGACGATCACCATATCTGCGTCGTCATAGCTCGGTACTACGTCATAACCTTCAGTACGCAGTTCGGTAAGAATGCGCTCTGAATCGACGAGGTTTTTCGGACAGCCGAGGGAAACAAAGCCGATTTTCGGCTGGGGAGTTACTTTGCTCATAGCTTAAAAAATATTCAGTTACAGGAAAGGTCAGGGCAGGGATTCTACAGAGTTCTGGATAAAATTTGTATCGTAATCTGGTCAACAGGCGAGGAAAACGCCCCAAATATCGGGGCGCAAATGATTGTCATGCTACTGGGTTTTCAGTTAGCGCCTCCGCAGGCTGGCTACTGGATTTGTCCCGCAGCGTAAAGACCGAAATAAGTGTGAAGCAACCGGCAATCGCCCCCAGGATTAGATAGGTTTCAGCAAAGCCAATGGTGTCATACAGATAGCCGGCAATGGGTGAATAGATTGCCGTGGCGATGGATGCCACAAAAAGCACCAGCAGGTATACCGTCGAAGAGAGTTTATGATCAAAGTTAGCCGCGATAAATTTAAACACAGACACCAGGATCAGTGGTTTTTCGATGGCGTGCATCATTTTAACGGCCGCAATCCACACTGGCCCCAGTTGGATAGCAGAACCGGCAATGCGTAGCGACATAATGGTCCCGGCAATCACTAATGCCCATTTGGCGCCAGTGCGGTTAACAAACCACGGCATCAGACAGAGAAATAAGGTTTCTCCACAGACCTGGACAGAAGCCAGAATCCCGTACCAGCGATTGCCTTCTTCTGGCGTCGGGAATTGCAGCGAAAAATATTGTGCGAATTGTTGATCGTAGGTGTCATAAATTTGCGTTACGAACAGAGTGAACATCAATAAAAACCAGAACTGACTATTTTTCGCCAGTTCAAGCGCATGGATAGCTTTCAACGAATTGGTTTTTTCAATTTCCGCCTCGGTCAGTTCAATTTTGGTAAACATAAAGCAGATTGCGGCGATCACAATGGCACAGCTTGCCAGCCAGAAAGAGAGATTAGGGCTGGTATCAATGTATTTACCCACAATCCACGCGGCAGCGGCCCATCCCAGAGAGCCCCACATTCTTACGCGACCATATTCAAAATGATAACGGCGCGAAACTTTATCTATCCAGGAATCCAGAACGCCACAGCCAGAATTAAAAATGATCCCCAGGTAAACGCCACCCAAAACAGCGCCCAGCCAGAAGTTATGAACCAGAAGCGGGGCATACACATAAATAAAGAATGGGCCTACGGGAAGTAATAATGCGACGAGGAGCCAGATGAGTTGTTTCTTAAGACCAAATTTATCGGAGATGAAACCGAAGAACGGCTGCATTAATAACGCAATGAAAGCATTAACGGAATAAAGCAATCCTGTGCGTGTGGCGGTAATTTCCAGATGCTGTGTCGTCCATATGACAAAAAATGCCATCGTTGCCGACCAGGCGAAGAGGTACAGAAAATCGAAAATACTGAGCAAAATATAATTACGTTTACCGGGCAATAACATAGCCATATCCTCAATCACTGGCGTTGGGTCATTTACCGTTGGCACAGGCATTAGCTGTGCTTACTGGTTATTGTTTTGGTATGCATCTCCGGAAATGTCATACGTTAACAATTTCATTTTTACTCTGACCCTGACCGCGATGATTAGGCAATGTGTTAAATGAATGTTTGAGATTTACATCACAATTATTGCTGATAATAAAAAAGATTTAGCGAAACAGATCACTAAATCTTTTTATGAGAACGTATTACTTTTATGCCTTTCGTGTTAGCTCATCTGCCAGTGTGCGAAGGTGTTCAGCAATATTCATCAGATCAGTCTGTGGTGAGTGCAGGGGACCAGCAGAGTTACGCACGACCAGGCGGCTGGGAAGGATGGTTGAAGAGCGGAGCATCGCGTGTTCATCGTCCGGCTGTAAAATTTGTTGAACGGCAATTTTCCCTTGTAAATCAAAGTCGATTGCGACCGTCGTTAGCGAAGGTTCAAAAAATGCACTCTCATAGGTGTCGTCATAGCCTATGACAGAAATATCTTGCGGGATTTTACGTTTTTGTTGATGTAAGGCGCTTAATGCCCCCAATGCCATCTGATCATTGGCGATCAGAAGAGCGGTTACCTGTGGTGTTTCACGTAGCATTTGTAACGTCGCCAGATAGCCGCTTTGAGCGTCCCAACTACCATAATGAATGGCCAGCGGCGTCAGTTGGAGTGAAGCGAGGGTGTCGCGCCAGGTATTGAGTCGTAGCCGCGCTGGTACTGAATTTTCAGGGCCAGAGATCAAGCAAAATTGACGATGCCCCAAATCGTAAAGATGTTTCACGCTGGCGCGTGCACCTTCTGCGGGATTAAAAGTGACGTTAAATACCGGGCTATAAGGGTCCACGTCGAGAAACAAACACAATACATCGCTGTTTTCAGCAACCAGTGTTTCAGCCAATGCCGTTTCCAGCGGTGCGTTGATAATAATCTTTGTTACCCGTTGTGCTTTTAATTCATTAATTGCAGCCTGAATACCTTTAATATCAACATCGTCAATCATGGATATCAGCACCTGATATCCCTGTTCTCCGGCATATTTTTTCACTGCTGCCGCAATTTGCGAGGGGGCATGCAGGGCAAGTGAAGTTGTAACCAGCCCGACCGTTTTGCTCTCTTTCCCTACCAACTGTTGAGCTACGCGATTTGGAACGTACTTAAGTTCGGCAATGGCTTGTTCAATTTTTTGACGTGTTTTAGCAGACACGTTCGCTGAATTGTTAAGCACCCGCGACACTGTCTGATAAGAAACATTGGCATGACGAGCAACATCGGCAAGGGTTGCAGCTTTGGTTTTCATATTCGCCCCGGCTAAAAGATTTGTCACAGTATACCGCAGTGAATGTCATACGTATCACGCTCACCTGTCTCAGTGCCGGTAAGCTGAACCGACGAACCTGTTTGAAGGGAAAAACGCGTACTTGATCACATTCCTGCCGGACATTCCTTGCATAACGAAGCAATAAATTACTAGATGACATTATTGTGAACGAATAACATTTTTTGTCTGTTTAAAACAATTCAGGAGTCAACATGGACAAGTACCCACCGATCATCCCCAGAGCCCCATGGTTACTTCATGGCGCTGATTACAATCCGGAGCAATGGTTACATGTCCCTGGGATTCTGGAAAAAGATATCGCTATGATGCAACAGGCTGGTTGTAACACCATGTCGGTGGGCATTTTTAGCTGGTCAATGCTGGAACCCACAGAGGGTGAGTATCGCTTTGACTGGCTGGATGAGGTGCTGGATAAACTTCATGCTGGTGGGATCTCTGTCTTCCTCGCAACACCAAGCGGAGCCAAACCCGCCTGGCTTGCTGCTCGTTATCCAGAGGTTCTGAGAGTTAGCGCCTCACGCGAGAAAATGCTTCACGGTGGTCGCCATAATCACTGCCTTTCTTCGCCAGTGTATAAAGATAAAGTGACGCAAATTAACCGTAAGCTGGCGCAGCGATACGCCAATCATCCGGCGGTTCTGGGATGGCATATCAGTAATGAGTATGGCGGAGAGTGTCATTGTAATGGATGCCAACAGGCGTTTCGCCGTTGGTTGCAGACGCGTTACACCACTCTTGAGGCGCTTAATCAGGCATGGTGGACTGGCTTCTGGAGTCATACATACAGTGACTGGTCACAAATTGAATCTCCTTCCCCAATAGGTGAAATGTCCAACCACGGTTTGAATCTTGATTGGCGGCGCTTTGTCACATCGCAGGTAAAAGAGTTCTATCAAATGGAAATCGCGCCGTTAAAAGCAGAACGCCCCGATTTACCTGCGACGACCAATTTTATGTGGTATTTCAATGACTACAACTACTGGGCATTAGCCGAAGTGGTTGATTTTGTGAGTTGGGATAGCTACCCCATGTGGCACAAACAGGAAGATGAACGCGCCGTAGCCTGTAAAACCGCGATGTATCACGACCTGATGCGTACCTTGAAAAATAAACCGTTTATTCTGATGGAATCCACGCCCAGTCAGACAAGCTGGCAGCCAACCAGCAAATTGAAAAAGCCGGGAATGAATATTCTTTCTTCCTTACAAGCCGTCGCTCACGGCGCAGATGGCGTGCACTATTTTCAGTGGCGTAAGAGTCGTGGTGCCGTGGAGAAGTTTCATGGTGCGGTGGTTGATCACGTCGGTCATCTGGAGACGCGTACCGGGCGCGAAGTCATACAACTGGGGCAACGGCTGGCTCATCTTAAACAACTGGTTGGGACGAAAACGCAGGCCAAAGTTGCCATTATTTTCGACTGGGAAAACCGCTGGGCGGTCAATGATGCTGCCGGGCCGCGCAATTGCGGTATCCACTACGAACAAACGGTAGTGGAGCATTACCGACCTTTCTGGGAGCAGGGCGTGGCGGTCGATATTATCAATGCTGATTGTGATCTTACGGGTTATCAGTTAGTTATCGCTCCAATGCTCTATATGGTTCGCGATGGATTTGCTGCGCGTGCTCGTGCCTATGTCGAAGCTGGTGGCAATTTTGTTACCACTTACTGGTCCGGGATTGTCAATGAAACCGATTTATGTCACCTGGGTGGGTTCCCTGGCCCGTTGCGTGACCTGATGGGCGTATGGGCTGAAGAGATTGATAGTCTTAATGATTATCAGCATAACGAAGTTATCTGCGAGCCGAATGCGTATGGACTGCAGGGGCAATGGCAGGCACGGGAATTATGTGCGGTTATTCACGCCGAAGGTGCTCAGGTTCTGGCGCGCTATGGTGAGGATTTTTATGCGGGTACACCTGCGTTAACGGTAAATCACGTCGGACAAGGTCGTGCTTTCTATGTGGCTTCGCGTAATGATGCGTCATTTCATCAAGCGTTTGCCGCGATGTTGATCAACACACTTCATCTCCCAAAAGCACTTGCTACTGCACTTCCTGCTGGCGTTATTGCAACGCGTCGGACAGACGGCGAGCAGGAATGGGTTTTTGTACAAAATTACACTGCTCATGTACAAAATGTTGTGCTTCCTGGAGCGTGGCGAGTGGCGGAAACGGGCAAGGCTTGTTCACAACAATTAGAACTGGCACCGTGGGGATGTGAGGTACTGGAAAGAGAAATAATGTAAATTAATATTAATAAGATGTGAAGTATTGATCCTTGACAGCATTTTGCTCAAAAAATAGCCATACTATTTAATTGCAACAAGGTTGGAAAGAGGAGGATCGAAGTATGTTCGTTGACAGACAGCGAATCGACCTGCTGAACCGGTTGAAAGACGCTCAAGTTGACCTCGCTGCATACGTGCATTTGAGGAAGGCCAAAGGATACATGTCCGTCAGCGAAAGCAATCATCTACGAGATAACTTTTTTAAACTGCATCGCGAATTGCACGATAAATCGCTGCGGTTGAATCTTCATCTGGATAAGGAAGAGTGGGATGCTCTTCATCATGCTGAAGAAGCATTAGCGACAGCCGCAGTATGTTTGATGAGTGGGTATCATGATTGCCCAAATTTTATTACCGTCAACGCCGATAAGCTTGAAAATTGTCTGATGAGCTTAACGCTGAGTATCCAGAGCCTGCAGAAGCACGCCATGCTTGAGAAGGCCTGAAAACTAGGGGGAGAATGCATCTCCCCCTTCATGTTTAAGTTTATGTAAAAATGCATTTGTTGCGCTTTTGACTGACTACGCTTTAAGCCAGAGTCAATCCGGAGGCGTTATGCATCGACAATCTCTTTTCCTTGTGACCCTTTTCTGTGTTTCTTCCGCTCTCTGGGCGGCGCCTGCAACGGTAAATGTCGAAGTATTGCAAGACAAACTCGACCATCCCTGGGCGCTGGCCTTTTTACCCGATAATCACGGTATGTTAATCACGCTGCGTGGTGGCGAGTTACGCCACTGGCAAGAAGGAAAAGGATTATCTGCGCCGCTGGCTGGTGTGCCGGAAGTCTGGGCGCACGGGCAGGGAGGCTTGTTGGATGTAGCTTTAGCGCCTGATTTTGCCCAGTCTCGCCGCATCTGGTTAAGTTATTCAGAACAGGGAGATGATGACAAAGCCGGTACTGCCGTAGGTTATGGCCGTTTGAGCGATGATCTGACAAAAATAACGGATTTCCGCACCGTTTTTCGTCAGATGCCTAAGCTTTCTACAGGTAACCATTTTGGCGGACGGTTGGTGTTTGACGGCAAAGGTTATTTGTTTATTGGTCTGGGGGAAAACAATCAGCGCCCGACGGCGCAGGATCTGGATAAATTACAGGGCAAACTGGTGCGTCTGACCGACCAGGGCGAGATCCCGGATGATAATCCTTTTGCAAAGGAATCCGGCATGCGCGCTGAGATCTGGTCTTACGGGATTCGTAATCCGCAAGGGATGGCGATGAATCCGTGGAGCAATGCGCTGTGGCTGAATGAGCATGGTCCGCGCGGTGGTGATGAAATTAATATCCCGGAAAAAGGCAAAAATTACGGCTGGCCGCTGGCATCCTGGGGCATCAATTACTCGGGACTTAAAATACCGGAAGCGAAAGGGGGAATCGTTGCCGGTACCGAACAACCGATTTTCTACTGGAAAGATTCGCCCGCCGTGAGCGGTATGGCCTTCTATAACAGCGACAAATTCCCCCAGTGGCAGCAAAAATTATTTATTGGCGCGTTAAAAGACAAAGATGTCATCGTGATGAGCGTCAACGGCAATCAGGTAACGGAAGATGGCCGCATATTAACGGACAGAGGGCAGCGAATTCGTGATGTTCGCACTGGGCCCGACGGTTATTTGTACGTATTGACCGACGAGTCCAATGGCGAATTACTGAAAGTAAGTCCACGTAATAATTAGCTAACGGGGATCATCACCACTTTACGCACTGCGGGGCGTTCAGTGAGCTGTTGATACCAGCGCTCCAGATTTGGACGCGGTGTCCAGGTCAGACCGACGTTAAACAAATTGTAGATAAACGGTGCAATAGCGATATCACCCACGCCAAATTTATCACCAGAGAACCATTTCACTTTTGCCAGTTCCGCATCAAGAAGGGCAAACAGAGCGTCGCATTCCTTGCAACTGGCATCAATGGCGGCCTGGTCGCGCTCTTCAGGCGGTGTTCTGACCAATCCCATCAGGATCCCGCGATGGGCATTACTGAGCGTCTGGTTTGCCCAGTCCATCCATTTTTCCGCTTCTGCACGACGTGCTGGCGAGTCGATCCACAAGCGGTTTTGCCCGTACTGTGCTGCCAGGTAGCGGACAATGGCGTTCGATTCCCAGAGAATTAAATCACTTTCGTCGTCGCGCAACAGCGGCACCAGCCCGTTGGGATTCATCGCCAGAAAATCGGCGTCATGGTTTACTCCAAACTCACGACCCGCGAGAATTTGCTCATAAGGTAGATCCAGTTCTTCGAGCGTCAGCAACACTTTTTTTACGTTGGTTGAATTATTCCGACCCCACAGCGTAATCATACTCACCCCTTTTTACACAGGCAGCCACAGGCTGAACAGGACTCTGATGGTGGAGTAAAGTTAACTTTTAAGCAACAGTTGGCAAAAAAATGACGCCAGAAGCAGCGGAGCGGCAGGATATTGCATAAACTTTAAAAACTTTACCAACTTACGGTTTCTTTAAGTTTGTGTGTGCGTTATTAATCACCGAACTTATCATACGGCGATATAACGTATTTTTTTTGAATGGATACTCGGGTGGCATTTATGACGCAATACTCCTCTCTCCTTCGTGGTCTTGCAGCGGGTTCTGCATTTTTATTTCTTTTTGCCCCAACGGCATTCGCGGCGGAACAGACCGTTGACGCGCCGAGCGTGGATGCGCGTGCATGGATTTTAATGGATTACGCCAGCGGAAAAGTGCTGGCTGAAGGTAATGCGGATGAGAAACTGGACCCAGCCAGTCTGACCAAAATCATGACCAGCTATGTGGTTGGGCAGGCGCTCAAGGCCGATAAGATTAAACTCACCGATATGGTGACGGTCGGTAAAGATGCCTGGGCGACGGGGAATCCGGCGCTGCGCGGTTCGTCGGTGATGTTCCTCAAACCGGGCGATCAGGTTTCAGTGGCCGATTTAAACAAAGGCGTGATTATTCAGTCCGGTAATGACGCCTGTATTGCGCTGGCAGATTACGTCGCGGGCAGTCAGGAGTCATTTATTGGCTTGATGAATGGTTATGCTAAAAAATTGGGCCTGACCAACACCACCTTCCAGACGGTGCACGGCCTTGACGCTCCGGGGCAGTTCAGTACCGCACGCGATATGGCCTTGCTGGGCAAAGCGTTAATCCACGATGTACCGGAAGAGTACGCCATTCATAAAGAGAAGGAATTTACCTTCAACAAGATTCGCCAGCCTAACCGTAACCGTCTGCTGTGGAGTAGTAATGTCAATGTCGATGGTATGAAGACCGGTACTACGGCAGGTGCCGGTTACAACCTGGTGGCCTCCGCGACCCAGGGCGACATGCGCTTGATCTCTGTGGTACTGGGAGCGAAAACCGATCGTATCCGTTTTAATGAGTCCGAAAAGTTGCTCACCTGGGGCTTCCGTTTCTTTGAAACCGTGACACCAATTAAACCTGATGCCACCTTTGTGACCCAGCGAGTCTGGTTTGGCGATAAGAGTGAAGTGAATCTCGGTGCTGGCGAAGGCGGATCGGTGACTATTCCGCGTGGACAACTGAAAAACCTGAAAGCCAGTTATACATTAACCGAACCGCAGCTCACCGCACCGCTGAAAAAAGGCCAGGTCGTCGGAACCATTGATTTCCAGCTTAACGGTAAATCTATTGAACAGCGTCCGCTGATCGTAATGGAGAATGTGGAAGAGGGGGGATTCTTTGGTCGGATGTGGGATTTCGTGATGATGAAATTCCATCAGTGGTTTGGTAGCTGGTTCTCTTAATCTTTAGATGACCGGATGGCGCGTTGACGTCATCCGGCGATGCTTAATTAATACATTAACTTAATACGCTGCGTTTGCGCGTACTTCACATACTCATCTTCCGGACAACGATCGCTTACTACGATATCAAAGCGTTTCAGGTCGCCCATGCGTGCCGGACGTACCTTACCAAACTTACTGTGGTCGACAACCAGCACATGCTTTTGCGCCATCGACATAGCCCAGTGTTTTACCGGCAACTCTTCAAGATTAAAACAGGTTGCGCCTTTTTTGATATGTACACCCGCAGCGGAATAAAAAGCGATATCCGGACAAAAATTATTCAGCGTTTGTTGAAAATCGATAGGTTTGAAGATGGCGTTGCTGGCGTGAAATTCTCCACCACTAAGAAACGCCCGGCAATGTGGTTTCTCTTGCAGCGCCAGAAAGGTATTTAGTGAATAACAAACGGCGGTGAAAGGGATTTCATTATCAATCGCTTCAATAATCCAGGGCGTAGTGGTGCCGCAGTCAAAAAAGAGGGTCTGACCGGGTTCTACCAACGTCGCGGCCAGTTTCGCAGCGCGGCGTTTTTCTTCCACCAGACGGGATTTTTGGTCGCTTAGCAGGTAATGGCTGGCGCTGCGTGGTTCGAGAACGATATAGCCGCCGAGTAATACGACGGGGGCGCTGTTGTTATTCAGGTCGCGACGAATCGTCATCTCTGAAACCCCAAGTAGGGCGGCGGCGTCCTTCAGATGTAACTTATCGCTGCGTTTTAATTCCTGGAGTAATTGCCCGATGCGCTCTTCGCGACGTGTTTCCATATTCCCTCTGAATAGTTATTGAAGCGAGCCGCCTGATATTACACGTTTTATCCGAAATCAGCCACGTACCCAGCCTTTACGGATCGGTAAGGCGAAACAGAAGCGATACCACGATTGCAGTCGCTGGTAGAGCACCGCCCCCGCAGCTTGCCAGATAATCTGCGCGCTAAGGCAACCAATCATTCCCGCCAACAACCCACCAAGCATATCCAGTGGCCAGTGGACGCCAAGGTAGACCCGCGACCAGGCAATAATTACGGCCAGCACCATGAGAAGCGATCCGGACCACAAACGATGCCAGATTAAAAATGCCAGAGCGAAGGTGAAGATCACCGTGCCGTGATCGCTCGGGAAAGAGTCATCCGCCGCATGGTGCAGGAAGTTATAGCCGATATTCTCGACAAACGGGCGGTCATGTGGAAATAAATGACCCATCCACCAGGAAACAAACAGACTTACAGCCAGTGCGATCGCTATTTTTATCACTATCTGCCGTTGCGCCGTACGTCCCCACAGCCAAAGTACCCCGACCAGTAGCGGCACCACAGTAATCAAATCTTTGGCAATAAAAATCGCCAACGAGATCATCCACGGAGAAGAATCTGGCGTGGCATTAATTAGAGAGAATAATGAGTAATTGAGATTTTCCAGCATAACTTCCAGACTCATAAGGTGTTTAATGGGGAGCCGTCAGGCAAGGCGGTGAGAATAAGGTGCATGTTAAACAGGGTAAAGCGGCATCGTCTTATTTCTCATAAGCGGCCCGTATTACGTGAAGTAATGGTAACGCGCGGTAGTTAAATAAAGCTTAAAAAAGAGAATCTAATCGCCGATTAATGTAAGAATGTGCTTAAGGAGCAAAAATTGCTTTCTCGTTAGCCACGCTTTTATTAAACTTTGCGCGATTATTCTTGGCGAAGAAATTGCATGCAAAATAGATTAGCTAATGGTGCCAGACTTGGACGTCAGGCATTACTTTTCCCTCTCTGTCTGGTGCTCTACGAATTCTCAACCTATATCGGTAACGATATGATTCAGCCCGGTATGTTGGCCGTGGTGGAACAGTACCAGGCGGGCATTGATTGGGTTCCTACCTCGATGACCGCGTACCTTGCGGGTGGGATGTTTTTACAGTGGCTGCTGGGGCCATTGTCGGATCGTATTGGTCGCCGTCCGGTGATGCTGGCGGGCGTAGTGTGGTTTATCATCACTTGTCTGGCGATATTACTGGCGCAAAACATTGAACAATTCACGCTGTTGCGCTTCTTGCAGGGCATAAGCCTCTGTTTCATTGGCGCTGTGGGTTACGCCGCAATTCAGGAATCCTTCGAAGAGGCGGTTTGTATCAAGATCACCGCGCTGATGGCGAACGTGGCGCTGATTGCTCCGCTACTCGGCCCGTTGGTGGGGGCGGCGTGGATCCATGTGCTGCCCTGGGAAGGGATGTTTGTATTATTTGCCGCATTGGCAACGATCTCCTTCTTCGGTCTGCAACGTGCCATGCCAGAAACCGCCACGCGTATAGGTGAGAAACTGTCGCTGAAAGAGCTCGGGCGTGACTACAAGCTGGTGCTGAAGAATGGTCGCTTTGTTGCGGGGGCGCTGGCACTGGGGTTTGTTAGTCTGCCGTTGCTGGCGTGGATTGCCCAGTCGCCGATTATTATCATAACCGGCGAGCAGTTGAGCAGCTATGAATATGGTTTGCTGCAAGTTCCCATTTTCGGCGCATTAATTGCGGGGAACCTACTGCTGGCGCGACTGACCTCGCGTCGCACCGTACGTTCGCTGATCATTATGGGCGGTTGGCCGATTATGATTGGTCTGTTGGTCGCCGCTGCGGCAACGGTCATCTCATCGCACGCGTATTTGTGGATGACCGCTGGGTTAAGTATTTATGCTTTTGGTATTGGTCTGGCGAATGCGGGACTGGTGCGTCTGACGTTGTTTGCCAGCGATATGAGTAAAGGTACGGTTTCTGCGGCGATGGGGATGTTGCAAATGCTGATTTTCACTGTCGGTATTGAGATCAGTAAACACGCGTATCTGAACGGCGGCAATGGTCTGTTTAATCTCTTCAACCTTGCCAACGGAATTTTGTGGCTGCTGCTGATGTTTATCTTTTTAAAAAATAAACAGGTAGGAAATTCGCACGAAGGGTAAAAAAAATGCCTGATTGCACAATGCAATCAGGCATTTTCGTATTAATGGTGATGGTCATCGATCTGATGTTCGATAACCATTCCTTCGCCAACGCTGGCAAGGTGACGAACATACGGATGTGGACGGTAAGCCGGAGCAGGAGTCGGGGCCACATAGACGGTTTGCGGCACAGTAGCGACACTGACGGCTTGTGGAACGCTGACAGAATCAGGGACCACTACCACTTTGTATCCACTTGGCACATCGACGGTAACGCTTTGCGCCATCGTTGTACCGGCAAAGCTCATGAGAAACGCGCCCAGCAAAACATAATTCTTCATAATCATTTCGTCTGAAATAATCCGGTGAGTTAATTTCTGCGAATTATGCAGCCTTCATTCAGGCGTTGTGTTGCCGGGCGTGCTGCCGTTTTATTGATTAAATGGCGCTTCGTGTTTAAGAACTTTATCAATCACGTCCAGTACGCCTTCACGGTTATTGGAACCTGCACGATATTTCGCCGCTGCAACAACCGCGCTGCCGGCATTTTCCATTGCGAAGCTGTACCCTGCCTGACGCAGCATCTCAATATCATTACCGCCATCGCCAAAGACCACGACTTCGCTGTCGTCTATTCCCCATAATTTCTGGAGTTGACGCAGGCCATTGGCTTTATGTACGCCGGGGATGATTAAATCGATGCTGCCGTTGCCGGTATGCACTGGCACCATAATATCGCCGATGGCTTCATGTAATGCTTTCTGCACTTGTGGAATCAGTTCATCGGAAAGATTCAGGCCAAACTTGAAGAAGATATCTTCTAGGTTGTCAAAGTTATCGACGTATTCCAGACGGTGATAATACATTTCCGCCACGGTTTTCATGGCATCGTCATATTTTTTGAGGGTATAGGCGCTATTTTTGCCGCAGGCAATAATCTCCACTTCCGGGCGCGTCAGCAAATGCGCCACGACAGTGGCAAAAGCATCTTTCGATAGCTCACCATTAAAAACATCTTTGCCTTCGCTCACTACCCAGCCGCCATTTTCCGCCACAAAAGCAATTTCATCGGCAATTTCGGGGAAGAATGAGATCAACTGATAATATTGATTCCCGCTGGCAACCACAAAGCGAATACCTTGTGCTTTCATCTGCTGATATTGGGCCATAAACCGCTCGCGGTTATAGGTTTTTTGATCGCTTAAGAAAGTACCGTCCATGTCTACCGCAATTAATTTAATGCCCATCAACTATTCTCCATCGCAGTCTGCGTTTTTGTATTGGGTTTGGCGACGGCTTTTGCGACGATAGCCGCGAGAATAACCAGCGCCAGTACAACCAGCATTGCACTACGTAATCCATAATGTTCGCCGAGATAGCCCAGCAGTGGCGGCCCGACGAGGAAAGCCAGATAACCGGTCGTGGCCACTACGCTGACACGGGTTGGTGCATCGGGGCCGGTATCACTGGCGGCTGAAATGGTCAGCGGGAAGCCCAGCGAGGCACCCAGTCCCCAAAGAACGACAGATACCCCGGCGACCCAGGCGCTATCAACAAAAATAATTAGCCCGATACCCAACGCACCCATTAGTGCACTGGCACGTACCACGGCAACGCGGCTGTAGCGATCAATAAACCAGCCGCCGGTAAAACGTCCAACGGTCATCCCCAATGTGAAACCTGCGTATATCAATGAGCCGGATGTTGGGCTAAATCCGTGGCCATCAACCATTAATAAGGGTAACCAGTCGTTGGCAGAACCTTCTGCAAAAGCCATTGCCAGCACCACGACACCAATTAATAGCAACTGAATATCACGATAAAAAGGACCCCCTTTTTCACTATGCTGCGTGCCATCGGCAGCATTTTTTCCCGTACCGTCAGGGATTGCCTGAATAGCGATATAAATAGGCGCGATGCCCACCAGCGCCGCCAGCAAAATGTGAACAGTTGCCGGAACTCCAAAGGCCGTCAGCGCCATCCCTACACCAGCCCCCGCCAGCGTACCGAGACTGTAGAAGCCATGCATCATCGGCAAAACCGTTTTATTCATTTCTCGCTCAACGGCAGCACCTTCAACGTTTATCGCCACTTCTGCGGAACCAAAACTGGCGCCAAAAACGCCAAGACCAACGGCAAAGAGCACAGGAGATGTCAGCCAGAGCGCCAGACTTAATATCATCATCCCGATCAATGCGCAGGACATCGTGACCAGGATGACATTACGCGTCCCAAAGCGTTTTACTAACCACGCCGAGCAGAGAATGCCGCTCATCGAACCGATTGACAGACCAAAGAGCACTCCGCCCATTTCGGCGATAGAGACAGAAAGAATGTCGCGGATAGCGGGCGTTCTGGTTGCCCAGGAAGCCATTAGAAGGCCCGGCAAAAAGAAGAACATGAACAGCGCCCAGGTACGGCGTTTCAAGGCATTACGTGAAGAATTTACTGTCATAGATCACGTCAAAAAAAGAAGAGAGAAGACAACCTTAGCAAGGTTGTGTACATTTGTACACAATTGCAGAGAGAGGAAATGACATGCGTCGCGCTAACGATCCACAACGGCGAGAAAAAATCATCCAGGCCACTCTCGAGGCGGTGAAACTTTACGGAATACATGCCGTGACGCACCGTAAAATAGCTACCCTTGCCGGGGTACCGTTAGGGTCGATGACCTACTATTTTTCAGGAATTGATGAGCTATTACTGGAAGCGTTCAGTAGCTTTACGCAGACTATGTCACGGCAATATCAGGCATTTTTTCTCGATGTCAGCGATGCCCCCAGTGCCTGCCAGGCCATCACTGAAATGATCTACAGCTCGCAGGTTGCAACGCCGGACAACATGGAACTGATGTATCAACTCTACACGCTGGCCAGTCGAAAACCGTTATTAAAAACAGTGATGCAAAACTGGATGCAGCGCAGTCAGCAAACGCTCGAACAATGGTTTGAACCTGGAACGGCCCGGGCTCTGGATGCTTTTATTGAAGGGATGACGCTGCATTTTGTCACTGACCGTAAGCCGCTATCGCGCGAGGAGATTTTACGGATGGTGGCACGAGTGGCGGGGCAGGAGATAAATTTCAGGCAACAAAAAACCCATTTATGTAAACGGGTTAATGAAAACAATAAGTTAGATTAAAAACAATAAGTTAGGTTGGTGGTCAGTGGTGGTTATTACGGGGTAATGCCAACCGCTGCCGCCACTTTGTCGCCACTTGTTTTACCTTAGACGCCATGGGCCTTTTTCTTCAACCTGCTCGACTAAACCTTCGTCTTCTAGTTCACGCAATAACGCAACAACCCAATATTGTTGGTTCGAACTTGTTGCTTTTCGTTTTTCTCCCCAATCTAGGCCACTAAGGCGAAATACTTCAGCTTGTTTAACCCCTTTACCGTTTTTTTGACCATCTGGGTGAGTTCTGAGTACGGATAAAGCCAATTCTTTGGCTTTGTTGCGTAGTTCAGCTCCCTGATGCTGTAACTCATTCATTGGTCGTGCTCCATGTGAAAGAAAACAGAATATTAGCTCAATAGGGCAGAACACGCATTTTCAAACAGTTGCTGTTGATGTTGGTAGTGTTGCCAGCGGATTAAACCGTAATGCAGTTTCCAGGTGATCCGGTGCCAGATGTGCGTAACGCATGGTCATTTTTATGTCGTGATGTCCGAGGATTTTTTGCAAAGCAAGGATATTTCCACCCGACATCATGAAATGCGCCGCAAACGTATGGCGCAGAACGTGTGTCAGTTGACCGCGAGGGAGCACGATAGACGTTTTTTCCATCACGGATAAAAATTGAAAATAGCAGTCTGTGAAGAAATTGAACCCATCAAGCGCCATGATCTCTTCGTAAAGCTCTTTACTGATAGGGATGCTTCTGTTTTTCTTCCCCTTCGTTCTTACAAAGGTAATTCGGTATTTGGTCACCTGTGAGCGGGTAAGATTTACGGCTTCTCGCCAGCGTGCGCCTGTGCTTAAGCATATTTTGACTACCAGAGCCAGAATTGGGTCCTGACGTTTGCAATCAGCCAGCAGTTCAACAATCTGCTCATGGGTAAGCCATGCCATCTCTTTTTCTGCGATGGTGAATTTTCGCATGTTCTCCAGTGGGTTTGGATACGACCATTCGCCCAGGCGGGATAGTTCGCTAAAAATACTACTTAGATAGCTTTGCTCCAGGTTAATGGTGACCGGGCTGGCTCCTTTCTTCCATTTCTCGCTGAAGTAGATCTCACCTGTCAGTCGTTTATCTCGATAATGGGCAAACATTTTAGATGTGAGATCGGTTGCAAGGGGATTGCCCAGAGCGTCAACCATCAGCAGCAATTTGTCATAGACATGCTGCCCAGCAGTCAGTGATTTACCATGTAGCTTGAACCATAGCTCAACCACGTCTTTCAGTGTTCGACGATCTACTGATTCACCCAGCCAGGGCTTTGCTTCGGTTTCTTCCATCGTGTGACGCTCAAAAGCCAGAGCTTCGCCTTTGGTGGCGAATTGTTTACGCACACGACGTCCACTACGTCCGGCGGGGTAACATTCGCAAAGCCATTTTCCTGTGGTGAGTTTTCGTACTGCCATAAAAAAGCCCTCATGTCAGAGGGCTAAATTTAACTGTATGTTTGACCAGTGATCAATGTATGTAAATATTAAATCATACGTCAGGGGTAATCCAGTCGACTAAAGCCTCAATACTTTCGAAATCTGCACAGATATCTGAAAGAGGTTGTGTATCTGCTTTTGTTTTGAAATCAGCCCATACTGATTCATTTTTTTCTGTAAGACCCAAATGGTTTTCTATCGAACCGTTTAGCCAAATCCAAATATTTGCATTTCTCAGTTTTGCGGCTAATGATGACAAAAATTCTCTGGCGCCGGGCTTTTGAGACATAAGAGCAAATGCTTCAGCTGCGGTAGTGTTACTACCCTTTGTAGGCAAACCGGATCCATCGAGAGTGCATTCTCCATTAGCATGCATACTTCTCAAGATTTCTTTTAGTCGTAAAATATCCTCGTCATTATGTTCTAAGAAGTTGTTCCTTATTGCACCGCGGAACGCAAAATCTAAATCAACAATTGCTTTTGTAGGTATATCCATTGAATTTAGAATTTGCATCGTTTTAGATATACTTTCAACGGACCCTGTTTCAATTAGTGCTATTTGCATCTGACCTAATGTTTTATTTTTAACTTTGTTAAAAATAAATGGGAGCAGAGTAGTCTCTGTTTTACCTTCTGTTAGTATTACATTGTTAGCAAATAAAACTTTTGACGACTGTGTTAATGAAAATAAATGGGTTGCTTGTGCTGGTCGTTGTTCGATTACTTTATTGACTGCTTCTTTTAATGTTAATCTGCAATGAGTGCCACGCTGACTGTTTTTTCTGATTAATACAGTGTCTTTTGCTAAGTCAGAGGTAATCATTTGAGATGAATGGGTAGAGAAAATTATTTGATATCCATGATGAGATAGTGTTTTTAGAGATTCTCTAATTTGTTCGATAGCAAATGGGTGAAGATATAACTCAGGTTCATCTATTAACAGTAGAGTAGTTGTTTTAATATCATCACCGTTGGTTATATCAGCTAAATGTCTTATTAGAGCCATCTGAATCGAACGCTGTGTGCCATGACCATAAGAAGAACAGTCACGAGCAATTCCGGGAAATGAATCTTCATATACTTTTACAGTTCCTGATTTAAATATATCCTTGAAGTCAGGGAGTTCGAAGTGTAGTTTTAAACTTATCCCTGGGAAGAAATCAGCAACTTTACTACTTATTGAATTATCAATATCATTGAGGTCCGATATTCGTTTATTACCGGTTGCAGTCATTCTTCTGTTAACGGCATTTAAATGGCTTAGTATCCTTTGAGTGTGCTTCTCTTCTATTTTGCAACTCAATTCTGCCAGCAACTTACCTATTGTAGTACCTGTTTTTGATTTTGAAGAATCATCCGCTGCATTTTCCATTGCACCTATACGTATTGGATCTGGAAATAAAGCTTTTATCGCATTCTCAATACCCGTTGGTGATGTCCTGAATTCGTTATTTTCTGGGTTTTTAATTAATAACCTGACGTCTTTTGCACTTTGAGCACCAACAATCTGTTGACGCTTAAATATCAATACCCCATCAATAATGTAGGGTGAAATTCTAGTTCTGTTTTCTTCTGTTAAAGCTGACAAAATATCTTCAGTAATACCCTTAACTGTACCTATAACTTCTATAGGGTTATCTGGATTAGTATAATCATCAGAGGACAAAAGTTTTTTCTTAAAAAGCCATTCAATAGCATTTAAAATCGTTGACTTACCTGCATTGTTGTAACCTATTAAAGGCGTGAATGAAGAAAAATTGATATCAATATCTTTGCAAGATCTAAAGTTTTTTATAGAAATCTTTGAAAGATGATGATTCATTTTAGACTCCTCCAGTAAATATTTAAAAGTAATGCCTGCAATGTTATTGTATTGTTAAGATGATGCTGGCTATAATTTGAATATCCTCAATGGAACACTCAAAATCCTTACTCCCACCAGAAACAAGAATTTTGTTCTTAGGTAAACGAGTTAACTCTTTTAAAGATAACTCATTGTCAATTCCTACTAACCATTTTCCATCTCTAATTAGGTGAAATTCTTTATCACATATGACATGTTTTTCTCCATTGCTTACAAACATCAAACTGCTGGTTTCTTGCTTCGGAAGTAGACACCGATCCATGGATAAAAAACCTGACTCGACAAGCTCGCCATTGACCAAATTGAACTTATTTAAAATCACAGTGTTTTCTTTTTGTGAACCATTTGGCGTTTCGATTCCTGTAACTAGCCAGGTGAGGTCCGCTTTGGTTTCTAATGCGCATTTAATCACCCAATCCGCAGGGAAAGAATCTCGCATGTATCGTGTGGCTAATGTGCTTTTTGAAATACCAAGGTGATCGGCTAAGGCTTGGCGGGTTTTAAACCCGTAAGCATTAACAATCCTCTCTATCGCGGCTTTTCCTCCGTTAGTAAGCTCAATGTGATTCTCAATGTGGCGCTTTAAGGATGATTGATGAGCGTTGCTGTTAAACCCCTCATGTGGGACTGTTTCATCATGTTGTTCCACATAAGGGGGGAAACTTTCTTCTGCATTGTTAGAACCAAAGGCCAGCCATTCTAGGGATGCGCCAGTTTCCATTGAACATATAACAACCCAATCAGCAGGGAAGGTATCGCGTGCATATCTATTAGCCATTGTACTTTGTGAAATACCAAGATGCTTACAGAAGGCTTGGCGTGATTTGAAACCATAGGCCTTGAGTATCCTCTCAATGACTTTTTGCCCTCCACGATTCTGCATGACCATAGCTTTCAGACTATCTTCGATATGGCGAAATGTGATTTTTTGAGTTGACATATTCTTTATGTGAACCTATTCTCCGTTTTGTGATGTTTTGTCACGATTAATACCGGCTCACCACAAGCCAATAGGAGATGTTGCATCATGACCCCTAACATTTCAATAACTCTGAATACGCCACACGTCACAATTGAGCGTTATAGCGAACTTACTGGTCTTTCTATCGACACCATCAACGATATGCTGGCTGATGGTCGCATCCCTCGCCATCGCCTTCGGAAAGACAAGAAAAGAGAAAAGGTAATGATCAACCTTGCTGCTCTTACCGTTGATGCACTTACTGATTGCAATGTTGTATTCAACTAGTTCCATTTTGGGGTGCATCAGGAGTGTCGACTATGTTTGATTACCAAGTTTCCAAACATCCACATTTTGATGAAGCCTGTCGTGCATTTGCATTGCGCCACAACCTTGTGCAACTGGCAGAACGTGCAGGTATGAATGTGCAGATTCTGCGGAACAAGCTGAATCCAGCTCAACCTCATTTATTAACCGCACCAGAAATCTGGTTGCTTACCGATCTGACTGAAGATTCAACGCTGGTAGATGGCTTTCTGGCACAGATTCACTGCCTGCCATGTGTACCGATTAATGAGGTGGCAAAAGAGAAACTGCCGCATTACGTCATGAGTGCAACTGCAGAGATAGGGCGTGTCGCGGCAGGTGCGGTTTCTGGCGATGTAAAAACCAGTGCAGGCCGTCGTGATGCGATCAGCAGCATTAACTCTGTTACACGACTGATGGCGCTGGCTGCTGTTTCATTGCAGGCCCGTTTACAGGCTAATCCTGCGATGGCGAGTGCAGTTGATACCGTGACTGGCCTCGGTGCTTCATTCGGTTTGCTGTGAGGTGCTTATGCTGACGAAAGAACCATCATTTGCATCGCTGCTGGTAAAACAAAGCCCGGCAATGCACTACGGTCACGGCTGGATCATGGGTGAGGATGGCAAACGCTGGCATCCATATCATTCACAAGATGAATTGCTGTCTGAATTGACCACGAGGAAACGGAGAAAGTCCAAATGTATTCGGCAGAAAGTGAAGTGGTTTATCAGTTTCGTTACAGAGGGGAGAGTTATTCAGTACCTGAAGATGATTTGCTCTGTTGCTATCCGTCGTTGTCGGGCGATGGTAGCTACTTTTTCACGCTAAAGGATGGAACCTTTATACGTGGTGAAAGAGTACAAGAAGTGATGCGTATAAAGACATCACCTCTTGAACGTTATCGGCGAAATATTTATCGGTAACGATCTATCAGTGTCTGTATCAGATGAGTGAATTCTTGCTGTTTAACCGAACCTAAAGGAAGTTTGTTTAATTCTTCGCGGAGGAGCTCAAAAAATGCTGATTGATTTGCTGAGTCAGTTCGAAATAAGGAGTGGATCAGACCTGAAACAAGAATTCGTTGAACAGCAACCTCATCGCGAAGACTGGAGATCTCGTTTTCAAGTTGCTCTATACGCTCTCTTTCAACCGGGTTCAACATTGATGATTCCTTCTAGCTATCAATACGTTGGTAATAGATCATATCAAAAATTTTTTAGTAGATGTGTTGTGGGATGCATAAATGGCTATTGAAGGCGCTGCGGCGACTGTTCCATTAAGACCCGGTGAACGCCTGAATGGACTTAATCATATTGCGGAGTTAAGGGCGAAAGTTTTTGGTTTGAATATTGAGTCAGAGCTTGAGCGGTTTATTAAAGATATGCGTGATCCACGGGATATCAATAATGAACAAAATAAACGGGCACTGGCTGCCATATTCTTTATGGCAAAAATTCCAGCTGAACGTCATAGCATCAACATTAATGAGCTGACCACTGACGAAAAGCGGGAGTTGATTAAAGCAATGAATCATTTTCGTGCAGTGGTGAGCTTATTTCCCAGACGGCTAACCATGCCGAATTAACCAACTAATGAAATTCATGGCGTAAACCCGCCGGGCATCCCTTTATCTAAATTCAGGAGAATTGATTATGCGTAATATTGAAACCCTCACGACTAAAACCGGACCGGATGATGCAGGTCTTAATCTTTTACTGACAGAGGCCCGTCTTGAAGAACGTCGGGCAAGGGCTGAGGCAATGGCTGCCCGCCTTGATAGCCTGGCGTGTCATATCACATCCCGCCAGCTAAACCACGTCGAAGCAGCAGAACTGCTGCGTGTGACCGCTGAAGCAATCCAGAACGAAGCGCAGGAGATCCACTAATGGCTGATGCAATGGATCTCGTACAGCAGCGCGTTGAAGAAGAACGCCAGCGCCATATCCGAGCTGCCCGTGCCAAAACACCGGGCGTGTCACGCGTACTTTGCATTGAATGTGAAGCGCCAATTCCGCCAGCACGCCGCCGCGCCATTCCTGGAGTGCAGCTTTGCATTACCTGTCAGGAAATCGCAGAGCTGAAAGGCAAACATTACAACGGAGGTGCTGTATGAGCACCATCCTGAAATGGGCGGGAAATAAAACCGCCATTATGTCCGAACTGAAAAAACACCTTCCTGCTGGCCCGCGACTGGTTGAACCTTTCGCGGGTTCCTGTGCTGTGATGATGGAGACGGATTATCCCAGCTATCTGGTTGCGGATATTAATCCTGATTTAATCAACCTCTATAAAAAGGTTGCCGCTGATTGTGAATCATTTATATCTCGCGCCAGAGTTTTATTTAAGGAAGCAAACAGGGAGGTGGCTTATTACAACATAAGGCAGGAGTTTAATTACTCAACTGAAATTACTGATTTCATGAAAGCGGTATATTTCCTGTATCTCAATCGTCACGGTTACCGTGGTTTATGTCGCTATAACAAGAGCGGGCATTTCAACATTCCCTACGGTAATTATAAAAATCCGTATTTCCCTGAAAAAGAAATTCGCGAATTTGCAGAAAAAGCCCAGCGGGCAACGTTTATCTGCGCCAGCTTTGATGAAACGCTGGCGATGTTGAAGGCGGGGGATGTGGTGTATTGCGATCCGCCTTATGACGGTACGTTTTCCGGCTATCACACTGATGGTTTCACTGAAGATGACCAGTATCACCTGGCATCCGTTCTTGAACATCGATCATCAGAAGGTCATCCGGTCATTGTTTCTAACAGTGACACATCCCTGATCCGTTCGCTGTATCGCAATTTCACTCACCACTACATCAAGGCAAAACGCAGCATCGGCGTGTCAGCTGGCGAGAGTAAATCTGCAACAGAAATCATTGCTGTTTCCGGGCCGCGCTGCTGGATGGGATTTGATCCTTCGCGTGGCGTGGATAGTTCTGCTGTGTACGAGGTGCGTGTATGAGTCATGCCGATATGAGCAACTCTAGCGGCTTTAACGAGGCTGCCGCAGCATTTTCATGGAACGGCCCGAAAAAGGCCATTAACCCTTATCTGGAACCGGCGGAAGTTGCGCCGGAGTCTGCACTTTCAAACATGATCACTCTGTACGCTGCCGATAACGAGCAGGAACAGCAGCGCCGCGAGGCACTGAGTGATCAGGTCTGGGAACGTTATTTCTTTAATGAATCCCGTGATCCTGTCCAGCGCGAAATGGAGCAGGATAAGCTCATTAGCCGGGCAAAGCTGGCGCATGAGCAGCAGCGTTTTGACCCGGACATGGTCATTCTGGCGGACGTCAGCGCCCAGCCTACCCACATCAGCAAGCCGCTGATGCAACGTATCGAATACTTCAGCAGCCTGGGCAGGCCAAAGGCTTATTCCCGCTATTTGCGTGAGACGATTAAGCCATGTCTGGAGCGACTGGAGTATGTACGCGACAGTCAGCTATCCGCTTCTTTCCGTTTTATGGCAAGCCATCAAGGGCTTGAGGGCCTGCTGATCCTGCCTGAAATGAGTCAGGATCAGGTAAAACGCCTGTCCACCCTGGTAGCAGCGCATATGAGCATGTGTCTTGAGGCCGCTTGTGGTGATTTGTATGCCACCGATGACGTTAAGCCAGAAGAAATCCGCAAGACATGGGAAAAGGTGGCAGCGGAAACCCTGCGTCTGGATGTTATCCCGCCTGCGTTTGAGAAACTTCGTCGGAAAAGAAACCGCCGCAAACCCGTGCCCTATGAACTCATTCCGGGTTCGCTGGCGCGTATGCTTTGCGCCGACTGGTGGTATCGGAAATTATGGAAGATGCGTAGCGAATGGCGGGAAGAGCAGTTGCGTGCTGTTTGCCTGGTCAGCAAAAAAGCATCTCCCTATGTCAGCTATGAAGCAGTGACGCATAAACGTGAGCAGCGCCGTAAGTCGCTGGAGTTTTTCCGTTCTCATGAACTGGTGAACGAAGACGGCGACACGCTGGATATGGAAGACGTGGTAAACGCCAGCAGCAGCAACCCTGCGCATCGCCGCAATGAGATGATGGCCTGTGTTAAAGGTCTGGAGCTTATCGCGGAAATGCGCGGTGACTGCGCCGTTTTCTACACCATCACCTGTCCGTCACGTTTCCATTCCACGCTCAACAACGGCAGACCCAACCCGACCTGGACAAATGCGACGGTAAGACAAAGCAGCGATTATCTGGTCGGCATGTTTGCTGCATTTCGTAAGGCGATGCACAAAGCCGGGTTGCGCTGGTATGGCGTGCGGGTGGCTGAGCCGCACCATGACGGTACTGTGCACTGGCATCTCATGTGTTTCATGCGCAAAAAAGACCGCCGCGCCATTACTGCTTTGTTGCGTAAGTTTGCCATCCGTGAAGACCGCGAGGAACTGGGCAATAACACGGGTCCACGCTTTAAGTCTGAGCTGATAAACCCGCGCAAAGGAACGCCGACAAGCTACATCGCGAAATACATCAGTAAGAACATTGACGGACGTGGTCTGGCTGGCGAGATCAGCAAGGAAACGGGTAAGTCCCTGCGTGATAACGCCGAATACGTTAATGCCTGGGCGTCTCTGCATCGTGTTCAGCAGTTCCGCTTCTTTGGTATTCCGGGGCGTCAGGCGTACCGTGAACTTCGCTTGCTGGCTGGTCAGGCGGCAAGGCAACAGGGTGACAAAAAAGCAGGTGCGCCGGTACTGGATGACCCGCGCCTTGATGCCATCCTGGCTGCCGCTGATGCTGGCTGTTTTGCCACCTACATCATGAAGCAGGGCGGCGTACTGGTTCCCCGCAAATATCACCTTATCAGAACAGCTTATGAAATTAACGAAGAGCCGACCGCTTATGGCGATCACGGTATTCGTATTTATGGCATCTGGTCACCCATTGTACAGGGCAAGATCTGCACTCATGCAATGAAATGGAAAATGGTTCGTAAGGCCGTTGACGTTCAGGAGGCGGCAGCCGACCAGGGCGCTTGCGCCCCTTGGACTCGTGGCAATAACTGTCCCCTTGCTGAAAATTTGAACCAACAGGAGAAAGATAAATCAGCTGATGGGGACACCAGAACGGACATTACCCGCATGGATGACAAGGAGTTGCACGATTACCTGCACAGTATGAGCAAAAAAGAGCGCCGGGAACTGGCTGCAAGGTTACGCTTGGTGAAACCGAAACGGCGTAAAGACTACAAACAGCGAATTACAGATCATCAGCGACAGCAGCTCGTTTATGAGCTGAAGTCCAGAGGATTTGATGGCAGCGAGAAAGAGGTCGATTTACTCCTTCGCGGCGGCAGTATTCCGTCAGGAGCAGGCCTGCGTATCTTCTATCGGAACCAGCGTCTGCAGGAGGATGATAAATGGCGGAACCTGTATTAATTACGCTGGTTAACAATTCGTGCTCTTAATAATACCAGGCATATCAGGCTGATGAGCGTAAAAAAACGTTTTACATCAGTAAGATTATTATATACTGTAAATATAAACAGTGTTTATGTGTACAGTATTGCTTGTGGTGTCATAGGAGGAAAAATGCAGGACTATTTTTTGGAGTCTTTGAAGCTCCAGCGCATTGATTTTTTTCTTAAGCTTGTAGCGGCTAGTGAGTGTAGTGATGAAGAGAAGGGACTGGCCCTGCAGTGGGTTTCTGAACTGACAGATGAACTCATGGCAAAAATCAGAACCCACGAATACAACCGCTCAATGGATGTCATCAGTTGAGGTGACTTTTATGCGCATTGAAATAATGATCGATAAAGAGCAGAAGATTAGCCAGTCTACCTTGGACGCCCTTGAATCCGAGCTTTACCGCAATCTGCGCCCCCTGTATCCCAAAACGGTAATTCGTATCCGTAAAGGTAGCTCTAACGGTGTGGAACTGACCGGACTGCAACTGGATGAAGAAAGAAAACAAGTGATGAAAATTATGCAGAAGGTGTGGGAAGACGACAGCTGGCTGCATTAAGAAACGTTGCCCCCAGGAGGATTCATTCTGATGGGGGCTAGTTTGGGCAACGAGTGAAACGAGGCGTAAGGTGGGTGGGCATTTTGATAAGTGCTCGTTCGCTTTGTGCCAGAGGCGGGCATTAATACAAATTTCACGTGATAAAACGGTACTCAGTTATTCTAATCTGACATGCATAAACGTTGTTGGATTACAAAACATCAACAACTTCAAACTCTTCCATAATCAGCTCCATATCGTCAGAAAAGTAACCTTCACATGTAAAAAATCGTTGATGCTCTCTCTGCCAATATTCAAGACTCAAATCGCCTTCACCTTCCTTGCGAGCGAACTCGGCAGTAACATCACAAAAACGCACCAGTCGCATCGACACCAGCCGGGTCACGCATACCGGTACATCCTGGCCGTTAAGGATGATGTTATAGCTCCCAATCCTTGGGGCAAACTCTTCCTTCTGGTAAGAGGCATAAGAGCCGCAGGAGGCCGTTTTAATCCCTTTTTTGATAAGTGCTGCAAGCTCGTTAGCCAGTTCAGGGCTGTCGCCCACTTGCCAGGCATTCGCGTCCGGATATTTCATCTTTAATTCATCAACCGTAACCATTACAAGTCCTTTCTGATTGTAAAATAGATAAATAGCTGAGCATTAATTGTTCAAATATTAACAGTGATGCTCTCTTGTTAGTATCATAGTCCGTTTCTCGTTCACAGCGGACTTTCATCTTTGTAAACCCGTATGATTCGCTTTTCAGCGGTCATTCAGATACGGATTTACGCTTCCCTTGGCTGTGCATGACTATGCTGCATGAAATCGCATGATCGATTGAGGATCGTTTTTGCAGAGACCTGCTAGAACTGGCGGGCTTTTACTCATGTCATGCAGGTGCATGAAAACCACTGCATAAAGCGGGCAGGCGTGGCGGGGATACGAGCGCGCGCTGACATCGTTAAGTATTGACATATCAGATGTTTAAATAGGAAAATTACCAAAATCCAGAAAAAAGAAAAGAATATGAAGAAGTTAACTGCGAGACAAAGAGAGATTGACGTAAAACGCTCGATAAAGTTACGACAAGGGCGTGCTAAAGTTAGAAAAAAAGGTAAATCATTTCACTATAATGTTGAATGGCGTAAGGCTAACTATTGGATTGAAGAACAATCAAAAAATGGATTAGATGTACAATTTGTAAGTAAAAAAAAGAAAGGGTTAATTCTAACTTTACCTTCTGAAATGAATTTTTCTACACACTACGATGTTACTGTTCAGCATATTAATGCGATTCGAATGTTATCAGAGAGAAAAGGATTGCCTAATGCAGGTTATCAATTAGCATCTGTTAATTTTTGTAATTTGAAGAAAATATCGACATCTGCAGCTCTTGTGTTAACTGCAGAGTTATCTAAATGGGATGATGCGATTAGGCAGAGGTTGACTCCAAAAATAGACGGTTGGGATAAAAATGTTCTACGTAATTTCTATGAATTGGGGTTCTTTGATTTATTCAAAAAAAGCAGGGATATAAAATTAAATTTTAATGATGAGTATTCAAAAATAAAAGGTAAGCGATTTGTAAAATATCTTAAAGGAAAGTGTGGGGAAATTAAGAAAACAAAAGTATTAAAAGAGGAGATTATTAAATTAGTTGGTGAGTCTATTGAAAAATGGACTTTCTTACATGGGGGCCTAAGTGAGGCTATTACCAATGTTTCTCATCATGCATATCCTTCTGATTGCGGATATAAAGAATATGATAAGAACTGGTATCTAACAGGATCTTATCATTTAGAAAGTAAGGAATTGAAGATAGTTTTTTATGATCAGGGTGTTGGTATCCCTAAAACTTTACCTGCATCAAAAGTTTGGGAAAAGGCATTAAATGTATTAGCATCAATTCCTGTATTGGAGCGATATCGTGATGAAGCACTCTTGAAAGCTGCGGTAGAGTTGGATAGGACAAGTACAGAAGAGGGAGATCGTGGTAAAGGCCTACAGGATCTACTTGAGTTTATTAAACAAAGAGAAAATGGTTATTTATCAATCATGAGCCTTAAGGGACTTTATAAACACTCAATGAATCAAGGTAATACAAAAATAAAAACTAAGAGTTTTGCATCCCCAATCTATGGTACACTAATAACTTGGAGTGTATCTCTTGATTGAGATGGAGGTTTAATATGAAAAATCTAGAAATTAATATAGGGAAAGAGTTTTCTTCTACTCCTTCAGGACGTTTCTATTCTGATATGACAGATAGCAGCGGCGAACAGTTTAGAGAGGAGCTTTTATGGCCTCGCTTACAATTGCTTAAAGAAAAGCAAAAGATCGACATTATTTTGGATGATGACGTTGAAGGTTATGGTTCTTCTTTCCTCGTTGAAGGTTTTGCCGGTATAGTAAAATATGGATATATGGATAAACAACAACTATTAAGTAAACTTGAGTTAATTCAGAGAGATCCTGATTTTGCTTTGTTTAAGAGAAAAATAATACAATATATTAACGAGGCAGTGTTTGATTCAAAGGTTTATGAAAGTACCAAACCTATTTATTTGTCTAAGTTGTTGACGCAAAAAACACGTAAGGAGTAAAGCAAATGGAGCCCAATTATAATTATCATTATATGATGAGTAATAATGAGCTTTATTTTAGGGCGGGTTATGATGCTCAGCAATATGGGTTTGTTTTTTCTCATTCGGCTGTTGATGATGTCGACTTGGTACATATTATCAATGGTGGTTTTTCATCTGTTGCAGAAGCTATTAGTAACTCAGGAAACACCACACTTTCTGATGGGATTATACTTGCATTAGCAGGTGCGTTGAGTGCTTTTTTCTTTAATTTGATTCAAAAAGGAATTGACGCTAAGGCAAAACGTCTCACCAAATCTGGTGAAGCAATGTTATCCTTGATAAATGAATTGGAGGATATTGCAGTACGTTATTGGGTCAGAGGGCACGATTCATCTTGTGCTGATAATGAAAGCAATATTTGTGATGAGATTAATATCAAAGCCATGTTAATGACCTTGGATAAAAATATTAGGTTTATGGTTGATAATTTACCGTTAAAAAACAAGTCTTTAAATAAAAATAAGCTGGAGAAATTTTCTTCTGATATTTATGATTTGGCATCTGGTGAAGATTTCGAAGCAGAGGTTAGGCCTCCCAATAAAACAAAGGCCTTTGCTATATCGAAAAAATGTAGTGAAGCAAAAGCCATCATTCTTGGTTTGATTTAAAAACGGTAATCCTCAAAGTTAATTACTGTTATGTTTAACCAAATATTTAGCTCTGTTATTCTTTTCTGAAGAATTTCTAATTCATTTTTTACGAATACTTTGGCAGCTTTCTCCACATCCCCAAACCCCCCAACATTATTAGGCATTATCCCCATCATTTGCGGCGGCACTCGGTGTGCTGCCATCATGTCATCGCGGCTGACATTTTTGATATTCAGAAATTCATCCTTCGCCGCGACTTCTGACAGAGGAATGATCTGAAGCCCGTCCTTTTTGCCGTTAGGCGAGTACATAAACAGATTGCGGAAGTTGCCAGGGCCTTTGGCGCTTTTCATCGCATTGCGGAGGTTGTTCACATCCTCCTGGTTTTGCGCGGCATCGGTCATGTACATGATAAAGCCCGCATGGCTGCCGTTAATGTAATACTTGCGACGGAACAGCGTGGCGGACTCGTTGAGCAGGGCTGACGGAATGGCAGAAAGATAACCGGGCAGGCCGTAGATCTCCTGATTAATATCCGGTTCCATCAGGTGAAAAATGCTGCCTTTCGTGAACTGATACGGTTGCGTGGTCATGCCGTATTGCACAAACCAGTAGGTATCCAGATCTAATCCGCGTCGGGTGTATTTTGCCAGCGCAGGCTCAAGGGCGATAACTTCACCGAATCGGTTCGTGCGTTTCTCCAGGTAGGCGTTACCAAATACCAGATAGTCCTGCACAAAACGTGAAAAAGCCTGTTGGCTGAGCAGCGGGTGAGGGATGTAGGTGCTGGTCAAAATGTTGCATTTCACCGCAATCGGTGAGCTGTGATGCACGGCGGCGCGGAAGGTTCGCGCCAGTCCGTCGAAACTTACAGGCGGCTCATACCAGCGATCCATCTGTACGCATTCCACATAGTCCAGCAGTTCACGGCGGTCCAGAACAGGAACGGGATCGCCAAAGCTGAATGCTTCGGCTGAAGTTTGGCTTTTATGCTTGAGCTGATTCGTCGCCGCAGCGCGGTTCTTCTTACTCTTTCCCATCAAAAAATCTCCACAATATTACTGGTATTGGCGGACTCGCCCTGCAGTGGTTCGTTAAACAGTGCGTGCATTGTTGCCCAGGCCAGATCGGCGTGGCTGGCTTCTTCGCTGCGGTTGGCTTCATAGGTCGGGCGGTTGCCGCTGGCGGTAGTGGCGCGACGGATTGCCATAAATGATTGCGCAATGTCGGTGTGTCCGGCGTCAAATTCCAGGCGGCGGTGACTGATAATGTCGTAGGCCTTGAGTACCAGGGCGTTTTTAACGTTGGGGTTGTAGACAAACTCCCGGACGGCAGGAAAGAACGCTTTCACGTTCTCGTAAACCCCGTGACCGACGCCGGTTGAGTCGATACCGATATAGGTCACGTTGTACTGTTCAGTCAGTTTTTTGATGGCGTCAGCCTGGGCGCGGAAGTCCATCCCGCGCCACTGGTGACGCTCAAGAATGCGGAACTTACCGCCCGGCACCGCTGGCGGAGCCACCACCACGCATCCGGCACTGTCGCCGTTTTGCGTACCTTTCGCCGGGTCATATCCGATCCACACTTCGCGCCAGCCAAACGGACGCAGGGCCAGTGCATGAAAGTCGGTCCAGACTTCCCAACTGTCCACCATGCACGCCTGCAGCTCGCTGAGCGGGAACACGGACGCGAGATCGTCCACAAACTCGCACATCAGCAGGTTCTGGTATTCGTCCGGGCTGTACTCCATGCGCAGCTGGTCGAGGTCGAATAGGTTACAGCCGCCGCGCACCGCATCTTCCACGGTGACTATCTGGCGGTATTGCCCGTCTGCACACAGCAGGCCGGGAGCCAGATTGCTGTGGGACAGGTCGATGTCCACCTTATCGGCTTTGTTGCGCCCACGGTTGAACAGCGCACCGGACCAGAACGGATAAGCACTGTGGGTCAGGCTGGATGGTGTGGAAAAATAGGTCTGTCGCCATTTCTTGTGAATAGCCATACCGGAAGCCACTTTGCGCAGCTCCTGGAATTTCGGTATCCAGAAATATTCATCCAGATACAGGTTGCCGTGGTAACTCTGGGCCGTGCGGGCATTGGTGCCGAGGAAGTAAAGCGTGGCCCCGTTGGGAAGCACCATCGGATCGCCTTTCAGCTCCACCTCCACTTCTTTGGCGAAGTCGATGATGTACTGTTTAAAGACGTGGGCCTGTGCCTTACTGGCGGAAAGGAAAATCTGGTTACGTCCGGTAAGCAGGGCGTCAATCAGGGCTTCACGGGCAAAGTAAAAGGTCGCGCCGATCTGGCGTGACTTCAGCAGGTTGCGGATGCGGTTGGTTTTTCCGGCTTCCCACCAGTGGCGCTGGTAGTTGAACATGGAGGAATGGAAAATTTCTTCCAGCTTCTCAATCTGTTCATCGGTGAAAACGTTCTTTTCCGGCTGACGGCGTGGGCCTTTGTTGCGGTTGGCGACGTTAGGGTTTAAGTCGGCTTCGTTGCCGCCATTGTTAAACTTGCCGATCCGCGCGTGGCGTTCCGACTGGCGCGCCAGCAGGTCAATCTCTTTGAAATCTTTCCCTTCTTTGTGCTCCTTCATAATGAGCTGGCAGTAGCGTGCGGCGGTGGTGAGCTGCATCTGATCCAGCGGCCCATAGTCACCCCACTTGTCGCGTTTTTTCCAGCTGTGAACGGTTGCAACTTTCTCGCCCAGCATTTCAGCAATGCGGGCTACGCGGTATCCCTGAAAGTACAGCAGCATGGCCTGCCGACGGGGATCGAGATCTGCGGGTGTCAGTGTGGTGTTCATGGCACAAACCTACAGCCTTGAATGAAGGCTTTCCCCGCCTGCGGTTTGTGTGGTTGTCGGTACAAATACCGCGCATTGTTTCACTGCCCCCATCACCGCAACCATAAGGCTCCAGTAAGTTTTTTCTAACGGAGCACGGCTCATGACAGTGAAAGCAAAGCGTTTTCGCATCGGGGTGGAAGGTGCCACCACCGACGGACGCGAAATCCAGCGTGAATGGCTGGAACAGATGGCAGCCAGCTACAACCCGGCGGTGTATACCGCGCTGATTAACCTTGAGCACATCAAGTCTTATCTGCCGGACAGCACCTTTAACCGCTACGGCAAGGTGACGGCGCTGTTTGCTGAAGAAATCACGGAAGGTCCGCTGGCAGGCAAGATGGCGCTGTATGCCGACGTTGAGCCAACGGAATCTCTGGTGGAGCTGGTGAAAAAAGGCCAGAAATTATTCACCTCTATGGAAGTCAGCCCGAAGTTTGCTGATACGGGCAAAGCCTATCTGGTCGGCTTGGCTGCTACTGATGATCCCGCCAGTCTGGGTACGGAAATGCTGACATTCAGCGCCAGTGCAGCCCATAACCCGCTGGCAAACCGCAAGCAGAATCCCGCCAATCTTTTTACCGCTGCAGAGGAAACGGTGATCGAACTGGAAGAAATCCAGGAGGACAAGCCGTCTCTGTTTGCCCGCGTCACGGCGCTGTTCACCAAAAAAGAGCAGTCCGATGATGCCAGGTTCTCTGATGTGCATAAGGCCGTGGAACTGGTCGCCACTGAGCAGCAAAACCTGAGCACGCGCACCGAAAAGTCCCTGTCTGAGCAGGAAGAACGCCTGTCTGAGATGGAGACTGCTCTGCAGGCACAACAAGCCGCCTTTAACGAACTGGTGGATAAGCTGAGTCATGAAGACAGCCGCCAGGACTATCGCCAGCGTGCAACAGGCGGTAACGCCCCCGCTGACACTCTGACCAATTGCTGATGGAGCACAAAACCTGATGAAGAAGAATACCCGCTTTGCTTTTAACGCTTACCTGCAGCAGCTGGCGCGTCTGAACGGTGTGGCAGTTGAAGAACTGTCCAGCAAGTTCACTGTAGAGCCGTCTGTGCAGCAGACGCTGGAAGACCAGATCCAGCAATCCGCCGCATTCCTGACGCTGATTAACGTCACGCCAGTGACTGAGCAGTCTGGTCAGTTGCTGGGGCTGGGTGTTGGCAGCACCATTGCCGGAACCACTGATACCACCGCAAAAGAGCGTGAGCCTGTCGATCCGACGCTGATGGTCGATGTGGAATATAAATGCGAGCAGACCAACTTTGACACGGTGCTGACCTACGCGAAGCTGGACCTGTGGGCGAAGTTTCAGGATTTCCAGGTGCGTATCCGTGACGCCATCGTGAAACGTCAGGCACTGGACCGCATCATGATCGGCTTTAACGGCGTGAAGCGTGCGAAAACCTCCAACCGCAGCGAAAACCCGCTGCTGCAGGATGTGAATAAAGGCTGGCTACAGAAAATCCGTGAGGATGCACCGGATCACGTCATGGGCAGCACCACCACGGGCGGTGAAACCACACCGGGCGCGGTGAAAGTCGGTAAAGGTGGCGAATATGCCAACCTGGACGCCGTGGTGATGGATGCCGTTAATGAGCTTATCGACGTGGTCTACCAGGACGATGACGATCTGGTGGTGATTTGCGGTCGTGAACTGTTGTCTGATAAGTATTTCCCGCTGGTCAACAAAGAGCAGGAAAACAGTGAAAAACTGGCTGCCGATATGATCATCAGCCAGAAACGCATGGGTGGCCTGCAGGCCGTGCGTGCGCCGTTCTTCCCGCCGAATGCGCTGCTGATCACTCGTCTGGATAACCTGTCCATCTACTGGCAGGAAGACACCCGCCGCCGTTCAGTTATCGACAACCCGAAACGTGACCGGATTGAAAACTTTGAATCCGTTAACGAAGCCTATGTGGTTGAGGACTACCGCTGCGCAGCACTGGTGGAAAACATCCAGATTGGCGACTTCAGCGTCGCCGCAGAAGCCGGAGCATAAACCATGAGCCTGAGTCCCGCACGGCAGCATCGCCTGCGCGTTCAGGCTGAACAGGCCGCCCGCGAGGGTGGCAGTGTTCGCCACGCGTCGGGCTATGACCTGATGCTGCTGCAACTGGCGGAAGACCGCCGCCGTCTCAAGGGCGTTCAGTCCACGGTCAAAAAAGCGGAAATCAAGGTGGAGCTGCTGCCGAAGTACGCCGCCTGGGCAGAGGGCGTCCTGGCTGCCGGAGGCACTCAACAGGATGACGTGCTGATGTACGTGATGCTGTGGCGCATTGATGCCGGAGATTATGCCGGGGCGCTGGAGATCGGGCGTCATGCCCTGCGTCATAGCTGGGTGATGCCACTGGGTAACCGCAATGTGCAGACCGTGCTGGCAGAGGAAATGGCAGACGCGGCGCAGAGCGCAATGCTTGCCGCCACCGGCTTTGATGCCGATCTGTTGCTGCAGACGCTGGAGCTGACAGACGGTCTGGATATGCCGGACCAGTCACGGGCGCGTCTGCATAAAGCGATTGGCGCTGTCCTGAGTGAAAGCAATCCGGCTTCCGCCCTTAACCATCTCAACCATGCGTTGCAGCTCGATCACCGCTGTGGCGTGAAAAAAGACAAACAGCAGCTGGAGCGCAGACTGCGCAATGACAGCCGCTGACAGAACGTGCCCCCGCGCACGGGCGGCACGGGGTGGCGAAAGGCACAGCCACATCAAAACTCCGTCCACCGCCCTCTATTTCAGGAGAAAGCAGCATGAAGTTTGTTGCGCCAGAACAGGCACCGGAACAGGCGGAAATCATCAGAAATACGCCGTTCTGGCCTGATGTGGACCTGTCGGAGTTCCGCAGTGTGATGCGCACTGACGGCACGGTGACGCAGCCGCGTTTAAAGCAGGTTGCGCTGTCGGCAATTTCGGAGGTCAACGCAGAGCTGTATGAGTTTCGCAGACGCCAGCAGATGCTGGGGTATGCCTCGCTGGCAGAGGTTCCGGCGGAACAGCTGGACGGCAAAAGTGAGCGTATTCAGCACTATTTCAACGCGGTTTACTGCTGGGCACGCGCCATGCTCAACGAACGATACCAGGACTATGACGCCACGGCATCCGGTGTGAAGCGGGGCGAGGAACTGGCAGAAGCCAGCGGTGATTTGTGGCGTGACGCCCGCTGGGCCATCAGCCGGGTGCAGGATGCGCCGCACTGCACAGTGGAGCTTATCTGATGAAAGTGCGTGCGCATCAGTATGACACGGTGGACGCGCTTTGCTGGCGTCATTACGGGCGCACGCAGGGTGTCACGGAGCAGGTACTGAAGGCAAATCCGGGGCTTGCCGAATACGGCCCCTTTTTACCTCACGGGCTGCAGGTGGAGCTCCCGGACATTCCGACCACCACCACCGTGCAGACCGTCCAGTTATGGGACTGAATTATGACGCTTGAGCGAATCAGCGCCTTTATCACGTATTGCATCGCCGTCGTGCTGGCCTGGCTGGGCGATTTATCCATCAAGGATGCCTCAACGCTGGGCGGCCTGATGATCGGTGTGCTGATGCTGGCTATCAACTGGTACTACAAACACAAAGCCTACCAGCTTCTGCGCGACGGGCAGATCTCGCGGGAGGACTATGAATCCATCAATCGTTAAACGCTGCCTTGTCGGGGCCGTGCTGGCTATTGCTGCCACGCTGCCGGGTTTTCAGCAGCTTCACACCTCCGTGGAGGGGCTGAAACTGATTGCCGATTACGAAGGCTGTCGTCTGCAGCCGTATCAGTGCAGCGCGGGTGTCTGGACCGACGGCATTGGTAATACGTCGGGCGTCATTCCCGGCAAAACTATTACGGAACGACAGGCAGCAGAAGGGCTGATCTCCAACGTGCTACGTGTGGAGCGGGCGCTGGAAAGGTGTGTGAAGCAACAGCCGCCGCAGAAGGTGTATGACGCTACGGTGTCGTTTGCCTTCAACGTGGGGACGGGCAATGCCTGTAGTTCCACGCTGGTGAAATTGCTCAATCAGCGGCGCTGGGCGGATGCGTGCCGACAGTTGCCGCGCTGGGTTTATGTGAAAGGTGTTTTTAATCAGGGGCTGGATAACCGCCGTGCGCGGGAGATGGCCTGGTGCCTTAAAGGAGCTGGACTATGACACGTGCGCTGGCGGTAGTGGCGGCGCTGGCACTCGTTGCGCTGGTCTGGCAGTCGTGGCGGCTTAACAGCGCCAGCCACACCATCGAAACGCAGCGCGCGGCGCTGAAAAGTAAAGCGCACGAACTAACGAAGAAAAATAGCCAGCTGATCAGTCTGTCCATTCTGGCTGAAACCAACAACCGGGAGCAGGCGCGGCTCTACGCCGAAGCAGAACAGACCAGTGCACTGCTGAGACAACGACAACACCGGATCGAGGAACTGAAACGTGAGAACGAGGGTTTACGCCGCTGGGCTGATACTCCTTTGCCTGCTGACATTATCCGGCTGCGGGAACGTCCGACACTCACCGGAGGTGCAGCTTACCGTCAGTGGTTGTCCGCGAGTGACGCCGTGTCGGCTGGAGCAGGCAGCGCCGCGCACTAACGGTGATCTGAACGCATTGCTGGATGAAACGGAGGCCGCCTGGGCGGTCTGTGCAGACAAAGTGGACATGATTATTGCGTGTCAGGAGCGAAACATTGAACAAACCACAATCCCTGCGCCATGCCCTCAATAAAGCGGTGCCTTATGTCTGTAATAACCCGGACAAACTGCATCTGTTTGTGGATAACGGTTCGCTGGTTGCCACGGGGGCCAGCTCCATGTCATGGGAGTACCGTTACACCCTGAACGTGGTGATTGAGGATTTCAGCGGCGACCAGAATCTGCTGATGGCCCCGGTTTTGCTGTGGCTGCGGGATAACCAGCCTGATGCCATCAATAATCCGGCGTTACGGGAAAAGGTATTCACCTTTGAGGTGGATATTCTGCGCAATGATGTCTGTGATATCAGCCTGAACCTGCAACTGACGGAGCGTGTGCTGGTCAGCACTGACGGCAGTGTGTCGAGTGTTGAAGCGGTAGCGGAACCCGATGAACCTGAAGAAATGTGGACGGTGAAACGTGGCTGAATTGCAGAAGGTGGACGACTGGCTGAGTGCCTTGCTGGCGAATCTGGAGCCAGCCGCAAGAAGCCTCATGATGCGCCAGCTGGCGCAGGAACTGCGCCGGACACAGCAGCAGAATATCAGGATGCAGCGCAATCCTGATGGCAGCAGTTATGAACCGCGCAGGGTAACAGCACGCAGCAAGAAGGGGCGCATCAAACGTCAGATGTTTACAAAGCTGCGCACCACAAAATACCTGAAAACTGCCGCCAGCGCCGATTCTGCCAGCGTACAGTTTGAAGGTAAGGTGCAGCGCATTGCCCGCGTTCATCACTACGGCCTGCGCGATCGCGTCAGTCGTAAGGGACCGGAGGTCCGTTACGCAGAGCGTCGTTTGTTAGGTATTAATGATGACGTAGAATCCTTAACCCACGATGTATTATTGCGCTGGCTATCTAATTGATTGTTTACCAATCGATGGAGTTAAGTTTTTAGGCCTGAGGGCGAGAAATGGTTCATAGTCTATCCATGAGTCCCAGTTAATTAATCCATCATCGAATCCTATATATTTCATTAATACTAAAGGTAAAAGTAAATTTAGATTTGAATAATAATCACTTAATTTAATGATACTGCTTGGATCATCTTTCTTAATGTATCCAATATAATTTCCATTGTGGAATAGAGAGTTTCGAAGCGTGCAATAGTGAATCACGTTTCTTTGTGGTACAGGGTTGCCTTCTTTAGATACATTAAAACCATAATCTTTTAAAACCTTTGTAATTATTTGTGGTGTATAACTAGATGTCGACTCGTTATCGATATATCTGCACAGGGATTCTAATGCTGAGAAATTAAGGAAGTATTTAACATCTACATAGTCCATTCTTTCCCTAAAAGAAAATATAGACTTATAGAACGCAGTTCTAAAAGGGTTTTGATGAGAATTAATATTTCTATGAAGTTTATCCATCGCAAGCTCAATGAACGCTGAGCGACTCTTTTCAGAGAAGCAATCTTCAACAATTATTCCTAGTGATGACTTTCTTTTTGACTTCAATTTTAGTGGGAAATTATTATCTAACTTTTCAGGTGTTTCATGTTTCTCTAGGAAGTTTGATATGATTACATTTTTTTGTTCAATGAAACTTAAAACAGCTGAAAGATCATAAATTATTTGAGTGACGGTGTTTTCAGAAGCATGTGCGGGAGAGAAAAATCCACTTAATACATATTCGCTTCCATCGCATTTATTCTCTTTTAGTTCCTTAAAGGATTTGTAACGAGGTATCAGTGTCCCTCCTTTAAAAGTAAATTCTTTCGTGAAGCAATATCCATAGATACCGATTTGTGTCATCTGTAACTCCTTTGCGCGGATAAACATTGTGTAGTAAGTCATACATTTCTGACTCAATGTCCCACAATATATGTTTGTGCAAATATCGTCGACATGAATGCACAACTAACCGAAATCATGCGCCTTATCACCAATCTGATCCGCACAGGTGTAGTCACCGAAGTGGACCGGGAAAACTGGCTGTGTCGGGTGAAAACGGGCGACCTCGAAACCAACTGGATTAACTGGCTGACACTGCGCGCGGGCAAATCGCGCACCTGGTGGAAACCGTCTGTGGGCGAGCAGGTTGTGCTGTTCAGCCTGGGTGGCAATCTGGAAACCGCGTTTGCCCTGCCTGCTGTCTACTCAAATCAGTTTCCACCACCTTCAGACTCTGAGGACGGCAACGTGGTTGAGTACCCGGACGGTGGCTGGTTTGAATACGAACCCGCGACCGGGCGCTGGTATGTCAGGGGCATCAAATCTATGGTCATTGAGGCCGTCGACAACATCACCCTGAAAACCAGTGAGTTTGTGCTGGAGGCTGACCGCACGCGTATTAACAGCGAAGTGGTGATCAATGGTGGTGTTACCCAGAGTGGCGGTGCAATGAGTTCTAACGGGATCGTGGTTAATGCGCATCAGCATACTGGCGTCCTGAAAGGCGGCGATACCACCGGAGGCCCGGTATGACGCTTTATAGCGGGATGAACAATACCAGCGGTAAAGCTATTACTGATATTGACCATCTGCGCCAGTCGGTGCGGGACATTCTGCTGACACCGCAGGGTAGCCGCATTGCCCGTCGTGAATATGGTTCCCTGCTGTCGGCACTGATAGACCAGCCACAAAATCCGGCGTTACGCCTGCAGGTCATGTCGGCAGTGTATGTCGCGCTGAGTCGCTGGGAGCCACGGCTGACGCTGGATTCCATCACCATCAACAGCAATTTTGACGGTTCAATGGTGGTGGAGCTGACCGGGCGGCGGAATAACGGTGTGCCTGTTTCCCTTTCCGTATCAACAGGAGCAGAGAATGGCAGTGATTGACCTTTCGCAGTTACCTGCGCCGCAGATTGTGGATGTGCCGGACTTTGAGACGCTGCTTGCCGAACGCAAGGCAGAATTTGTGGCGCTTCATCCGAAAGATGAGCAGGAAGCAGTGATGCGTACGCTGGAACTGGAATCTGAACCCGTCACTAAATTGCTGCAGGAGAACGCTTACCGTGAGTTGCTTCTGCGCCAGCGCATTAACGAAGCCGCGCAGGCTGTGATGGTGGCTTACGCGATGGGCGGCGATCTTGACCAGCTCGCTGCTAACTACAACGTGAAACGCCTGACGGTGACACCTGCTGATGATGACGCTGTACCGCCCGTTGCGGCTGTGATGGAAAGTGATGAAGCGTTACGCCTGCGTGTGCCTGCAGCCTTTGAAGGGCTTTCTGTTGCTGGGCCAACTGCCGCTTATGAGTTTCATGCACAAAGCGCCGACGGTCGGGTGGCGGATGCCAGTGCAACCAGTCCGGCACCTGCAGAGGTGGTGCTGACAGTTCTTAGCCGCGAAGGCGACGGAACAGCAGAAAAAGACTTGCTGGATGTGGTGGAGAACGCCCTGAACAGTGAGAACGTCCGCCCGGTGGCTGATCGTCTGACGGTTCGCAGCGCAGAAATCATCCCGTACCGAGTGGAAGCCACCATTTTTCTTTATCCGGGACCGGAAGCAGAGCCGGTAATGGCAGCGGCAAAAGCCAGCCTGCAGAAGTACATCGCCAGTCAGACGCGGCTTGGTCGGGATATTCGCCGTAGCGCCATCTTTGCCGCCCTGCATGTTGAGGGAGTGCAGCGTGTGGAACTGGCTTCGCCGCTGGCGGATGTGGTCCTGAACAAAACACAGGCGGCATCATGTACGCAGTGGAGCGTAACCAACGGAGGAACGGATGAATAGTTTGCTGCCGCCGGGTTCAACACCACTGGAGCGCCGACTGGCGCAAACCTGCAGCGGGATTTCTGATCTGCAGGTGCCACTGCGTGACCTGTGGGATCCGGCTACCTGTCCGGTCAGTTTCCTGCCTTATCTCGCCTGGGCGTTCTCTGTGGATCGCTGGGACGAGGACTGGACGGAAAGCGTCAAACGCCAGGTGGTGAAGGATGCTTTTTATATTCATCAGCACAAAGGAACCACCAGTGCCGTGCGGCGGGTGGTGGAGCCGTTCGGCTTTCTGATCCGCATTATTGAGTGGTGGCAGACCGGAGAAACACCAGGCACGTTTCGCCTGGATATCGGCGTGCAGGACCAGGGCATCACCGAAGATACCTATCTGGAACTTGAGCGACTGATAAGCGATGCCAAACCATGTAGCCGTCACATGATCGGCATGTCCATCAATCTGCAGACCAGCGGCCTGCATTGGGTGGGAGCCGCCAGCTATCTTGGCGAAGAAATCACGATCTATCCGTATATCAACGAAACAATTATTTCCGGCGGCACCGCGCATGAAGGCGGGGCGGTCCACGTTATTGACACAGTGAGAGTGAATCCATGAGCACAAAATTTTATACCCTGCTGACGGAGATTGGTGCGGCGAAACTTGCCAGCGCCACTGCACTTGGTGTGCCGCTTAAAATTACTCATATGGCGGTGGGGGATGGTGGTGGAGCATTGCCGACGCCGGACGCAAAGCAGACGGCACTGGTAAATGAGAAACGCCGGGCTGCGCTGAATATGCTCTATATCGACCCGCAGAACAGCAGCCAGATTATTGCTGAACAGGTGATCCCCGAAAACGAGGGCGGTTGGTGGATCCGTGAAGTGGGCCTGTTTGATGAATCCGGGGCATTGATTGCCGTGGGCAACTGCCCGGAAAGCTATAAGCCGCAACTGGCTGAAGGCAGCGGGCGTACCCAGACCGTGCGCATGGTGCTGATTACCAGCAGTACGGACAATATCATCCTGAAAATCGACCCTGCTGTAGTGCTGGCAACCCGCAAGTATGTGGATGACAAGGCACTGGAGCTGAAGGTGTACGTGGATGACCTGATGGCAAAACATCTTGCCGCACAGGACCCGCATTCACAGTATGCACCCAAAGAAAGTCCAACGTTTACCGGAACCCCCAAAGCGCCAACGCCAGCGGCGGGGAATAATACCACGCAGGTTGCGACCACCGCATTTGTTCAGGCGGCACTGACGGCTCTTATTAATGGTGCGCCAGCCACGCTGGACACGCTGAAAGAAATAGCCGCAGCCATAAACAATGATCCGAAATTCAGCACCACTATTAACAATGCGCTGGCACTGAAAGCACCACTGTCGAGTCCGGCACTCAGCGGAACGCCGACAGCCCCCACGGCGGCGCAATCGGTCAACAATACACAGATTGCCACCACGGCATTTGTGAAATCGGCGATTGCGGCAATGGTGGGTTCTGCACCTGCGGCACTGGATACACTGAACGAACTGGCGGCGGCGCTGGGGAATGACCCGAACTTTGCCACGACAATAACTAACGCCCTTGCGGGGAAGCAGCCAAAGGATGCTACTTTAACGGCGTTGGCAGGGCTTTCTACATCAAAAGATAAACTCCCTTATTTTACAGGGGAAGATCAGGCTGCCTTAACTGCACTGACAAGTGTTGGGCGTGCCATTCTTAGCAAGCCCAGCGCACAGGGCGTTCTTGATTATCTTGGTTTAGGGGATGGCTCTGCATTACCTGTTGGTGTCCCTGTTCCGTGGCCTTCTGCCATTCCACCGACAGGCTGGCTGAAATGCAACGGAGCGGCTTTTTCGGCAGAAGAATATCCCAAACTGGCAAAGGTTTATCCGACAAATAAATTGCCTGATTTACGTGGTGAGTTTATTCGCGGCTGGGATGATGGGCGTGGTATTGATGCTGGACGTGCTTTATTAAGCCTTCAGGCTGGAATGCTGGAAAAACACCGCCATATGGTTGTAGCCAACGATGGGTATGATTCAAAAGAGGAATGGGAACTGGCGGCAATCTTCAGAAAAGCATATACGCAAGGCCGGGGGCTTGATGCTGCCGATGCCGGAGGGACTCTGATTCCATCACCAACGCTACATACACGAGGGAGTATTGGTAACACAGGTGGGAGCGAAACCCGTCCACGAAATATTGCATTTAACTATATCGTGAGAGCTGCATAATGGATAAAGCCGTATTAAATAGCGAACTTATTGCCACGAAGGCGGGGAATATTACCGTCTATAACTATGATGGTGAAACACGGGAATATATTTCTGAATCAACTGAATATCTTGCTGTTGGCGTCGGTATTCCCGCACATTCGTGTTTAGATGCTCCTGGTTCATATAAGTCAGGTTATGTGTCCTGTCGAACTCTGGATTTGAGATCATGGGAATATGTCCCTGACCACCGTGGTGAAACGGTCTATAACACATTGAACGGTAAACCGATAGAAATAAAAACCATTGGTGAATACCCGGAAAATGTGACCACTCTTGCACCATCCACACCATATGATGTTTGGAATGGGAATGAATGGGTTGTGGACCTACAGGCGAAAAAAAACGCATTAGAGAAAGTTTTTATAACAGAAAGAGATATGGCGATTAATGAAGCTCTGAATTACATATCTCCTTTACAGAGTGAATTATTATTAGGGAGTATTTCGGAGCGAAATAAAGAAATTTTGCAGGTATGGTTAAACTATATTAATGAGTTAAAGGAAGCGGTATTTGTTTCTGATAAAGCTTCCTTATTGCCTGCTAAGCCAGAATGTTAGTATTGCCTAAAGCTAGCCATTTATTGGCTGGCTTTTGAGAGCAATATACTTTGTATGTGTGAAAATAATCGGTCCATGATTCTGGAAGAAATTGTACTGCTTAATAAGTAACATATAGCAAAGCTGATTATTACTGTACCTACCAATATGAACGGCCATGACAACATCTTATTTAGGTAAGTGGAAATGTATAATATAAATAGACCATGTAACAGATATATACTAAGACTATTTTTTCCAAACCGCTCTAAAATTACACAGGTGGGTTTTAGCTGCATAAGAGCTAATACAAAAGCCGGAACCGCTGCGTAGTTGACTACTTTGTATAACATAAGTACAACTATAGATTTATCAAAATAAGAGAATGGAAAAGCGCCGTAGAGAAATATGGTAGGTGCAAGTATCGATAAAATCACTAATGCAATAACTGCTGAGAATAAAATGAGGTATATCGTATTTTTGTCGTGCCTTATACGTAATAAATTATTCCGATAAAATAACGCTCCTATAATGAAGTAGGGTAGAAAATTAATTGTCCTCATAATGGATAGAGTCTGCGAACTGAAATCAATGAATTGAAATGCGAAGCTTATAAGTAAAGAAAGACAAAGAGGGTAACGGAAGGTGAATAGAACAGAAGCAATTATTTGCCAGAAAAAAAGGCTTAAAAGATACCACATTATCCAATAAGGCGCGCCAATCTTAAGATAACCAGAAATACTTCCTGTCAGCAAGAAGTTGATAAATTCATAAATAAAATTAAAAACAATGAATGGAACAAGAATATGTTTGCTTAATTTGTATATGTCAAGATTGCTACATCCCTTGCTAAGAAAACCAGAAATTAATACAAAGGCGGGCATGTGAAATGTGTAAATGAAATCATATATGTATTTCACTTGTTCATGTTCTACGCCACCGCCAAGTATGTGCGCCATAACCACCAGGAAAATTAACGCGCCTTTGAGCGTATCGATAGTGTTATCACGATTATCGATCTGTTGTGCCACGGACAATCCTTAAGTGTATATAGTTAGTTTTCTGTTGAAGACAGTATCCAGGGTAACGGATTCAATTAAAAGTATTAAATGAGAATCTGATAATTGTGCTGGCCGTCGTACAAACGACCTCGCGTGACCTAAGGCAACTTTATTTTCATAGTAGGCATTATCCCTGTAAACCGGAGAGACTGCCTTATGGCTCAGGATTACCACCACGGGGTGCGCGTTGTTGAAGTCAACGAAGGCACCCGATCTATTACCACGGTGAGCACCGCCATCGTGGGCATGGTCTGCACGGGCGATGATGCCGATGCAAAAATGTTTCCTCTTAATAAACCCGTGCTGATCACTGATGTGCTGACTGCCAGCGGTAAAGCGGGTGAGTCCGGCACACTGGCCCGCTCGCTGGATGCCATCGCTGACCAGGCAAAACCCGTGACCGTTGTTGTGCGTGTGCCGCAGGGTGAAACGGAAGAAGAAACCACGACCAATATCATCGGCGCAGTGACTGCTGAAGGTAAAAAAACAGGCATGAAAGCCCTGTTATCTGCCCAGACACAGCTCGGCGTTAAACCGCGCATTCTCGGCGTGCCAGGTCACGATAACAAAGCCGTTGCTACTGAGTTGCTGAGTGTGGCGCAAAGCCTGCGTGGGTTTGCCTACCTGTCAGCGTATGGCTGCAAGACGGTACAGGAGGCGATCACTTACCGTGAAAATTTCAGCCAGCGCGAAGGAATGCTGATCTGGCCTGACTTTACTGGCTGGGACACGGTGCTGAATGCCGAAGCAACGGCATATGCCACCGCCCGTGCGCTTGGTCTGCGTGCCAAAATTGATGAGCAGACCGGGTGGCACAAAAGCCTGTCCAACGTGGGCGTGAACGGTGTCACCGGAATTTCTGCAGATGTGTTCTGGGATCTGCAGGACCCGGCAACCGATGCAGGTCTGCTGAACCAGAACGACGTCACCACGCTTGTGCGTAAAGACGGTTTCCGCTTCTGGGGTTCTCGCTGCCTGAGTGATGACCCGCTCTTTGCCTTCGAAAACTACACCCGCACGGCGCAGGTGCTGACGGACACAATGGCAGAAGCGCACATGTGGGCAGTGGACAAACCGCTGAACCCGTCGCTGGCGCGCGACATTATCGAGGGCATCCGCGCCAAAATGCGCAGCCTGGTCAGTCAGGGGTATCTCATTGGTGGTGATTGCTGGCTGGACGAGTCGGTGAACGACAAAGACACGCTGAAAGCCGGAAAACTCACAATCGACTACGACTACACGCCAGTGCCGCCACTTGAAAACCTGATGTTGCGTCAGCGCATCACCGATCAGTACCTGGTGAATTTCGCCAGCCAGGTTAGCGCGTAAGGGGACAACATGGCTTTACCACGCAAATTAAAACACCTGAACCTGTTTAACGATGGGAACAACTGGCAGGGGATCGTTGAGTCGCTGACGCTGCCGAAATTCACCCGCAAATATGAGAAGTATCGCGGCGGCGGAATGCCGGGTGCAGTGGATGTGGATCTGGGGCTTGATGACAGTGCGCTGGACACAGAATTTTCCATTGGTGGTACTGAACTGCTGCTGTTTAAACAGATGGGCAAAGCCACGGTGGATGGCATCCAGTTGCGCTTTACCGGCTCTATCCAGCGTGATGATACCGGGGAAGTACAGTCCGTGGAGCTTGTGGTGCGTGGACGTCACAAAGAAGTGGACTCCGGCGAGTGGAAGACGGGCGAAAGCAACACCACCAAAGTGACCAGTACCAACAGCTACGCGAAGCTGACTATCAATGGTGAGGTGCTCTATGAAGTGGACCTTATCAACATGGTGGAAATTGTGGACGGTGTGGACCTGATGGAAGCGCACCGCAACGCCCTTGGCCTCTGATGTATCTGAACGGCGCGGAATGCCGCGCCAGAACCCAATTTACAGGACAGCAAAATGAGCGATAAGCAGACTGAAAAGACCATTCAACTGGACACCCCCATCATGCGCGGTAAAACAGAAATTACCGAAATTGTGCTGCGTAAACCGCAGTCCGGTGCGCTGCGCGGTACACGCCTGCAGGCCATTATGGATATGGATGTGAACGCGATGATGACCGTGATCCCCCGCATTTCCAGTCCGGCACTGACTGCACAGGAAATTGCAGAGATGGACCCAGCAGACCTCACTGCCATGTCGGTTGAGGTTGTCACTTTTTTGTTGAAGAAGTCGGTGCTTGCCGGTTTACCGACAGCCTGACGGTTGACGATCTGGTGGCAGATATCGCCACCATTTTTCACTGGCCGCCATCCGTTACTGACGTTATGCCGCTGACCGAAGTGCTGGAATGGCGGTATAAAGCGATTCAGAGAAGCGGGGCCAACGATGAGTGATAATAACCTGCGCCTGCAGGTCATTCTTAATGCGGTTGACAAACTCACCCGCCCATTCCGTGCTGCACAGGCCAGTTCGAAAGAGCTGGCTGGCGCAATCAGAAACTCCCGTGACGCATTAAAGCAACTCAATCAGGCGGGTAACAGCCTGGAAAAATTTCGCAAGCTGCAGGCCGATAACAAAAAGTTAGGCGACAGGCTGAACTATGCCAGACAGAAGGCAAATTTGCTTAGTTCTGAGCTGGAAGCGATGGAACAACCATCACAACGGCACCTTGTGGCTTTAGGTCGGCAAACGCTGGCAGTCCAACGCCTGGAAGAACAACAAAAATATTTGCAGAAGCAAACGGCGCTTGTGCGTGCAGAACTGTACCGGGCGGGAATTTCTGCGAAAGACGATGCGGGAGCAACCGCCCGTTTAGCCCGTGAAACATCACGTTATAACCAGGAACTTTCGAAACAGGAGGCGCGGCTGAAGCGATTGGGGGAAGCTCAGCGCAGGATGAATGCAGCGCGTGCCAGTTATGCCCGTTCGCTGGAGGTGCGTGATCGTATTGCAGGTGCCGGAGCCACCACCACGGCTGCAGGACTAGCAATGGGCGCACCAGTGATGGCGGCAGTAAAAAGCTATACCAGCATGGAAGATGCCATGAAAGGTGTGGCAAAGCAGGTCAATGGTCTGCGTGACGATAATGGCAACCGCACTGCACGTTTTTATGAAATGCAGGATGCCATCAAGGCTGCCAGCGAACAGTTGCCGATGGAAAACGGTGCGGTGGACTTCGCTGCACTGGTTGAAGGTGGTGCGCGCATGAACGTCGCAAACCCTGACGACAGCTGGGAAGACCAGAAACGTGACCTGCTGGCCTTCGCCAGTACGGCAGCAAAGGCGGCAACAGCCTTTGAGCTGCCAGCGGATGAACTGTCAGAAAGTCTGGGGAAAATCGCCCAGCTCTACAAAATACCTACCCGCAATATTGAACAGCTCGGCGATGCGCTGAACTATCTGGATGATAACGCCATGTCGAAAGGGGCGGACATCATTGATGTGATGCAACGTCTGGGCGGTGTGGCTGACCGTCTGGATTATCGTAAAGCGGCGGCACTGGGTTCCACCTTTCTGACACTGGGCGCTGCGCCGGAGGTTGCAGCCAGTGCAGCAAACGCGATGGTGCGTGAATTGTCCATTGCCACCATGCAAAGCAAGAGTTTCTTTGAAGGGATGAATCTGCTGAAACTCAATCCTGAAGTGATTGAAAAGCAGATGACGAAGGATGCGATGGGAACTATCCAGCGTGTGCTGGAGAAGGTGAACGCACTGCCGCAGGACAAGCGTCTGTCTGCCATGACCATGTTGTTTGGTAAAGAGTTTGGTGATGACGCGGCGAAACTGGCAAACAACCTTCCGGAACTGCAGCGCCAGCTAAAACTGACAGCGGGCAATGATGCGCTCGGTTCCATGCAGAAAGAATCCGACATCAACAAAGACTCACTTTCTGCTCAGTGGTTGCTGGTCAAAACCGGAGCGCAGAACACCTTCAGCAGCCTGGGCGAAACGCTGCGCCAGCCGCTGATGGATATTCTGTACACGGTGAAAAGCATCACGGGGGCGTTGCGCCGCTGGGTGGAAGCTAACCCGGAACTGACAGGCACACTGATGAAAGTAGCGGCTGTTGTGGCTGCGGTTACCGTAGGCCTCGGCACCTTAGCGGTGGCGCTGGCTGCAGTGCTGGGGCCGCTGGCAGTGATCCGTCTGGGATTCTCTGTGCTGGGTATCAAAACGTTACCTTCCGTTACGGCAGCAGTAACTCGAACCAGCAACGCGTTGTCCTGCCTGGCTGGCGCACCACTGGCACTGCTGCGACGCGGGCTTGCTTCATCGAGGAGCAGTGCGGGTTTGCTTACTGCGCCGCTGTTGTCTTTGCGCCGCACGGCATCACTGACGGGGAATGCCCTGAAAACTGTGGCAGCTGCGCCGGTTGCACTTTTGCGGTCTGGATTATCCGGTTTACGTGCTGTTACTGTGATGTTTATGAATCCTCTGGCGGTACTGCGCGGTGGACTGGCTGCCGCAGGCGCGGTGCTTCGTGTGCTTGCATCCGGTCCGCTGGCGATGCTGCGCGTTGCCCTGTATGCCATATCTGGTCTGTTAGGTGCTCTGCTCAGTCCGATAGGTCTTGTGGTTACTGCTCTGGCGGGTGTGGCGCTGGTTGTCTGGAAATACTGGCAACCCATCACCGCATTTCTCGGTGGCGTGGTGGAAGGATTCAAAGCGGCGGCAGGTCCCGTCAGTGCCGCATTCGAACCGCTTAAGCCCGTGTTCCAGTGGGTTGGCGACAAAGTACAGGCGCTGTGGGGCTGGTTTACTGATCTGCTGACGCCCGTTAAGTCGACCTCTGCCGAACTGCAGAGTGCAGCGGCAATGGGGCGGCGATTCGGGGAGGCACTGGCGGAAGGGCTGAATATGGTCATGCATCCGCTGGACTCCCTGAAATCCGGCGTTTCCTGGTTGTTGGATAAACTCGGCATTGTCAGTAAAGAGGCCGCAAAGGCAAAACTGCCGGAAAGCGTGACGCGTCAGCAACCTGCGACGGTGAATGCAGACGGTAAAGTGATGATGACATCGGGTGGTTTTCCGTCATGGGGATATGGCTTTGCGGGGATGTATGACAGCGGCGGGTATATCCCGCGTGGGCAGTTTGGCATCGTCGGTGAAAATGGGCCGGAAATTGTTAACGGCCCGGCAAACGTGACCAGCCGGAGAAATACCGCTGCACTGGCTGCGGTTGTTGCCGGAATGATGGGCGTTGCTGCCGCGCCAGCAGAGCTTCCACCGTTGCATCCTTTGGCACTTCCCGCGAAAGGCGGTGAAGCGATGGTGAGTCGCGCAGCTACTGTGCCGCCCATTCAACGGATTGAGGCACCGACGCAGATCATCATCCAGACGCAGCCAGGACAAAGTGCGCAGGATATTGCGCGGGAGGTGGCACGCCAGCTTGATGAACGTGAACGCAGGCTGAAGGCAAAGGCCAGGAGTAACTACAGCGATCAGGGGGGATACGACGCATGATGATGGTGCTGGGATTGTACGTGTTTATGCTGCGCACCGTGCCGTATCAGGAGCTGCAGTATCAGCGCAGCTGGCGACATGCGGCTAACAGCCGGGTTAACCGACGCCCGTCAACGCAGTTTCTGGGACCGGATAACGACATGCTGACGCTTTCTGGCGTTCTTATGCCGGAGATAACAGGCGGCAGGCTGTCGTTGCTGGCACTGGAGCAGATGGCAGAACAGGGGAAAGCATGGCCTCTGATTGAAGGCAGCGGCACGATTTACGGCATGTATGTGATTGAGGGACTGAATCAGACTAAAACGGAGTTTTTCCGCGACGGTATGCCGCGCCGGGTTGAGTTCACCCTGTCGCTCAAACGGGTGGATGAATCCCTGTCCGATATGTTCGGTGATCTCAGTTCGCAGTTGAATAATCTGCAGGACACGGCAACATCTGCATTAAGCGATATCAGTAAAACGGTGGGAGGGCTGCTGTCGTGAATTTCAGCTCTGAACTGCTTAACAAAGGTAACAAAACTCCCGCATTCAGCATCAGTATTGAGGGCAGGGATATCACCACTGTGCTGGATAACCGCCTGATGAGTCTGACGCTGACGGACAATCGGGGCTTTGAAGCGGACCAGCTTGATCTGGAACTGGATGATGCCGACGGAAAAATCGTGCTGCCGCGCCGTGGTGCGGTCATTACGCTGGCGCTGGGCTGGAAGGGGCAGCCGCTTTTCCCAAAAGGGGCATTCACGGTGGATGAGATTGAACACACTGGCGCACCGGACCGCCTGACCATCCGGGCGCGAAGTGCTGATTTTCGGGAAACGCTGAATACCCGCCGTGAAAAATCGTGGCACAAGACCACGGTCGGGGAAGTGGTGAAGGAAATAGCTGCGCGTCACAAACTGAAGATGGCACTGGGTAAAGACCTGTCGGATAAAACCGTGGATCATATAGACCAGACTAATGAGAGTGACGGCAGTTTTCTGATGCGGCTGGCGCGCCAGTACGGTGCTATTGCGTCGGTGAAAAATAGCAATCTGTTATTCATCCGGCAGGGACAGGGTAAAAGTGCCAGCGGTAAACCACTGCCGGTGATCACTATCACACGCAAGGACGGCGACAGTCACCGCTTTACCCTGGCAGATCGCGGAGCCTATACGGGCGTAATTGCCAGCTGGTTGCATACCCGCGAACCCACCAAGAAAGAAAGCACTACAGTGAAGCGTAAGCGCAGGACTAAGAAGCAGAAGAAAGAGCCAGAAGCGAAGCAGGGCGATTACCTTGTGGGGACGGATGAAAATGTGCTGGTACTTAATCGCACTTATGCCACCCGGAGCAACGCCGAACGGGCCGCGAAAATGCAGTGGGAACGACTGCAACGCGGTGTTGCGTCATTCTCGCTACAACTGGCGGAAGGTCGGGCAGATCTCTACACGGAAATGCCTGTGAAAGTCAGTGGCTTTAAACAGCCGATAGATGATGCGGAATGGACCATTACCACCCTGACGCATACAGTCAGCCCGGATAACGGTTTTACGACCAGTCTGGAGCTTGAAGTGAAGATTGATGATTTCGAAATGGAATGATTCTTCGCAATGGAGAACTTTTAGGTTTTCAAAATGGAATAATGCGGTATCGTTATTGTGAATTTAGCAAAAATGGGGAGAACTCGAAAAATGATGATTTGCCCACTGTGTGGAAGTGCCGCCCATACTCGCAGCAGTTTTCAGGTATCTTCATTGACCAAAGAGCGTTACAACCAGTGCCAGAACATTAACTGCAGCCATACTTTTGTTACCCATGAAACTTTTGTTCGTTCGATTGCAATGCCAAAAGAGTCAAATCCGGTTCAGCCGCATCCAATGAAATCAGGACAGGTGGCGCTCTCTCTTTGACGCTGCCGCCAATTTGTCGCCATCATTAAAAAACAGTGCTTCTAACATCATGATTTTAAAGAGCATAAATTTTAGGCAACAAAAAACCCATCAACCTTGAACCAAAATGGCGGGGTTGATGGGCTCCACAAAATGGGGACATCAAAGAAAAGCAGTGGCACTAATTAAGACTGATGCCCCAAAGAAAAGTTCGCCGATTGTACAAAAAAATTTCATTTTCAGGGCAACTTCAGTTTTATCCGAGTCCTGGCCATACCATGACAATGATTGTCCCGGCCAGCGTTAGCAGTACGTTAGCTATTGCATAAGTGCCCGCATAACCTAAGGCTGGGATGTTACTGCGTGCGGTGTCGCTGATGATCTCCATTGCCGGAGCACAAGTACGCGCGCCCATCATCGCGCCGAACAGGAGTGCGCGGTTCATACGCAGTACATAAGCGCCGAACAGGAAGCAGATAACCACCGGCACCAGACTGACAATCAATCCGGCAATTAACATCTGACCACCGATCGCGCCCAGGCCGTTATTAATGCCGCTACCGGCGCTTAAACCAACGCCTGCCATAAACACCATCAAGCCGAACTCTTTCACCATGCTTAACGCCCCCTGCGGAATGTAACCGAAGGTCGGGTGGTTAGCGCGCATAAAGCCCAACATAATGCCGGCGAATAACAAGCCAGCAGCGTTACCCATGCCAAAGCTAAATGTACTGAACTGGAAGGTAATCATCCCGATCATCAGGCCAATAACAAAGAACGCGCAGAATGCCAGCAGGTCTGTGACCTGGCTGTGAATCGAGATAAAGCCGATGCGGTCAGCAATGGTTTTCACGCGACGGGCATCGCCGCTCACCTGTAAAACATCACCTTTATTAAGCACAACGTTGTCATCAATTGGCATCTCAATCTGGCTGCGGATGACGCGGTTAAGGAAGCAACCGTGATCGGTCAACTTTAGTTGTGCCAGACGTTTACCTACCGCGTTATGGTTTTTGACGACGACCTCTTCAGTGACGATACGCATGTCGAGAAGGTCACGATCAAAAACTTCTTTACCGTTACGGAAGCTGGGATCGAGGCGGGCGTGGGCGTCTGGATATCCCACTAACGCTATCTCATCGCCCATTTGCAGTACGGCGTCGCCATCTGGATTTGCCAGAATCCCGTTACGACGAATACGTTCAATGTAGCAACCGGTTTGACGATAAATACCCAATTCACGCAGATTTTTGCCGTCGGTCCAGGCCACCAGCTCCGGGCCGACACGGTAGGCGCGGATCACCGGCAAATAAACTTTGCGGCTGGCATCGGTGTCCAGGCCACGTTCGCGAGCGATTTGTTGGGCGCTGGTCTGTAAATCCTGATGTTGCAACTTCGGTAAATAACGTGCACCGACAATTAAACTCACCAGGCCAATTAAATAAGTTAACGCATACCCAAGGCTTAGATTATCCAGTGCTGTGGAGAGCTGTCCGCTTTCCATACCGGAATGGCGTAATGTGTCGCCAGCACCGACCAGAACCGGTGTCGATGTCATGGAGCCAGCCAACATACCGGCCGTCAGACCGATATCCCAGCCAAACAGCTTACCCAACCCTAAGGCGATCGCCAGCGCACTGCTAACCATCACCAGAGCTAACATTAGGTAATTTTTCCCATCGCGGAAAAAAATGGAAAAAAAGTTGGGTCCGGCTTCGACCCCGACGCAGAAAATAAACAACATAAAGCCAAGATTAAGCGCGTCGGTGTTAATGCTGAAATGTTGTTGCCCTAATAGTAACGATACGACTAAAACGCCAATGGAATTACCCAGTTGGATTGAACCAAGTCGTAATTTTCCTAGACATAGTCCAAGCGCAAGGACTACAAATAATAACAGAATGTAATTCCCATTTAACAATTCGGCGACGTTTATATTCACGGAGACTAACTTCTTGTTTACGAGTAAGCTGTTGAAAGAAATGGTAATTTAAGATAATGTTTTTACCTGAAATCAGGGCGCGAATTCATTCAGCGCACTTAAGCAATAGTAAAGAAACAATATATTTTACTAGTGTAATCACATTAAGTACCAACGGCTATAAAAATTGCGTTGGCCTATATTAGCATGGAATGCGAAGCGGCTTTATCTTACTGAACGCCATAGTGGCGAAAATGTGTTCGATAGAGGCAGTGTCAGGAGGAGCGAGTGAAACATAAACAACGTTGGGCGGGGGCAATCTGCTGTTTTGTCCTCTTCATTGTAGTGTGCCTGTTCCTGGCGACGCAAATGAAAGGCGCTTTTCGGGCTGCCGGGCATCCTGAAATCGGCTTGCTGTTTTTCATTCTTCCTGGGGCGGTTGCCAGCTTTTTTTCGCAGCGTAGAGAAGTCCTTAAACCGCTGTTTGGCGCAATGCTGGCGGCACCGTGTTCTATGTTAATTATGCGTCTGTTTTTTTCACCAACACGCTCATTCTGGCAAGAGCTGGCATGGTTATTGAGCGCCGTCTTCTGGTGTGCGTTGGGGGCGTTGTGTTTCTTGTTTATTAGTAGTTTGTTCAAGTCACAGCACAGAAAAAATCAATAAAGCCCTCAAACAGAGAGGGCTTATCCGGCAATCAGGCTTCAAGATTCTCTTTCACCCAGGCAGCAAAATCGGTATAGCCGCCGATGTGTTGCTGATCGACAAAAATCTGCGGTACGGTTTCTACTGGTTTACCCGCTTTCTGTTGTAAATCTTCTTTGCTAATCCCTTCTGCACGAATATCAACATACTGATATTCAAAGTCATCGCGTTCATTACTCAGTTTGTCTGCCAACTCTTTAGCACGCACGCAGTAAGGGCAACCCGGACGACCAAAAATAACGGTTTGCATTGTTTCTCTCCTCATCTGTTTATGTCCGCCATGATTACGCCAAAATTTACTCGCTGAAAGTAGGTTTAACCTGTTGCATTGATTGCTTAAAGCTATAACTGTTAAGCACAACGCAACGAAAGGTTTTAAAATAGCAATTCACTTTGCAGAGGGAAGCTTATGCGCGCGATCGGTAAATTACCTAAAAGCGTGTTGATACTGGAATTCATCGGCATGATGTTACTGGTGACGGCGCTGCTGTCGTTAAGCCATTACCTTTCGCTTCCGGTGCCGTTTTCGACGCCAGAGATACAAATTCTGATGATTTTTCTCGGTGTTTTGCTCATGCTTCCCGCTGCGGTGGTGGTTATTCTTCAGGTGGCAAAACGGCTTGCCCCACAACTGATGAACCGTCCACTGGAATCTTCACGTTCAGAAAGAGAAAAAGATAATGACGCCAACCATTGAACTTATTTGTGGCCATCGCTCCATTCGCCATTTCACTGATGACCCCATTTCTGAGGCGCAGCGTGAGGCGATTATCAACAGCGCCCGAGCGACTTCCAGTTCTAGTTTTTTGCAATGCAGTAGCATTATTCGCATTACCGATAGAACGCTGCGTGAAGAACTGGTAACGCTGACCGGGGGGCAAAAACATGTGGCGCAAGCGGCGGAGTTCTGGGTGTTCTGTGCCGACTTTAACCGTCATTTACAGATCTGTCCGGATGCACAACTTGGCCTGGCGGAACAACTGTTGCTCGGTGTCGTTGATACGGCGATGATGGCGCAAAATGCGTTAACTGCAGCGGAATCTCTGGGATTGGGCGGAGTATATATTGGTGGCCTACGCAATAATATCGAAGCGGTGACGGAACTGCTGAAGTTACCGAAGCATGTTTTGCCGCTATTTGGTCTGTGTCTTGGCTGGCCTGCGGATAAACCGGATCTCAAACCGCGTTTACCCGCCTCTATTGTGGTGCATGAAAACAGCTATCAACCGCTGGATAAAGACGCTCTGGCGCAGTATGACGAGCAACTGGCGGAATATTATCTCACCCGTGGCAGCAATAATCGTCGGGATACCTGGAGCGACCATATTCGTCGGACGATTATCAAAGAAAGCCGTCCTTTTATTCTCGATTATTTGCATAAACAAGGTTGGGCGACGCGCTAAAACCGTAACGCCGATGTATTATACGCGGGCTTTTGACCAGGTCTGACAGAGAGGTGCAGGGTGAAAATTGCCATATTGTCCCGGGATGGAACGCTCTATTCGTGTAAGCGGTTGCGTGAAGCCGCCATACAGCGCGGTCACCTGGTTGAAATTCTCGATCCGCTTTCTTGCTATATGAACATTAATCCTGCGGCGTCTTCTATTCATTATAAAGGCCGCAAGCTACCCCATTTTGACGCGGTGATCCCGCGCATTGGCACCGCCATTACCTTTTATGGGACGGCGGCGTTACGCCAGTTCGAAATGCTGGGGAGCTATCCGTTGAATGAATCGGTCGCGATTGCCCGTGCGCGTGACAAATTGCGTTCCATGCAACTGTTAGCGCGACAGGGCATTGACCTGCCTGTAACAGGCATGGCGCATTCGCCGGATGATACCAGCGACTTAATCGAGATGGTCGGTGGTGCACCGCTGGTGGTCAAGTTGGTCGAAGGCACGCAGGGGATTGGAGTGGTGCTGGCGGAGACGCGTCAGGCAGCAGAAAGCGTAATCGACGCTTTTCGCGGTCTTAATGCGCATATTCTGGTGCAGGAATATATAAAAGAAGCAAAAGGCCGTGATATTCGTTGTCTGGTCGTTGGCGATGAAGTGGTCGCGGCAATTGAACGGCAGGCGAAGGAGGGCGATTTTCGTTCCAATTTGCATCGCGGTGGTGCGGCAAGCATTGCCAGTATTACGCCGCAGGAGCGTGAAATCGCCATAAAAGCCGCACGAACGATGGCACTGGATGTTGCTGGTGTGGATATTCTGCGTGCAAATCGCGGACCGTTAGTGATGGAGGTGAATGCGTCGCCCGGTCTGGAAGGGATAGAGAAAACCACCGGTATCGACATCGCGGGTAAAATGATCCGCTGGATTGAGCGCCACGCCACGGCAGAATATTGCTTAAAAACCGGTGGTTAGTCGCAATAACGTGACTGATCATGGTTTTGCCTGCGCTTTTTGCGTAAGCTGTGCCAGTCTTTTTATCGGAAGAGGTTGTACAAAATTATGACATCGCTGGTCGTTCCTGGTCTGGATACGTTGCGTCAATGGCTCGATGACCTGGGGATGAGTTTTTTTGAATGTGATAACTGTCAGGCGCTACATCTGCCGCATATGCAGAATTTTGACGGTGTCTTTGATGCCAAAATCGACCTGATTGATAACACGATCCTGTTTTCTGCCATGGCGGAAGTCAGACCTTCAGCCGTGTTGCCGCTGGCGGCGGATTTGTCGGCCATCAATGCCAGTTCGCTGACTGTGAAAGCATTTCTTGATATGCAGGATGATAATCTGCCAAAGCTGGTGGTTTGCCAGTCTTTATCCGTTATGCAGGGCGTAACCTATGAACAATTTGCATGGTTCGTACGCCAGAGTGAAGAGCAGATTTCGATGGTCATCCTTGAAGCCAATGCCCATCAACTGCTGTTGCCGACTGACGATGAAGGGCAAAATAACGTTACCGAAAACTATTTCCTTCACTGATAATTCTTTTTGAGCACGCAGTCGCTGCCGCAGTGACTGCGCATTATAATATTTCCTGCTAAATTTAACCTTCCATTAAAGGTTTTTTCACTTGCCTTATGCCGAATTTGCTTTATCACATAGAGCAAATGCGCATAAAAATTTGTTAAATACTGTTTTTTAATTACAGCTATAGTTTCAAACCCTGGCTAAAGTTATTCTTGCAAGGCTTTTATATAGCGAGCAATGCTGGCCGGGAGAGAGTTCTCTTTTCTTGCGCCGCGCCGATAAAAAATATGCACGTTTATTGCATATCTTTCAGTGTGACAACTTTTGTTCGTTTGTTAACGAACTTTCAGAAGGAAAGAGATATGACCGCCTTAAATAAAAAATGGCTATCGGGTCTGGTTGCAGGTGCTCTGATGGCCGTCTCTGTCGGCACGCTCGCGGCTGAACAAAAAACACTCCACATCTATAACTGGTCTGATTATATCGCCCCGGATACAGTGGCAAATTTTGAAAAAGAGACGGGTATAAAAGTCGTCTACGATGTTTTCGATTCCAACGAAGTATTGGAAGGCAAGTTAATGGCGGGGAGCACCGGCTTTGATCTTGTCGTTCCATCAGCCAGTTTTCTTGAACGCCAGCTGACTGCTGGTGTATTCCAGCCGTTGGATAAAAGCAAATTGCCAGAATGGAAGAATCTCGATCCAGAACTGCTGAAGCTGGTGGCAAAACACGATCCCGACAATAAATTTGCCATGCCGTATATGTGGGCGACCACCGGAATTGGCTACAACGTCGATAAAGTCAAAGCGGTACTGGGCGAAAACGCGCCCGTCGATAGCTGGGACTTGATCCTCAAACCTGAAAATCTGGAAAAACTGAAAAGCTGCGGAGTCTCGTTCCTCGATGCGCCGGAAGAAGTGTTTGCCACCGTGCTGAATTATCTCGGCAAAGATCCCAACAGCACCAAAGCGGATGATTACACTGGCCCGGCAACCGATCTGCTGTTAAAGCTGCGTCCAAATATTCGTTATTTCCATTCATCTCAATACATTAACGATCTGGCAAACGGCGATATTTGCGTCGCTATTGGCTGGGCGGGCGATGTGTGGCAGGCGTCTAACCGCGCGAAAGAAGCGAAAAACGGTGTGAATGTCTCTTTCTCGATTCCGAAAGAAGGGGCGATGGCATTCTTTGATGTATTCGCCATGCCTGCGGATGCCAAAAATAAAGACGAAGCGTATCAGTTCCTGAATTACCTGCTGCGTCCGGATGTGGTCGCGCATATCTCCGACCATGTGTTCTATGCTAACGCCAATAAAGCAGCCACGCCGCTGGTGAGTGCGGAAGTCCGTGATAACCCAGGAATTTACCCGCCTGCGGACGTTCGCGCCAAAATGTTCACACTACAAGTGCAGGATCCAAAAATCGATCGAGTGCGCACTCGCGCCTGGACCAAAGTGAAGAGCGGAAAATAATCTGCTGTTGTAGATGCCGGACGGGTGCACCACACCCGCCGGCAATTCGCACCATCATGGTGCGCTTGCACACATTCAATGCCGGAGAGCAGCCGTGAATGACGCTATCCCTCGCCCGCAGGCGAAAAGTCGTAAGTCGCTGACACCACTATTAGAAATCCGTAATTTGACCAAATCCTACGATGGTCAACATGCGGTCGATGATGTCAGTCTGACCATTTATAAAGGCGAAATCTTTGCACTGCTGGGCGCATCCGGCTGTGGTAAATCCACGCTGCTACGTATGCTGGCAGGTTTTGAACAACCTTCTGCCGGGCAGATTATGCTTGATGGCGTCGACCTGTCACGGGTTCCTCCTTATCTACGCCCCATCAATATGATGTTTCAGTCTTACGCGTTGTTTCCCCATATGACCGTGGAACAGAACATCGCCTTTGGCCTGAAGCAGGACAAATTGCCAAAAGCGGAAATTGCCAGCCGGGTCAACGAGATGCTCGGACTGGTACATATGCAGGAGTTCGCCAAACGCAAACCGCACCAGCTTTCCGGTGGCCAACGCCAGCGTGTGGCCCTGGCCCGAAGCCTTGCCAAGCGCCCAAAACTATTACTGCTCGACGAACCGATGGGCGCGCTGGATAAAAAATTGCGTGACCGGATGCAGCTTGAAGTGGTGGATATTCTGGAGCGTGTCGGCGTGACCTGCGTAATGGTGACTCACGATCAGGAAGAGGCGATGACCATGGCGGGGCGTATCGCCATTATGAATCGCGGGAAATTTGTTCAGATTGGCGAGCCGGAAGAGATTTACGAGCATCCGACAACCCGCTACAGCGCCGAGTTTATTGGTTCAGTCAACGTCTTTGAAGGGCTACTAAAAGAGCGTCAGGAAGACGGCCTGTTGCTCGATTCACCGGGGCTGGTCCATCCACTGAAAGTCGATCCGCTGGCGTCAGTGGTTGATAACGTGCCGGTACATGTGGCGCTGCGACCGGAAAAAATCATGCTTTGCGAGGAGCCGCCCGCCAATGGTTGTAACTTCGCGGTGGGGGAGGTGATACACATTGCCTATCTCGGCGATCTTTCGGTGTATCACGTTCGACTGAAAAGCGGGCAGATGATTAGCGCCCAGCTACAAAACGCGCATCGTCACCGCAAAGGGCTACCGACCTGGGGTGATGAAGTTCGTTTATGTTGGGAAGTGGACAGTTGTGTGGTGCTGACGGTTTAAGGAGCAAAGATGAGTACACTTGAACCTCCTGTCCAGCCGGGCGGGTTAAAACAGTGGCTTACGCAGTGGCAGATGAAGCACGGGCGCAAACTGGTGATTGCCCTGCCGTATATCTGGTTAATTTTGCTATTCCTGCTGCCATTTCTGATTGTCTTTAAAATAAGTCTTGCAGAGATGGCGCGAGCTATTCCGCCTTATACCGAACTGATGGAGTGGGCCGACGGGCAACTGTCAATCACCCTCAATCTTGGTAATTTCCTGCAACTTACCGACGATCCGCTCTATTTCGATGCTTATCTCCAGTCGTTACAGGTGGCAGCGATTTCGACCATCTGCTGCTTATTGCTTGGCTACCCGCTGGCGTGGGCGGTGGCGCACAGTAAACCCTCGACCCGCAATATCTTATTGCTGCTGGTGATCCTGCCGTCGTGGACCTCGTTTCTGATCCGCGTTTATGCCTGGATGGGAATATTAAAAAACAATGGCGTGCTGAATAACTTCCTGCTGTGGCTGGGCGTTATCGATCAACCACTGACCATTCTGCATACCAACCTGGCGGTCTATATTGGCATTGTTTACGCCTATGTGCCGTTTATGGTGCTGCCAATCTACACCGCGTTGATGCGTATTGATTATTCGCTGGTGGAAGCGGCACTGGATCTCGGTGCACGACCGCTGAAAACGTTCTTTACCGTGATCGTGCCACTCACCAAAGGCGGAATTATTGCCGGATCGATGTTGGTCTTTATTCCTGCGGTTGGCGAGTTTGTGATCCCGGAACTGCTCGGCGGTCCGGATAGCATCATGATTGGCCGCGTGCTGTGGCAGGAGTTCTTCAATAACCGTGACTGGCCTGTCGCCTCGGCAGTGGCGATTATCATGTTGTTGCTGCTAATCGTGCCTATTATGTGGTTCCACAAGTATCAGCAAAAAAGTGTGGGAGAACACGGATGAATAATTTACCGGTCGTTCGTTCGCCCTGGCGGATTGTGATTTTGCTGCTGGGCTTCACCTTTCTTTATGCGCCAATGCTGATGCTGGTTATCTATTCATTTAACAGCTCGAAGCTGGTGACGGTGTGGGCGGGCTGGTCAACGCGTTGGTACGGTGAGTTATTGCGCGATGACGCAATGATGAGTGCGGTTGGTTTAAGCCTGACAATTGCTGCCTGTGCGGCGACGGCGGCGGCGATCCTCGGGACTATTGCGGCGGTGGTGCTGGTGCGTTTTGGCAGGTTTCGCGGATCAAATGGTTTTGCCTTTATGATCACCGCGCCGCTGGTGATGCCAGATGTGATCACGGGCTTGTCGCTGTTGTTGTTGTTCGTCGCGCTTGCTCATGCCATTGGCTGGCCTGCGGATCGCGGTATGCTCACCATCTGGCTGGCGCATGTCACTTTCTGTACGGCTTATGTGGCAGTCGTTATTTCGTCGCGTCTGCGGGAACTGGATCGATCGATAGAAGAAGCGGCGATGGATCTCGGTGCGATGCCGCTGAAAGTGTTTTTCGTCATTACGCTACCGATGATTATGCCGGCGATCATTTCTGGCTGGTTACTGGCTTTTACTTTGTCGCTTGATGATCTGGTTATTGCCAGCTTTGTTTCCGGGCCGGGAGCCACCACGTTACCGATGCTGGTCTTCTCCAGCGTGCGGATGGGGGTGAATCCAGAAATTAACGCACTTGCAACGTTAATTCTCGGTGCGGTCGGAATTGTCGGATTTATCGCCTGGTATCTGATGGCTCGCGCAGAAAAGCAGCGGATACGCGATATCCAGCGTGCAAGACGTGGCTGAAGACACTAAAATTTGCCAACCTGGCTACATAATGCCGCGCATGTCGCGGCATTGTTTTCATGGAAGACGAATCGTTGGGATTTTTTAAGAAAACATCTTCATCACATGCTCGCCTGAATGTGCCTGCGCTGGTGCAGGTGGCGGCGCTCGCCATTATTATGATCCGTGGCCTCGACGTGTTGATGATTTTCAATACATTAGGCGTGCGCGGTATTGGCGAGTTCATTCATCGCAGCGTACAAACCTGGAGTTTAACGCTGGTCTTTTTAAGCAGTCTGGCGCTGGTTTTTATTGAGATCTGGTGTGCGTTTTCGCTGGTGAAAGGGCGTCGCTGGGCGCGCTGGCTGTATCTGCTGACACAAATCACGGCCGCCAGTTACTTGTGGGCGGCTTCGCTGGGTTATGGTTATCCGGAGTTGTTCAGCATTCCCGGTGAATCAAAACGTGAAATCTTCCATAGTCTGATGCTGCAGAAGCTGCCGGATATGCTCATCCTGATGCTGCTGTTCGTTCCCTCGACCAGTCGGCGGTTCTTCCAGTTGCAATAATGTGTATAATCGTCGCCCCTGATGATGTGAAGGTCAATGTATGCAGTGCGCACTTTACGACGCGGGTCGCTGTCGTTCCTGTCAGTGGATAACGCAGCCGATACCACAGCAACTCTCCGCTAAAACCGCCGATCTTAAGAATCTGCTGGCCGATTTTCCGGTTGAGGAATGGTGCGCGCCGGTGTCTGGCCCGAAACAAGGGTTTCGTAATAAAGCCAAAATGGTGGTGAGTGGCAGTGTTGAAAAACCACGGCTCGGAATGCTGCATCGCGACGGCACGCCGGAAGATCTTTGCGATTGCCCGCTTTATCCTGCCTCATTTGCGCCCGTTTTTGCGGTGCTAAAACCGTTTATCGCCCGTGCGGGGTTAACGCCCTACAACGTGGCGCGTAAGCGTGGCGAACTGAAATACATTCTGCTGACTGAAAGCCAGAGTGATGGCGGCATGATGCTGCGCTTTGTACTGCGTTCTGAAACCAAACTGGCACAACTGCGTAAGGCATTGCCGTGGTTACAGGCACAATTGCCGCAGCTGAAAGTCATTACCGTCAATATTCAGCCGGTACATATGGCGATTATGGAAGGGGAGACGGAGATCTACCTGACGGAACAACAGTCGCTGGCAGAGCGTTTTAACGATGTGCCGCTGTGGATCCGCCCGCAAAGTTTCTTCCAGACTAATCCGGCGGTCGCCAGCCAGCTGTATGCCACCGCGCGCGACTGGGTACGGCAGCTGCCGGTTAAACATATGTGGGATCTGTTCTGCGGCGTGGGGGGTTTTGGTTTACACTGCGCGACGGCTGACATGCAGTTAACCGGGATCGAAATTGCGCCAGAAGCCATTGCCTGTGCGAAGCAATCAGCCGCTGAACTGGGCTTAACGCGTCTGCAATTTCAGGCGCTGGACTCCACTCAGTTTGCCACCGCTCAGGGGGAGGTGCCGGAGTTGGTACTGGTTAACCCGCCGCGCCGCGGCATTGGTAAACCGCTGTGTGATTATCTCGCAACGATGGCACCACGTTTTATCATTTACTCCAGCTGTAACGCTCAAACGATGGCGAAAGATATTCGCGAACTGCCTGGTTATCGCATTGAGCGGGTACAGCTTTTTGATATGTTCCCGCACACCGCGCACTATGAAGTGCTGACGCTGCTGGTGAAGCAATAAAAAAGCCGCAGGTGCGGCTTCAGATTGCTGATCAGGTGCGCTTTGTTCATGCCGGATGCGGCGTGAACGCCTTATCCGGCCTACAAAATCATGCTAAATCAATACATTGCAGAGTTGATGTGGTCCTGATAAGCGTAGCGCATCAGGCAATCTTACTTTTGTTATCAGTCTCAATTACTGCGGGAACCACTGGTCATTGATTTTCTGATATGTACCGTCTGCTTTAATCGCTGCCAGTGCGTTATTCAGTTTTTCCAGCAGAGCTTTGTTATCAGGACGTACAGCGATACCCAGGCCGGTGCCGAAGTATTGCGGATCGGTCACTTTCTCAGTCGCAACGCCCAGTTGCGGATTGGTTTTCAGCCATTCGTTCACCACCGCTGTGTCACCAAATACCCCATCAATACGGCCATTTTTCAGATCGATAAAGGCATTCTGATAACTGTCATAGGAGACAGTTTTCACTTCCGGGTGCTGATCCTGAATATATTTCTGGTGCGTGGTGCCGTTTTCCATCCCAATACGTTTACCTTTCAGATCGGCAAACGTTTTGTAGGTATCTTTTTTGGCAATTACGACGGCTGAGTTTTCATAGTAGGGCGTGGTAAACGATACCTGCTTGCTACGCTCTGGCGTGATATCCATACCGGAGATAACGGCGTCATATTTTCTGAATTTCAGCGACGGGATCAGGCTGTCGAACGCGTGATTAGTAAAAGTACATTCTGCCTGCATTTGTTTGCACAAGGCTTTTGCCAGGTCGATATCAAAGCCGACAATCTGGTTATTGGCATCCATCGACTCGAACGGAGGATAGGTCGCTGATACGCCAAAATTGATTTTCTCCACGGCAGAAGCGCCGAACGCACAGGATGCAAGTAATGCGGCAAGAACTAACTTTTTCATGATGGAACTCCCGTCTGTCAATCTTATGATTTTTGGCCGTGTCTGCGGCATGGGATAACAATGCCATTAAGTGAATTTATATGCAATAAATATGATTAAATAATTTAATTGGAATAAAAAAAGACGGACAACTTAGTGGGTTGTCCGTCTTTATTATAATAATTTATGCAGTATGTGGGTTCTGTGCTGGTGTTTGATGCGACGCTGACGCGTCTTATCAGACCTACAAATCATCCAGCTAATGTACGCCGCATCCGGCATCAGCACGCAGCCATATTAATTCCGTCGCTCAAACGCCAGCGCTTTACGCTCGATCAGGCGCATCATCAGCGTCAGCAGGCCGTTAACGATCAGGTAAATAATCCCCGCCGCGCCAAATACCATCACATCGTAGGTGCGCCCGTACAACAACTGGCTGTAACCCATCACTTCCATCAGCGTAATGGTGTAAGCCAGAGAGGTACTTTTGAACACCAGCACCACTTCGTTGGAATAAGAAGATAGCGAGCGTTTAAAGGCATACGGCAGCAGGATCGCCAGCGTGTCTTTTTTGCTCATTCCCAGGGCGCTACAGGATTGCCATTGACCTTCCGGGATCGCGCGGATCGCGCCGTAAAACAGTTGCGTGGTATACGCCGCACTGTTCAGCGACAACGCAATCAGTGCACACAGCCACGGTTCTGACAGTAAATGCCACAGTGCCGGATATTCCTGCAACGTCGGGAACTGGCCCGGCCCGTAATAAATCAGGAAGATCTGCACCAACAGCGGCGTACCGGTAAACAGCGTGATATAACCCCGCACCAGCCATACCAGCACTGGCGTTTTCAGCGTCAGAATGATGGTAAAAATTAACGCCAGAATCAGCGCTACAATCAGCGAGGCAACGGTTAGCGTCAGGCTGGTGTGCAGCCCTTTCATCAGTTCGGGTAAATACTCAAACATTAGCTGGGCCTCCGCTCAAAACGTGTCGCGCGCAGGTCAATGCGTTTGAGAATGTACTGACTCAATAGAGTAATCACCAGGTAAATCGCCGCCGCCACAATGTACCAGGTAAATGGTTCCTGGGTACGGGTAGCGATGCTTTTGGTTTGTAGCATTAAATCATTCACACTAATCAAACTGACCAGCGCGGTATCTTTCAGCAGCACCAGCCACTGGTTACCGAGGCCAGGCAACGCATGACGCCACATCTGCGGCATCACCAGGCGGAAAAAAATAGCCGATTTCGACAGCCCCAGCGCCTGACCGGATTCCCACTGGCCAACTGGCACCGCTTTTAATGCACCGCGTAGCGTTTGCGAGGCATAGGCGGCATACAACAGCGACAGAGCAATGACACCACAAAGGAACGGGCTAACGTCGAAGTTCTCGATGTCCATCTGCACCGGGATCTGTACGATCCCAAGATTGATGGTGAAGCCATCCGAAAGCGTCAGCAGCAGCTGTGAGGAGCCAAAATAGATAAACAGCACCACCAGAATTTCTGGCAGGCCGCGCAGAACCGTCACCAGCGCTGAACCTGCCCACGCGACAGGACGCCATTTTGCCGACTCCCATACCGCAAAGAACATCGCCAGCGCCAGTCCGACAATCAATGCACAAACGGCAAGGCCGACGGTCATCCCGGCGGCGCTTGCTAAAGGGAAAAATTCATTCATCAGGAATTACTTCTGGAACCATTTGTTGTAGATGGTTTCGTAAGTGCCATCTTTCTTCACTTTTTCCAGCGCAGTGTTGAATTTCTGCTGCAGCTCAGTATTGCCCTGACGTACCGCGATGCCAAGACCAGTGCCGAAGTAGTCTTTATCGGTCACTTTGTCGCCCACTGCCGCCAGTTTCGGGTTATCTTTCAGCCACTCGGTGACTACCGCGGTGTCTCCGAAGACGCCGTCGATACGACCGTTTTGCAGATCCAGTTTTGCGTTCTGGTAGCTGTCATACGGCACGGTGGTGATTTCCGGATGCTTATCCATAATGAACTTCTGGTGCGTCGTCCCGTTCTGAACGCCGACTTTTTTGCCTTTCAGCTGATCAACGCTGGTGTATTTACCCTGCTGACCAACAAACAGTGCGGAGTTGTCATAGTACGGGGTGGTAAACAGCACCTGCTTTTCACGTTCCGGGGTGATATCCATCCCGGCCATCACCGCTTCTACGCGACGGAATTTCAGGCTTGGGATCAGGCTGTCAAACGCCTGGTTAGAGAAAGTGCAGGTCGCATCAATTTCTTTACACAGCGCCTGCGCCAGGTCGACGTCAAAACCGACGATCTGGTTATTCGCATCCATCGATTCAAACGGAGGATAAGAGGCTTCGGTAGCAAAACGAATGGTTTCAGCAGCTGTGGCGGAAAGACTAAAACCTGCAATTAGCGCGGCAATCAGAACTTTTTTCATTGTTGTTATCCCGAATCTTAGTGAGAGAGATAGTTTTTAAATGCTTCGGTTTGCGGCTCGGTAAAGCAGCTCGCGTCGCCTTGTTCTACGATGTGACCGTTTTCCATATACACCACACGGCTGGCGGTTTTACGCGCCACTTCAACTTCGTGGGTGACGATCACCTGGGTAATATTCGTTTCCGCCAGCTCACGAATAATGCTGACGATTTGTGCGGTAATTTCCGGATCCAGCGCGGCGGTCGGTTCATCAAACAGCAGTACCTGCGGTTCCATCATCAGCGCGCGGGCGATAGCGACACGTTGTTGCTGACCACCAGACAGGTGCAGCGGGTAACGATCGCTATAAGGTTTGAGACGCAGACGTTCCAGCAGTTTTTCTGCACGGGCCAGTGCCTGATCTTTACTCAACCCCAGCACGCGGCAGGGCGCTTCAATCAGGTTTTGCTGTACCGTCAGATGCGGCCATAGGTTGTATTGCTGAAACACCATCCCGACGTTACGACGCAGCTCGCGGATTGCTTTGTCAGATGGCGTTTTAGTGAAATCGAAATGGTTGCCTGCGATGTTGAGCGTACCGGAGCGCGGCATCTCTAGCAGATTGAGTACACGCAGCAGCGAGCTTTTCCCCGCGCCGCTGGGGCCAAGTAACACCAGCGTTTCGCCTTGCGGGCAATCCAGCGTGATATCGAACAGCGCCTGATGCGCGCCGTAGAAGCAATTAATGCCGTTTAATTGAATACTCATTGACACTCGTATACTGGCAGTCGGATAGCTATTGAAGTCGAAGATAGTACCTTTGACAGAATAATTATGCAATATTTCTGCTTTAAAAGTTAAAAGCAAAGCGCATTATTCAATAAACATAGCACAAAATAACGGCGGCGAAGGGCGGCGAGCATAAATGTCGGCATTCTTCACAGAATGCCAGACAATTTATGGGGGTTATCGTTTAATCAAGGTTTTAGCGGTTCTCAACGGACTGGCGCAGAGTGCCGGCAGGTGCGTGTACGCTGCCACCTAAATAGCGCACATCGTCGATCACCCAACACTGTCCTTCCTGAATCATCAGCACTTCATCCTGCCAGCTCTGGTCGCCTTGTTTCAGATTCACCCGCAGCGGAATATTGCGCGCATCGCGATTTGGGATGGTCGAGGCGCTGGCAACTTGTGCGCTGTCAGGCAAAGTGGTGCGACTGGAGAACGGATCGCTGCTTAATAAGTCACGATGGCTGTTATCGCGGCTGGCATTACTCAGCAAAGTTGCCAGTTTGTCACTTAAATATGGACGCAGAGCGGTAATGTCGTTACTGCGGTGCGAAATGCGGTAGTCATAAAACTGCTGGGCCACGCTGTCAGGTCCGCCCTGAACGCAAGATCCCGTACGGGGGCCATTATCTTTATAGGCAGGCGTGACGGTGGTACAAGCACTGAGTAACAGTGCGCAAGGGATAAGCATAGTCAATTTGCTGTAGCGCATAATGATTTCCTTATAAGCGAACACCTTGAAAGCGTTCTACGATAATAATGATATCCTTTCAATAATAGCGTATCAGTCCGATAATGCTTTGAAGATCGAAGGCTTAGCAAACAAGGAGATCGATCATGCAATTTTCCACAACCCCAACACTTGAAGGCCAGACCATCGTTGAATATTGCGGTGTGGTGACCGGCGAAGCGATTTTAGGCGCTAACATTTTTCGCGATTTCTTTGCGGTGATCCGCGATATCGTTGGCGGACGTTCCGGTGCGTATGAAAAAGAACTGCGTAAAGCGCGGGAGATAGCCTTTGAGGAACTTGGTGAGCAGGCGCGAGCGCTGGGGGCTGACGCCGTGGTCGGCATTGATATCGACTACGAAACGGTCGGGCAAAACGACAGTATGCTGATGGTTAGCGTCAGCGGAACGGCGGTGAAAACGCGTCGATGAGCAGAGTCTTCTGGCTGGTTGCCGCAGCTTTGTTCCTGGCTGGGTGTGCAGGCGAAAAAGGCATTGTCGAGAAAGGGGGATACCAGCTTGATACCCGACGCCAGGCGCAGGCGGCGTATCCGCGCATTAAAGTGCTGGTGATCCACTACACCGCAGAGGACTTTGGTACGTCACTGGCGACACTGACCGATAAGCACGTAAGTTCGCATTACCTGGTTCCTGCCGAGCCACCACTTTACAACGGCAAGCCGCGTATCTGGCAACTGGTACCGGAACAGGAACTGGCCTGGCATGCGGGGATTAGCGCCTGGCGTGGGGCGACACGTCTTAACGACACCTCTATTGGCATTGAGCTGGAAAATCGCGGCTGGAAAACATCAGCGGGGGTGAAATATTTTGCGCCATTTGAACCGACACAAATTCAGGCGCTTATTCCACTGGCGAAGGATATTATCGCCCGCTATCACATCAAACCGGAAAACGTAGTAGCTCATGCAGATATTGCACCGCAGCGCAAAGATGATCCCGGTCCATTATTTCCCTGGCAGCAACTGGCACAAGAGGGGATTGGTGCCTGGCCTGATGCGCAGCGGGTGAACTTTTATCTTGCCGGGCGCGCGCCGCACACACCGGTAGATACCGCCTCATTGCTGGAACTGTTGGCCCGTTACGGCTATGACGTGAAACCAGAAATGACTCCTGGCGAACAGCAACGAGTGATTATGGCGTTCCAGATGCACTTCCGCCCGACGTTATATAACGGCGAAGCGGATGCAGAAACTCTGGCAATTGCACAAGCGTTGCTGGAGAAATACGGTCAGGATTAGCGCGGCAGTTTTCCGTGGTCGCGTAACCAGGCGGCAGTTTTCTCGATCCCTTCATCCAGCGTGATGACAGGCTGATAACCTAACTCTTCCTGTGCACGCGTAATATCCAGCGTAAAGTCAAAATTCAACTTGGAGACGCCGTAGTGGGTTAGCGGCGGCTCTTTCGCTGACTTGCGGCCTAAACGCTCCATGCTGCGGGCGATCATATCCAGCATCGGGTAGGGAATTGAACGAATACGACAATCAATATTCAGTTCGTCGATGAGCTTCTGCACGATGCTGCGCAGTGTACGATGCTCACCATTGGTAATGTTGTATGCCCTGCCGGACGGCAGTTTGTCGCAGTTTTCCTGGCTCGCCAGCCACATGGCATGCACGGCATTTTCGTAGTAGGTCATATCGACCAGCGCACTGCCGCCGTGCGGTAACAGAATGCTGCCGTAGTGGTGCATCATATGCGCCAGGCGGGGGATGAACACTTTATCGTGCGGTCCGAACAGACTTTGTGGACGCAGAATAGTAAAGCGTGTTTGTGGATTCGCCTGCGAAAGCATATTAATCACTTCTTCGCTGGCAGCTTTGCTGCGGGCAAACTCGTTAGCGAAGCGGTGAGGGCGAAAATCTTCTTTGATATCCCGGTGGTGATGATAGTCGAAGTACAGTGAAGGCGAAGAAATATGAATAAAGTTACGCACTCCCCAGGCAACAGCCCATTCGCCCAGGCGACGCGTAGCGCGAACGTTGGCCAGGTCGAAAGCCTGCTGCGTTCCCCACGGCGAGGTAAAGCTGGAGCAGTGCCACAGCGTATCAATGCCTGCGAGCATCACTTTAGCCTGCGATGAGACAAGTTCGGTCAGATCCGCCCGGACAAACTCGGCGCCCAGTTTTTCCAGCAATTTGCCCATAGCTTCGTTGCGACCGGTCGCTCTCACGCTGATGCCTTTCTGGCATAAAAATTCAACCGCGTTTCGACCTAAGCCGCTGGTAGCGCCGGTAACCAGTACCTTCATATCATTCCACTGTTGTTGATAAGTCGACGTGCGCATTCTTTCGTGATTTCCCCCTTGATGCAATGGGAAACATGAAAGAATCACGCAGGTTTTTTTCGATTAATCTGTGATTTGTTCTGCAAGTCTGGCGATTCGTTTTGCCATACCGCGAAAAATAAACAGATGCGCAGGGATCATGAAAAGCCAGTAAAACAGGCCTGGCATGCCGTGCGGATGCCAGAAAGCGCGAACGTCTATGGTGCGGTAGTTGCCTTTATCCTCCAGCGTAAAACAAAGCCGCCCCAGTCCCGGTGCTTTCATACCAAATAACAACGTAAGTTGTTTTTCCGCTTCAACGACAATCACTTTCCAGCTATCTACCGCATCTCCCGTCTGCAAATATTCCCGCTCAGGGCGACCTTTCGCCAGTTTATGACCGATCGCGCGGTCCATTAGCGCCCGGGTCTGCCACAAAATATTGCCAAAGAAATAACGTTCTTTACCGCCGATTTGATTGACTACCCGCCATAGCGCGTGAAGGCTGGCGGACGTTTTAACCGTAAAACCGGCTTGTTTGGCGAAGTAACCGTATTCTGGTCGCCAGCGAGCAAAAGCCTGCGCGTCATATCCCCAGTCGCTGGAGTTGACCAGTTTTTCTTCCTCTTTCAATGTGCGACGTACCGCATCATCGAAAGCGATCAGCGGTTGTGGAATGAGTGCACGTAATGCGGTGTCATCTGCCAGCAGATCGTGTTTCAGCCCCTGAATCAACGCTTTGGCGGTGGTGGGCGGTACGGAAGTAATCACATTGAGAAACCACACCGAAATCCAGCGGGTCGGAAAGGGGATGGGGATCAACCAGCGGCGCTTACCGCTCACGGTCATAAAATGTTCAAATTGTTGTTGATAACTGAGCACCTCTGGCCCGGCGGCTTCGAAGACCCGATGTTCGCAGGCCGGATGATCTAACAGTGCCACCAGATAGTGCAGCAGGTTTTCCAGCGCGATGGGCGTGGTGCGTGAACGTACCCAGCGTGGCGGCGTTAATACCGGCAGGTTGTAGACCATATCGCGCATCACTTCAAACGCCGCTGAACCTGCACCAACGATAATTCCGGCGCGCAATTCAGTAATCGGCACACCGGCTTCTCGCAAAATATCCGCCGTGGCCTGACGGGCGCGCAGATGATCCGACTGCTCATGTGGCGGAGCCTGCAACGAGCTGAGAAAGATTAATTGCTTAACTGGCACTTCGCGCAGCGCATCACGGACGTTGAGAGCCACCTGACGCTCCTGAGCGATAAAATCGCCGCCTTCGCCCATGCTGTGCACCAGAAAATAGACGGTATCGATATCCTGCAACAGGGCCGGAAGGTTATCCGGCCAGCTGAGATCGACTTTATGACAACTGACGTTTGCCAGTTGCAGCTTTGCAAGCCTGTCGACATGACGTGCCGCCGCCAGGATCTGATACCCTTGCTGGCTGAGTGTACGCACCAGATGCTGACCAATGTAGCCACTGGCACCGAGAACTAAAATGCGTTGCGGCACGTCTCTCTCCTTAACGCGCCAGGAATGCGCGCCAGTGGGCGGCGACTTCAGCCAGTTGCTCGCGTGAGACGTCGAGATGGGTCACCAGGCGGACGATCGGCGAGGCGTTAATCAGCACGTTTCTCGCTTTCATGTATTCGCCTAACGCGGCAGCATTTTCTTCCCCGACACGAACAAACAGCATATTGGTGTCCTGACGCATCACATCTGCGCCTGCTTCACGCAACTGCTCCGCCATCCAGGCGGCGTTATCGTGGTCTTCCTGCAGCCTCGCGACGTTATTTTCCAGCGCATACATCCCGGCGGCTGCCAGAATCCCGGACTGGCGCATCCCGCCGCCGGTCATTTTCCGCCAGCGGATGGCACGTTTAATGTAGTCACGGTTACCGACCAGTAACGAACCGACTGGCGTACCAAGACCTTTCGACAGACAAATGGTGAACGAATCACAATATTGCGTGATCTCTTTCAGTTCGCAGCCGTAAGCCACGATGGCGTTAAAGATGCGCGCACCGTCAACATGCAGCGCCAGATTGCGCTCACGGGTAAATTCCCATGCTTCTTTCAGGTATTCACGCGGCAGCACTTTGCCGTTGTGGGTGTTTTCGAGACTGAGCAATTTGGTGCGGGCGAAGTGAATATCGTCGGGTTTGATTTTCATCGCCACTTTATCCAGCGGTAACGTGCCGTTGGCGTCAGCATCGATGGGTTGCGGTTGAATACTGCCCAGCACTGCTGCGCCACCGGCTTCAAACAGATAGTTATGCGCCGCCTGACCGACAATATACTCTTCGCCGCGTTCGCAGTGACTGAGCAGAGCGACCAGGTTGGCCTGAGTGCCGGTAGGCAGAAAAATGGCGGCTTCTTTACCGGAAAGCTCTGCCGCATAGTCCTGCAGAGCATTAACGGTAGGGTCGTCTCCGTAAACGTCGTCCCCAACCGGGGCGACCATCATCGCGTCGAGCATGGCGCGGCTCGGTCGGGTAACGGTATCACTGCGTAAATCAATCATGGCATGTCCTTATTATGACGGGAAATGCCACCCTTTTTACCTTAGCCAGTTCGTTTTCGCCAGTTCGATTACTTCATCGCCGCGTCCACTGATGATTGCGCGCAGCATATACAGACTAAAACCTTTTGCCTGTTCGAGTTTGATCTGCGGTGGAATGGCTAATTCTTCTTTGGCAACCACCACATCCACCAGCACCGGACCGTCGATGGAGAAAGCGCGTTGCAGGGCTTCATCGACTTCAGAGGCTTTTTCCACGCGAATACCCGTAATGCCGCACGCTTCGGCAATGCGGGCAAAGTTGGTGTCGTGTAGTTCGGTGCCGTCAGTCAAATAACCACCAGCTTTCATCTCCATCGCCACAAAGCCCAGTACGCTGTTGTTAAAGACGATAATTTTCACTGGCAGCTTCATCTGCACTACCGAGAGGAAATCGCCCATCAACATGCTAAAACCGCCATCGCCGCACATGGCGACCACCTGGCGTTCTGGCTCGCTTGCCTGCGCGCCCAGCGCCTGCGGCATGGCGTTAGCCATCGAACCGTGGTTAAACGAACCTAACAAGCGACGCTTGCCGTTCATTTTCAGATAACGTGCCGCCCATACCGTAGGTGTGCCAACGTCACAGGTAAAGATGGCGTCATCGGCGGCAAAATGACTAATTTGCTGCGCCAGATATTGCGGGTGAATGGCTTTCTCGCTCGGTTTAGCTAAATCGTCCAGCCCTTTACGGGCATCGCGGTAATCTTCCAGCGCTTTATCCAGAAACTTGCGATCGGTTTTTTCTTCCACCAGTGGCAGCAATGCGCGCAGGGTTGATTTGATATCGCCGACCAGCGCCATATCTACCTTGCTATGCGCGCCGATGCTGGCTGGGTTGATATCAATCTGAATAATTTTGGCATCGGTCGGGTAGAAGGCGCGGTAGGGAAATTGTGTGCCGAGCAGCACTAAGGTGTCGGCATTCATCATAGTGTGAAAACCTGACGAGAAGCCGATTAATCCCGTCATTCCGACATCATACGGATTATCGTATTCGACATGCTCTTTGCCGCGCAGGGCATGAATAATAGGCGCTTTAATTTTCCCGGCAAACTCAACTAACTCTTTATGCGCCCCCGCGCAGCCGCTGCCACACATCAGGGCGATATTGCTGGAATAACGCAGCAGTTGCGCCAGTTTGCGTAACTCTTCTTCTTCCGGTGTTATGACTGGCTGTGGCGCATGATACCAGTGCGTGGTCGCCCCTTCTGGTGCAGGTTTTAGCGCCACGTCGCCCGGTAACACGACAACGGAAACGCCACGGTTAAGCACCGCTTTGCGCATGGCAATCGCCAGCACTTGTGGGATCTGCTCCGGGCTGGAAACCAGCTCGCAATAGTGACTACATTCGCGGAATAACTCTTGCGGGTGGGTTTCCTGGAAATATCCGCTGCCAATTTCGCTGGAAGGGATATGGGCGGCAATCGCCAGTACCGGAACGTGATTACGGTGGCAATCGAACAGGCCGTTGATTAAGTGCAGGTTGCCGGGGCCGCACGATCCGGCACAGACCGCCAGTTCTCCTGAAAGTTGTGCTTCAGCGCCAGCGGCAAAGGCAGCCACTTCTTCATGGCGGGTAGGCATCCACTCGATGGTGCCCATGCGATTAAGACTGTCACTAAGGCCGTTCAGAGAGTCACCCGTGACTCCCCAGATGCGTTTTACGCCTGCTGATTCGAGTGTTTTGGCGATATAAGCTGCAACCGTTTGTTTCATGGTTTTCCGTCTCCTGAATGTGATAACGGTAACAAGTTTAGTTCATCTGACGGAGGGGGAAGGGATGGGAGAAAAAGGAGGCACTAACGGTTAAACAGCCCGATGACAGGAATATCATCGGGCATAAGGTGATTACGCGAGAACCAAATCCCCCTGCGGATGGCAGGAGCAGGCCAGTACGTAACCTTCAGCGATTTCGGCGTCGGTCAGCGTCATTGTGCTGCTCACCGTATATTCACCGGAAATCACTTTCGTCTTACAGCAGCCGCAAACACCCGCACGACAGGCGGCGACAACCGGAACTTTATTGCTTTCCAGTGCTTCCAGCAGCGTGGTGCCAACCGGAGCGTAAAATTCTTGCGCCGGTTGCAATTTGGTGAATTTCAGACCGCTGGTCGCCGCTTCCGCCACTGGCGTAAAGAATTTCTCTTTAAAGAAACGCGTCACGCCGAGCGCCTTCACTTCCTGTTCCACCCAATCCATATACGGTGCCGGACCACAAGTCATCACGGTACGTGAGGCTAAATCAGGAACGCTTGCCAGCAGTTCACGAGTCAGGCGTCCGGCAACGAACCCCTCGGTAACGTTATTTTCCGCCACCAGTGTTACCGGATAATGACGCCACTCATCGGCGAAAATTACATCCTGCGGCGTACGCACGTTGTAGATCACCTGCACATCGGCCTGCGGACGGTTCTTCGCCAGCCAGCGACGCATCGACATAATCGGTGTGACGCCGCAGCCTGCCGCCAGCAACAGGAATTTATCTTCTGCTTTATCGTCGCAGGTAAATTCCCCCATCGCGTCCGAAAGCCAGAGATAGTCACCGCGTTTCACATCGCGGGTCAGCCACTGGGAGCCAACACCGTCATCAATCCGCCGCACGGTCAGGGTGATGTATTCACTCACGCCAGGCGTGGAGGAAATGGTGTAAGCACGCAGCGTTTCCGCTGAGTTTCGCACGCTGACCAGTGCATATTGCCCGGCGCGATATGGGTAGTAATCGTGGCAAATCAGGGAAATCGTCCACACATCCGGCGTTTCTTGCGTAATGTGATGAACCTGCATCCGCCACGGGCATTGATTCGTTGGCATCGTCATCGACAAACTCCTTACGCGCTCAACAGTTGCTTCATGTCTTCTTCAACAGTGGTGATAGAACGCAGGCCGAATTTCTCGTTCAGCACCGCCAGCAGATCTGGTGTCAGGAAACCAGGTGCCGTCGGGCCGGTGACGATATTTTTCACGCCCAGAGAAAGCAGTGTCAGCAGAATGACAATCGCTTTCTGTTCAAACCAGGAGAGCACCAGCGACAGCGGCAGATCGTTCACCCCACAGCCCAGTTTTTCTGCCAGAGTGACAGCCAGAATAATCGCTGAGTAAGCATCGTTACACTGACCAGCATCCACCAGACGCGGCAGACCTTCGATATCGCCAAACTCGAGTTTGTTAAAGCGATATTTACCACAGGCGAGGGTCAGGATCAGGCAGTCATCCGGCACGCTGGTGGCGAAATCGGTGAAGTAGTGACGTTCGCCGCGTGCGCCGTCACAGCCACCAAGCAGGAAGATATGACGCAGTTTTTCACGGCTCACCAGATCAATCAGCGTATCTGCTGCGCCAAGCAGCGTCTGGCGACCAAAGCCCACGGTGATCAGGTGCGGAATTTCGCTGTACGGGAAGCCCGCCATTTGTTGCGCCTGGGCGATGACCGCAGAGAAATCTTCGCCATCCAGATGACGCACGCCCGGCCAGCCAACGATGCTGCGGGTCCAGATACGATCGTCATAAGCCCCTACGGTTGGATCGATGATGCAGTTCGAAGTCATCACGATAGGGCCAGGGAAGCGAGCGAACTCCACTTGCTGATTCTGCCAGCCGCTGCCGTAGTTACCGACCAGATGCTTGAATTTACGCAGCTCTGGGTAGCCGTGAGCAGGCAGCATTTCGCCGTGGGTGTAGACATTAACGCCCGTACCTTCGGTCTGTTCCAGCAGGTTGTAGAGATCTTTGAGATCGTGACCGGAAATCAGGATACATTTGCCCGCCGTCGCTTTGACGTTGACCTGGGTTGGCGTCGGGTGACCGTATTTACCGGTTTCGCCTGCATCCAGAATGCTCATCACTTTGAAGTTCATCTGGCCGATTTCCATTGAACACTCAAGAAGCGCGTTCATATCGGCGGGCCAGGTCCCCAGCCACGCCATGATTTTATGGTACTGGGCGTAAATATCGTTGTCGTATTGACCGAGAACGTGGGCGTGTTCCATATAGGCCGCTGCACCTTTCAGGCCATACAGGCACAGCAGACGCAGGCCGAGAATGTTTTCGCCAATCGCGGCTTTATCTTTATTTGGCGTAAATTCAGCTGCCTGACGTTGCAGTTCGCCGAGATCATCGCTCACCAGTTGCAGGTCAGCCATCGGGTTATCGACGCAGGCGTTGGCATCTACAGCCAGGCATTGTGCTTTCAGCGCCTCGCGCAGGGCAATCGCTTCACGAGCGTAGCCGACAATACGCGGAGAATCGAAGTTAACGTTGGTCAGGGTTGAGAAAAATGCGCGCGGCGCGAAGCTGTCTACATCGTGGTTGATAATGCCGTATTCACGCGCTTTTAAAGCCCAGGCAGAAAGCCCCTGCAGCGCCGCGATGAGTAAATCCTGAAGGTCAGAGGTTTCCGCCGTTTTACCACACATCCCCTGCGCGTATGAGCAGCCGTTTCCTGCCGGAGTACGGATAGTTTGTTCACATTGCACACAAAACATGATCACACCTTTTAAAGTTATATTTAATATACATGTTTAAGGTTAAGTCGCTTAACGCGGGGATAAAAGGGATTTTTCATGCAACTTTAAGGGAGATTGATTTAGCGCAATTTTGGCGGCAGGGATCTACCGCCAGAGAGGTATTATGCGGAGAAAAAGGCGATGAGGATCGGCACTAACAGGCTGAGAATAAAACCGTGAACAATCGCTGCCGGGACCATATCCAGCCCACCTGTACGCTGAAGAACGGGCAGGGTGAAATCCATTGATGTGGCACCGCATAAGCCCAGTGCAGTAGAGCGGCTACGGCGAATCAGGCCAGGGATCAACATAATGGCGATCAACTCACGCGCTAAATCATTGAAGAACGCCGCGCTCCCGATTACCGGACCAAAAGATTCGGTCAACAAAATACCGGAAAGAGAATACCAGCCGAAACCGGAGGCCATTGCCAGCGCGGTATTGATGGGGAGATCAAGAATAAAGGCGTTAATTAAACCGCCAATTAAAGAACTGGCAACCACCACCACGGCGACAATCATTCCCCGGCGATTAAGGACAATCTGCTTTAAGGTCATGCCATTGTTACGCAGCTGAATACCGACGAGGAAAAGTAACAGAATTAACGTGTATTCGCTGGCTTCGGTAGCGTGCTGTAAAAAACCTAATCCGCTAAGGCCAATAGCAAAACCAATCACCACGACGCCACACAGTTTCAGCGATTCCAGTGCCATCGCAATACGCGACGGCAATTTCTCTTGCTGGTGGCTATTGCGCCACGGCAAACCGCGTTCCAGCCACAGCAAGGCGACAATATTGCACAGTAAAATAATGGTAATACTGACAGCGGAATAATGCAGAATCGCCAACAGGTTACTGGCGAGATTATCGAGAAACGCCAGACTGATACCCATAAAAAAGAGAATGAGATAAACCATCCAGCTTAATAGCTGATTAATGCGTTTTAACGCAGCTTTTTGGCGAAGCGGAATGAGGTAACCCACAATCAGGGGAACCAGAATGATTAACAGCCCAGAAAACATGAAAACCCAGTCCTTGCAAAGAAGAAGTCGAAATGCGCGATGACACACTACTGAAAGCGGAAGGACGAGTAAAGTTGCAATTAAAAGGAAATGTTATGCATCAGAGGGGGATTTTTAATTCTCTATGAGTGTTTAGCATTGTTGCGCTCCTTTCATGTGCAATGCCATATAAAGCCACTGGCGCAGGGAGCACGCAGGGGGCGGCCAATCGCCGCCGCCCCCTGCACCCCCGGGCTCTGGCGAACAAAATCGCCGCTGCGCGGTACCTTCAGCTTATCCCCTTCGGCTACCGGGTCGGGCGCGAGGTAACGTCCCTGTAAGACGCGCCCTCAGCCCACATCCATGTGGGCTGCCCCGGCCTTCGGGGAACGCTTCAGCGATTTTGACGCCACCAACACCCGTGCGGTTTGTAACGTCGGTGATAAAACAATCAGGGCAGATAAAATGCCAATGCTAATTAATCGCGTTTTTCCAGCAGGGTCCGGTAAATCAGACCACCAATAATACCGCCGACAATTGGCACTACCCAGAAGAACCACAGTTGTTCTAACGCCCAGCCGCCCTGGAAGATAGCAACCGCGGTGCTGCGCGCCGGGTTAACGGAAGTGTTAGTCACCGGAATACTGATTAAGTGAATCAAGGTTAACGCCAGACCAATCGCGATCGGCGCAAAGCCTGCCGGCGCGTATTTGTCGGTTGCACCGTGGATCACCAGCAAGAAACCGGCACTCAATACCAGTTCAACCACCAGTGCAGAAAGCATGGAATAGCCGCCCGGTGAATGCTCGCCATAACCGTTAGAAGCAAAGCCGCTGGCCGCTGCGTCAAACCCAGCTTTACCGCTGGCGATTAAATACAGCAGTGCCGCCGCAACAATACCGCCGATAACCTGGGCTACCACGTAACCAACGACTTCTTTTGCCGGGAAACGGCCACCAGCCCATAAACCAATAGTGACCGCCGGGTTAAAATGACCACCAGAAATATGACCGACAGCGAAGGCCATGGTCAGCACGGTCAGACCAAACGCCAGTGCAACACCGGCAAAGCCAATACCTAATTCCGGGAATGCTGCTGCAAGCACTGCGCTACCGCAGCCACCAAATACAAGCCAGAAAGTGCCAAAACATTCTGCTGCTAATTTTCTGAACATATCCACCTCAATTAAAAATTGACCCTGTGAAAAATATGGTCGTTTTATCGGGTCGTCGTAAAAAAGTGACGACAGAAATAATGCGTGGGTATTTTAAAAACGAAGACGAGCTATTCGCCAGATAAATAAATCCAGTAATTTTGATTTAGGGCAATAGTCAGTTCCCTCATATAGTCATTTGCCTGATTGACAGTGTAGTGCAAACCACGAAATTAAACCTTTGGGGGTAATAAAAATAATCCACAAGGTTAATTATTTGATTTCATTGTTTTTTCGGGAGAAATCAGCGAGAAGGCATCTGACACAATTATTCGCTCATTTTTCAGACATTTGCCATGCTTAATTGTGATGTCATCACGTATTGCTACTGCCTTTCTCGTTATACTGCTGGGGTAAAGGATAAGTTACATATTTCTGGAGGGGATATGATTCTTGAGCGCGTTGAAATTGTGGGCTTTCGCGGCATTAATCGATTGTCATTGATGCTGGAACAAAACAACGTCCTGATTGGGGAGAACGCGTGGGGTAAATCCAGTTTACTGGACGCCTTAACCCTGCTGTTATCGCCAGAGTCAGATCTCTACCATTTTGAGCGCGATGATTTCTGGTTTCCGCCGGGGGATATCAACGGGCGAGAACATCATTTGCATATCATTCTGACCTTTCGTGAGTTGCAGCCAGGACGGCATCGGGTGCGCCGTTATCGTCCGCTGGAAGCGTGCTGGACGCCATGCACCGATGGTTATCACCGCATTTTTTATCGCCTGGAAGGGGAAAGTGCGGAAGACGGTAGCGTGATGACGTTACGCAGCTTTCTTGATAAAGACGGTCATCCGATTGATGTCGAAGATATTAACGATCAGGCGCGTCATGTGGTGCGTTTAATGCCGGTTCTGCGTTTGCGCGACGCCCGTTTTATGCGCCGCATTCGCAATGGAACTGTACCAAATGTACCCAATGTGGAAGTCACCGCGCGCCAGTTGGATTTTCTCGCCCGCGAGTTATCCTCACACCCGCAAAATCTCTCCGATGGGCAGATTCGCCAGGGGCTTTCGGCAATGGTGCAACTGCTTGAGCATTATTTCTCGGAGCAAGGGGCCGGGCAGGCGAGATATCGCTTGATGCGTCGGCGAGCCAGCAATGAGCAACGGAGCTGGCGTTATCTCGATATCATCAACCGGATGATTGACAGACCAGGGGGGCGTTCGTATCGGGTCATTTTACTCGGTCTGTTTGCCACTTTATTGCAGGCAAAAGGGTCATTGCGACTGGATAAAGACGCGCGTCCGTTATTGCTAATTGAAGATCCAGAAACCCGCCTGCATCCGATTATGCTTTCCGTTGCCTGGCATCTGTTGAATCTTTTGCCTTTACAACGTATTGCTACCACCAACTCTGGCGAGCTGCTTTCGTTAACTCCAGTTGAACATGTTTGCCGCCTGGTGCGTGAATCTTCTCGTGTTGCCGCCTGGCGTCTGGGGCCAAGTGGCTTGAGCACCGAAGACAGCCGCCGCATCTCTTTTCACATTCGTTTTAATCGTCCGTCATCGCTGTTTGCTCGCTGCTGGTTGCTGGTGGAAGGGGAAACAGAAACCTGGGTTATCAACGAACTGGCGCGCCAATGTGGACACCATTTCGATGCCGAAGGGATTAAGGTCATTGAGTTTGCTCAGTCCGGGCTAAAACCACTGGTGAAATTTGCCCGGCGGATGGGGATTGAGTGGCATGTGCTGGTCGATGGCGATGAAGCCGGGAAGAAATATGCCGCAACGGTGCGCAGCCTGCTGAATAACGATCGCGAAGCTGAACGTGAACATTTGACAACGTTACCGGCGCTGGATATGGAACATTTTATGTATCGCCAGGGGTTTTCCGACGTGTTCCATCGCGTGGCGCAGATCCCGGAAAACGTGCCGATGAATTTGCGCAAAATTATTTCAAAAGCGATCCATCGCTCTTCCAAGCCCGACCTTGCCATTGAAGTGGCAATGGAGGCCGGACGTCGTGGTGTGGACTCCGTACCGACGCTGCTGAAAAAAATGTTCTCACGCGTGCTGTGGCTGGCGCGCGGTCGGGCTGATTAACCGCAAAACATCCTTGCCATCTGCGGCTGAATAGCGTCAAGCATCTCGTAGCGTCGACGGTATTCAGCCCGTTTTTTACTGGCGATATCCACAATCTCTTTTCGTGCTATCTGACCTGGAAGGCGGTAATGGCGTTCAGCGTCGCATTCGCCACCGACCGATTCCCAGAACGCGTTATAGTCAGCATGGATTTTTCCTTCCTTATCGCGATAACGCAGGCTGCGGTAAATATGTGTTTCATTGCTGACAGCAATAATTTGTTCGACCTGTAAGCGTTGGGCGAAGAGGCAGACCGCTTCCATCACGAGTCGTTTGGGAAATAGCCCGTGGCAGGCTTTCGTCGCATTCTGGATCTGTTGGTGTGGAATTTCCCATTTCGCACCTTGCAGCCCGCCTATAAATAACGTCCTTTTCCCCTGATACTCACACAGTGTAAATGTGATCTCCGCCAGAGGAATACCTTCGCTGTTGCGGAACAGAATTGTGCTGTCACCTTCCTTATCCATTGAGATCATCATGGTCAGTTCAAGCGTGAACTGCTCGCCGTTTTTTCCTTCCAGCTTCGCAAGTTGCAGTCCCGGGGTGTTCAAATATAAGCTGAACTCTTCCGCCGACATGCACGCGCGCAGCAACGCATAATGGTAACGTAACGCCTCCAGCAATTGCTTACGGGTCATATTCACGGCAAGGTAAGGGCGATGCAGGCGAACCGGCAGGCGCGGCTGACGCGTTAACAGCGTTCTGAGATTAGGCCAGTGGGAGAGTTCGTTCATCCACTCAACGCTTAAACGCGGCATAATCAAAGAGCGCAGCAAAAATTTCTGGCGAAACCGACGGCGATGCCAGAATTTACCCGGCCGCCACTGACCCCCTGCCAGATTAAGGAAAAGAGACATGCTGCTAAGAGATTCAGATGGTGTAAATGCTCGTTCAGTGATCTGAGACATATTCATAAAATCAATGATTATACGTAACACCGATTTCACCATCGGGCATCTTAACCAAACATCAATCGTATAATTACTAACGTAAATTTTAGATTTTTGTTGATGTTTCGTTGAAGTTGGCAGCCCCGTGCGCGCATATGGAGCATTCAGAGTATTTATGAAAAAGCGAAAAAACCTTAAGAAGCGTTACGCTATTGCGCTGGTGATAGTCATCGCTGCGCTGATTGCGTTGTGGAGAACACTCAACGCGCCCGTGCCGACTTATCAGACATTGATTGTCCGCCCCGGTGATTTGCAGCAAAGCGTGCTGGCGACCGGAAAGCTGGACGCGCTGCGTAAGGTTGACGTGGGCGCGCAGGTCAGCGGTCAGTTGAAAACGCTGTCGGTGGCGATTGGCGATAAAGTAAAAAAAGACCAGCTTTTAGGGGTTATTGATCCTGAACAGGCTGAAAACCAGATCAAGGAAGTGGAAGCGACACTGATGGAGCTGCGTGCGCAAAGGCAACAGGCAGAAGCAGAACTGAAACTGGCACGGGTGACATACTCACGCCAGCAACGACTGGCGCAAACGCAGGCGGTTTCGCAACAGGATCTCGACACCGCAGCGACGGAGATGGCAGTTAAACAGGCGCAAATAGGCACTATCGACGCGCAAATCAAACGGAATCAGGCGTCACTCGACACGGCGAAAACGAATCTCGATTACACCCGCATCGTTGCCCCGATGGCAGGTGAAGTTACGCAAATCACCACTCTGCAAGGGCAGACGGTAATTGCCGCACAACAAGCGCCAAACATTCTGACGCTGGCAGATATGAGTACCATGCTGGTAAAAGCGCAGGTGTCGGAAGCAGATGTCATTCACCTGAAACCCGGTCAAAAAGCCTGGTTCACCGTGCTTGGCGATCCGCTGACGCGCTACGAGGGGCAGATTAAAGATGTGCTGCCGACGCCAGAAAAGGTCAACGACGCCATTTTCTACTACGCCCGTTTTGAAGTGCCAAACCCCAATGGTTTACTGCGCCTGGATATGACTGCGCAAGTCCACATTCAACTCACTGATGTGAAAAACGTACTCACCATTCCGTTGTCGGCACTGGGGGATTCGGTTGGTGATAACCGTTATAAAATCACACTGCTGCGTAATGGCGAAATACGCGAGCGCGAAGTGACGATTGGCGCGCGCAATGACACCGATGTTGAGATTGTCAAAGGACTGGAAGCGGGCGATGAAGTGGTGATTGGTGAGGCCAAACCAGGAGCTGAACAATGACGCCCTTGCTCGAACTAAAGGATATTCGCCGTAGCTATCCTGCTGGAGACGAGCAGGTTGAGGTGCTAAAGGGCATCAGCCTGGATATTTATGCAGGTGAGATGGTGGCAATTGTCGGTGCTTCGGGCTCCGGTAAATCGACCCTGATGAATATTCTCGGCTGCCTGGATAAAGCGACCAGTGGAACCTATCGCGTTGCCGGCCAGGATGTTGCCACGCTGGACGCCGATGCGCTGGCGCAGCTTCGTCGCGAGCATTTCGGCTTTATTTTCCAGCGTTACCATTTGCTTTCGCACTTAACCGCCGAGCAGAACGTTGAAGTACCCGCCGTCTATGCTGGTCTTGAGCGGAAACAGCGATTGCTGCGCGCTCAGGAGTTGCTGCAACGACTGGGGCTGGAAGACCGTGCAGAGTATTATCCGGCCCAGCTTTCCGGTGGCCAGCAGCAGCGTGTCAGTATTGCTCGTGCGTTAATGAACGGTGGGCAGGTGATCCTCGCCGATGAACCTACCGGCGCACTGGACAGCCATTCTGGCGAAGAGGTGATGGCGATATTGCATCAGTTGCGCGATCGCGGGCACACGGTGATTATCGTTACCCACGATCCACAGGTTGCGGCTCAGGCGGAGCGGGTAATCGAAATTCGTGACGGCGAAATTGTGCGTAATCCTCCCGCCATTGAAAAGGTGAATGCCGCCACGGGGACGGAATCGATAGTCAAAACGGCGTCTGGCTGGCGGCAATTCGTCAGTGGTTTTAATGAGGCGCTGAAGATGGCGTGGCGGGCGCTGGCAGCGAATAAAATGCGCACCTTACTGACCATGCTGGGGATTATTATTGGTATTGCGTCGGTGGTTTCTATCGTCGTGGTGGGCGACGCCGCCAAACAAATGGTGCTGGCGGATATTCGTTCTATTGGTACGAATACTATTGATGTCTATCCCGGGAAAGATTTTGGCGATGACGATCCGCAATATCAGCAGGCGCTAAAGTACGACGACTTAATCGCCATCCAAAAACAACCGTGGGTCGCCTCTGCCACGCCCGCTGTCTCGCAAAACCTGCGCCTGCGTTATAACAATGTTGATGTTGCCGCCAGCGCCAACGGTGTGAGCGGCGATTATTTCAATGTCTACGGCATGACCTTCAGCGAAGGGAACACCTTTAACCAGGAGCAACTGAACGGCCGCGCACAGGTGGTGGTTCTCGACAGTAACACCCGTCGCCAGCTTTTCCCGCATAAGGCCGATGTGATTGGTGAGGTCATTCTGGTTGGTAATATGCCTGCGAGAGTCATCGGCGTGGCGGAAGAAAAACAGTCGATGTTTGGTAGCAGTAAAGTGCTGCGCGTCTGGTTACCTTACAGCACCATGTCCGGGCGGGTTATGGGCCAGTCGTGGCTGAACTCCATCACTGTAAGAGTAAAAGAAGGCTATGACAGCACCGAAGCGGAACAACAACTCACCCGTTTGTTGTCGCTGCGCCATGGCAAAAAAGACTTCTTTACCTGGAACATGGACGGCGTCTTGAAAACAGTCGAAAAAACCACACGTACTTTACAACTGTTTCTGACTCTGGTGGCGGTGATTTCGCTGGTGGTAGGCGGCATTGGCGTTATGAATATTATGCTGGTGTCAGTAACGGAGCGGACGCGGGAAATTGGTATTCGCATGGCTGTTGGCGCGCGTGCCAGCGATGTTCTGCAACAATTTCTGATTGAAGCCGTGCTGGTTTGCCTGGTGGGCGGCGCGATGGGGATAATGCTGTCGCTGTTAATTGCCTTCACCCTACAGCTTTTTTTACCCGGCTGGGAGATAGGCTTTTCTCCACTGGCGTTGCTGCTGGCGTTTTTATGCTCAACCGTTACAGGCATTTTATTTGGCTGGCTACCTGCACGAAATGCGGCACGGCTGGATCCAGTGGATGCTTTGGCGCGAGAGTGATTTTTGAGATAAAAATGCCAGCCGATCGGGCTGGCATTTTGCCTTTAGGATGTACACAATGAGACAGAAGAGCTATGCGACTGCTACTTCTACTTCGACGGGCACAATAACACTGGCGTGATTGCCTTTTGGCCCTTGGTGGACATCAAACTGAACGGGTTGTCCAGCTTTTAGCGTTCTGTAACCATCCATCTGGATGGTGGAATAATGAGCGAAAATATCTTCGCCACCGCCTTCAGGGCAGATGAAACCGAACCCTTTGGCGTTGTTGAACCACTTAACAGTACCCTTTTCCATGCTTCGACATCCTTCGCAAATCTTATATAAGTAAGATGGAATAAACCGGGGTCAGAGAGGGGGCAGTTCAAAACCTCGCCAACTCTTGAAATACAATTTAGAGAAATGGGGCGAGTCGTCAAGCGTTTGACAGGGGCCAGGGGGTAGGTATGCATCAAAAATTTGAAGCAGTTAACGCTATTGACAGTAATGTCACTGATGTCGCTTATACCAACGATAGATGATAATTATCTATCATGTGGAGTAGATTGGTCAGGCAAATACGCTCTTGTCAGCGGCAGAGCGTTCTGCCGGTAACCGTAACCGAAGATGATAACTGACAATGGGTAAAACGAACGACTGGCTGGACTTTGATCAACTGGCGGAAGAAAAAGTTCGCGACGCGCTAAAACCGCCATCTATGTATAAAGTGATATTAGTCAATGATGATTACACTCCAATGGAGTTTGTTATTGACGTGTTACAAAAATTCTTTTCTTATGATGTAGAACGTGCAACGCAATTGATGCTTGCTGTTCACTACCAGGGGAAGGCCATTTGCGGAGTCTTTACCGCTGAGGTTGCAGAAACCAAAGTGGCGATGGTGAACAAGTACGCAAGGGAGAACGAGCATCCATTGCTGTGTACGCTGGAAAAAGCCTGAATGCAGGTATAAAAATTGGGGGAGGTGCCTATGCTCAATCAAGAACTGGAACTCAGTTTAAATATGGCTTTCGCCAGAGCGCGCGAGCACCGTCATGAGTTTATGACCGTCGAGCACTTGTTACTGGCATTGCTCAGTAACCCATCGGCCCGGGAGGCGCTGGAAGCGTGTTCCGTGGACCTGGTTGCGCTCCGTCAGGAACTGGAAGCCTTTATTGAACAAACCACACCTGTTCTGCCCGCCAGTGAAGAGGAGCGCGACACGCAGCCGACCTTGAGTTTTCAGCGTGTATTGCAGCGTGCGGTCTTCCATGTTCAGTCCTCCGGTCGCAGTGAGGTTACCGGTGCGAATGTTCTGGTCGCTATCTTTAGTGAACAGGAGTCGCAGGCGGCGTATCTGTTGCGCAAACATGAAGTCAGCCGTCTTGATGTGGTGAACTTTATTTCTCATGGCACGCGTAAAGACGAGCCATCTCAGTCTTCTGAACCAGGAAACCAGCCGAGCAGTGAAGAACAAGCTGGTGGGGAGGACCGTATGGAGAATTTCACGACTAATCTGAACCAGCTTGCACGCGTGGGCGGAATTGACCCGCTGATTGGTCGTGAGAAGGAACTGGAGCGCGCCATTCAGGTTCTCTGCCGCCGCCGTAAAAACAACCCGCTGCTGGTTGGGGAGTCTGGCGTCGGTAAAACTGCGATTGCTGAAGGTCTTGCCTGGCGAATTGTTCAGGGCGATGTGCCGGAAATCATGGCTGACTGTACGATTTACTCTCTCGATATCGGCTCCCTGTTAGCAGGCACCAAATATCGCGGCGATTTTGAAAAACGTTTTAAAGCGTTGCTCAAGCAGCTGGAACAGGATACTAACAGCATCCTGTTTATCGATGAGATCCATACCATCATTGGAGCGGGCGCAGCGTCTGGCGGGCAGGTAGATGCAGCCAACCTGATCAAACCGTTGCTCTCCAGCGGTAAAATTCGCGTGATTGGATCGACGACCTATCAGGAGTTCAGCAACATTTTCGAGAAAGACCGTGCTCTGGCGCGTCGCTTCCAGAAAATCGATATTACTGAACCGTCGATCGAAGAAACTGTGCAAATCATCAATGGCCTGAAACCGAAGTACGAAGCGCACCACGATGTGCGTTATACCGCGAAAGCGGTGCGTGCGGCGGTGGAGCTGGCGGTGAAATACATTAACGATCGTCATCTGCCGGACAAAGCGATTGACGTTATCGACGAAGCGGGCGCTCGCGCACGTTTGATGCCGGTAAGCAAGCGCAAGAAAACGGTGAATGTGGCGGATATCGAGTCCGTGGTAGCCCGTATTGCACGTATCCCTGAGAAGAGCGTTTCTCAGAGTGACCGCGATACGCTGAAAAATCTTGGCGATCGCCTGAAAATGCTGGTCTTCGGTCAGGATAAAGCCATTGAAGCGCTTACCGAGGCCATCAAGATGGCGCGTGCGGGTTTAGGTCACGAACATAAACCTGTTGGTTCATTCCTGTTTGCTGGTCCAACCGGGGTCGGGAAAACCGAGGTGACGGTACAGCTTTCCAAAGCACTGGGTATTGAGCTTCTGCGCTTTGATATGTCCGAATATATGGAACGTCATACTGTCAGCCGCCTGATTGGTGCGCCTCCAGGATACGTTGGTTTTGATCAGGGCGGTCTGTTGACCGATGCGGTCATCAAGCATCCGCACGCGGTGCTGCTGCTGGACGAAATCGAGAAAGCGCATCCGGACGTATTCAACATTCTGTTGCAGGTGATGGACAACGGCACGCTGACCGATAACAACGGGCGCAAGGCCGATTTCCGTAACGTGGTACTGGTGATGACCACCAACGCCGGGGTGCGTGAAACCGAGCGCAAATCCATTGGTCTTATCCAGCAGGATAACAGCACCGATGCGATGGAAGAGATCAAGAAGATCTTTACGCCGGAGTTCCGTAACCGTCTTGACAACATTATTTGGTTCGATCATCTCTCTACAGACGTGATCCACCAGGTGGTTGATAAGTTTATCGTCGAGTTGCAGGTTCAGTTGGATCAGAAAGGTGTTTCTCTGGAAGTGAGCCAGGAAGCGCGTAACTGGCTGGCTGAGAAAGGTTACGACCGGGCGATGGGCGCACGTCCGATGGCTCGTGTGATTCAGGATAACCTGAAAAAACCGCTCGCTAACGAACTGCTGTTTGGCTCGCTGGTGGATGGTGGCCAGGTGACAGTCGCGCTGGATAAAGAGAAAAATGAGCTGACCTACGGGTTCCAGAGTGCACAAAAGCATAAACCGGAAGCCGCGCATTAATCAGACTGTTAAGTAGGTTGGTGAAGTCCGTAATCTCGTCAGGGGTTACGGACTTTTTGTTTATGGGGTGGGGGAAGTTCGGACCCTTTTTTTGATGATGATGGTAAGTTGTTGATAATTAATGCTGCTGAAAGGTAAGAATAAAAAAGGGTTGCAGCAGGAAAATGAGATGGTTTTGCTTTATTAACAACGGGCTAAACGTGTAGTATTTGAGTTCACTGCCGTACAGGCAGCTTAGAAACGTGGCCTATGCGTTTTTCTCTCTGTTAATGCGTTCACTGCCGTACAGGCAGCTTAGAAAAAGTTGCGCCATCTTCCTGATATCACTTTTGCGTTCACTGCCGTACAGGCAGCTTAGAAAGGTATCAAAATTACCGGAGTAATAACAGCTTAAGTTCACTGCCGTACAGGCAGCTTAGAAAGAAGCTGATATGGCCGGACTGAAGCAAATCACGTTCACTGCCGTACAGGCAGCTTAGAAACGCCAGACCGTCAAGCTAAGGCGTCTTTTTGCGTTCACTGCCGTACAGGCAGCTTAGAAATCAGAGAGTAGTGTTTCTCGCCGTATGCTCTCGTTCACTGCCGTACAGGCAGCTTAGAAAGAATGCCGCGCTGCGTTTTTCGTCCAACGTGCGTTCACTGCCGTACAGGCAGCTTAGAAACCACTAAAATTCTTCATCATCCCATCAAAATTGTTCACTGCCGTACAGGCAGCTTAGAAAGCCAACAACTCTGTGGTTACTACAGGAACTGAGTTCACTGCCGTACAGGCAGCTTAGAAATTACGAACGGGAGTTAGAGTGGGGGTTAACGTGTTCACTGCCGTACAGGCAGCTTAGAAAGTTACGCGCTGACGAAATTATTATTTCCCCCGGTTCACTGCCGTACAGGCAGCTTAGAAAAGGACGGCAAATTTATTGTGAGGCCGTTACGCGTTCACTGCCGTACAGGCAGCTTAGAAACGTACTCAGACCGAGCTGTGATTTCAGCTCGAGTTCACTGCCGTACAGGCAGCTTAGAAAGGCTGGAATCCGTTTTCACTGGAACCGACTAAGTTCACTGCCGTACAGGCAGCTTAGAAAAGAAACTGAACCGCCAGAAACTGAACGTCCAGGTTCACTGCCGTACAGGCAGCTTAGAAATCTCAGATTACCGGGACATTGGCTGTTGTCGCGTTCACTGCCGTACAGGCAGTTTCACAAATACGATGATGGCAGAAATTTAGCTGCGTTATGGCGCTCTCAACTCCGAACCATTAGCCGCAACGTGCAATAACAATTGTGATAATTGCGATAGAAATCAATTTCTCGCGCAGAAATCAATGCTGTACTAATCCTAGCTCCTTCAAATAAAAATAATCACAGGATGTGTTTATGTCTTCCAATTACCTTACTCCATCTGACCTCAAAACCATTCTCCACTCTAAACGCGCCAATATTTATTATCTGGAAAAATGCCGGGTGCAGGTGAATGGTGGGCGAGTGGAATATGTTACCAGTGAAGGTAAGGAGTCGTACTACTGGAATATCCCCATTGCGAATACCACGGCATTGATGTTGGGGATGGGAACATCCGTTACTCAGGCGGCGATGCGTGAATTTGCCCATGCCGGGGTGATGGTGGGCTTTTGTGGTACGGATGGCACGCCGCTGTATTCGGCAAATGAAGTTGATGTTGATGTCTCCTGGCTCAGTCCGCAAAGCGAATATCGTCCTACTGAATATCTTCAGCAGTGGGTTTCTTTTTGGTTTGCTGAAGATAAACGACTTGCCGCCGCGAAACGTTTTCAGTTAATCCGCCTGACACATATCGATAAGCACTGGACCAGCGCGAAAATGCAGCGTGAACACGCCTTTCAGCCTGATGCTAATGCACTGCAGACCCTACTAAATCGTACTCGTGAAGAAATAGACGCGGCAGAAAACCATACGCAGCTTATGCTCGTAGAGGCCAAATTGACCAAAGCACTCTACAAAATGGTGAGCCAAACCGTGGGCTATGGCGACTTTACTCGCGCAAAACGGGGCGGTGGGATTGATATGGCCAACCGCTTCCTCGATCAGGGTAATTATCTGGCTTATGGGCTTGCAGCAGTGGCAGCGTGGGTAACCGGGATCCCGCACGGTTTAGCAGTAATGCACGGTAAAACACGTCGCGGTGGCCTCGTTTTTGACCTTGCCGATCTGATTAAAGATGCCCTTGTGATGCCACAAGCATTTATTGCCGCAATGGCGGGAGAAGATGCTCAGGAGTTTCGTCAACGCTGCATCAATATCTTTCAACAAGCGGATGCGCTGGATGTCATGATCACCTCTTTGCAAGATACGGCCCAGGCACTGGCTAAGGCTGATCAATGAATGTTCTGATTATCTCGCGCTGTACAAAAAACGCCCGCATGGAGAGCTGCCGTATTATTGATCAGTTTGCTGAACGCACCGGTGATGCCGCATGGCAAACGGTGATTACACTGGAAGGCGTTAATACACTCCGCCGTTTACTGCGCAAAACAGCAAGGCGAAATACCGCAGTGGCATGTCACTGGCTGAAGAAGAACGGGCAAATGGAGTTGATGTGGATTGTGGGTAATATTCGTCGTTTTAATGCTCAGGGGCGCGTTCCCACGAATCGAACAACCCAAAGCAGCCTGGTGAACAAGGAAGAAAATCGCTGGCAATGCGCGGAGAGCATTGCGCTGCTGGCGGCTATCGCCGGGTTGTTTCATGATTTTGGTAAAGCAGGACGCAGCTTTCAGCAAAGCCTGACCCATAAGAGCGCACGCAGTTATCAACCTTATCGGCATGAATGGATCTCACTGCGGTTTTTCCAGGCGTTTGTTGGTGAACAGCCAGACGATGTGTGGCTGGAGAAACTCGGGGAATTAACGGCAGATGATGAAGTTGCGATTCTTGAACGTCTACAAAAAGACACACCTCATTTTTCAAATAGTCCATTCAGTTCGCTGCAACCGCTAGCCAGGACGGTAGGTTGGCTGATCCTTTCCCATCATCGAATGCCGGAGAATCTTTCTCCACAGCCGGAACAATCATGCAAAGGGTGTGAAAGTTGGCTGGAGAAGCAACTGAATGCTGACTGGAATGCCGTTAACCACCGCAAAAATGACTGGACGCAACAGGATTTTGAGCAAGTCTGGCAGTTTCCGTCAGGAACGCCGCTTCAAAGCGCGAGCTGGCGGGAAAAAGCGCGTCAGATTTCTCGCCGGGCAAGCAACGCGCTCGGTTTAAAGACATACGGGCAGATGGAACAGTTGTTCCCCTTACATATGGCGCGTTTTTGCCTGATGCTTGCCGATCACTACTATTCATCTAATGACGCGCAGCAAAAATGGCAGGACCCGGAATATATCGTCTGGGCAAATAGCGATCGCCAAAGCGGCACGCTCAAACAACGGGTAGACGAGCACCTTGTGGGCGTCGCGCATCATGCGTATCTGCTTGGGCGGCAACTGATGCACACACGGGCATCGCTTCCGGCAATTGCCCGACATAAAGGTTTTAGCCAGCGGGTCACAGATGTGAAATATCGCTGGCAAGATAAAGCCTGGGATGTGGCGCGAGCGCTACGTGAACGAAGTCGTGAAGAGGGATTTTTCGGCGTCAATATGGCCTCGACGGGTTGTGGTAAAACCTTTGCGAACGCCCGCATTATGTATGCACTTGCCGACGAGCGAGAAGGGTGCCGATTTACCGTTGCGCTGGGATTGCGCACGCTGACTTTGCAAACCGGCGATGCTCTGCGCAGTCGGCTTGGACTGGGTGAGGATGAGCTGGCGGTACTGATTGGTTCGGCGGCAGTTAAGCAACTGTGGCAGCAGGAAAAAATAGACAATGATTACGGAAGTGCTTCACAAGAGTCGCCAACAGAGGAGCAACAGTTCGTTAAGTACGAAGGCAGCCTGCATACCGGGGCGCTGGAAAAATGGTTGAAGGATGACAGCAAACTTAAGGAGTTAGTTAGCGCACCGATTCTGGTCGCGACGATTGATCATCTTATTTCTGCGACCGAGGGTGTGCGTGGCGGGAAACAGCTTCCGGCGATGTTGCGCCTGTTAACCAGCGATTTAGTGCTCGACGAACCTGATGACTTTGATATTGCCGATCTTCATGCGGTATGTCGTTTGATGAACTGGGCCGGGATGCTAGGAACGCGGGTATTACTTTCCTCGGCGACGCTACCTCCAGGGCTGATTCAGGCGTTGTTCGCGGCTTATCTCGCCGGGCGTAAAATGTGGCAGACGTCTTGTGGTACCAACGGCAGGCCCGTCAATATCTGCTGTGCCTGGTTTGATGAAAAAGATGCTGATGCAACGCAAATTTGCGACGGGCCTGGGTTTCGTGATGCACATGCCAAATTTGTTGCACGGCGAGCGGTGATGCTGGCTGAAAAAGAGCGACTGCATTTCGGGCGTGTTGCTTCAATTTCATCTGCATCAAGCGCGATACAAGACGTTACCGAAAGTGTGGCCCAGACGGTGCATACGCAAATGCTGAAGTTGCATCAGGCGCATCGCCAGCGACACGAAAGCGGTAAAACCGTTTCGCTGGGCCTGGTGCGTTTCGCGAATATCAACCCACTGGTTGCGGTGACCAAAGCCCTGATTGCCATTCCTTCACCAGAAGATGTCTGCATTCATTACTGTGTTTACCACTCCCGACACCCGCTGGCGGTGCGTTCAGATATTGAGAAGCGGCTGGATCGCGCTTTTACTCGTCATAACGAACTCGATTTCTGGAGCAACGAAGATATCGCAGATGCCTTACATAACAGTCCGGAATCGCACCATCTTTTTGTGGTGTTGGGGACATCGGTTATAGAAGTGGGGCGTGACTGGGATGCGGACTGGGGAATTATTGAACCAAGCTCCATGCGTTCGATTATTCAATTTGCCGGACGTATTCAGCGCCACCGTAGAAATGTGCCGACCAGTGAGAATCTGGTTATTTTGCGTAGCAACATCAAATCATTGCAGAAAAAAGCCCCCGCATTTTGTAAACCAGGTTTCGAAACAAAAGAACACTTGCTGAATAGTCACGATATTTGCGAGCTGATTCCGATCGCGGACTACCGGACGATTAACGCCTTGCCGCGGATCCTGTCTGCCAATAATGACAACAAACTGGCGGAGCTTGAGCATGGTCGTTTATCCGCCGAATTAATGAGCAGTAAAAGCAAACATGTGGTGGCGGCGCAATGGTGGCGTGCACCGCTAAGCTGGAACGGCTGGATGCAACGCCAGACGCCATTTCGTTATTCCCCTTTGCCGGAGGCGGTGTTTTTTTTGCATATGGATGATGAAGAAAGCGAAGCGCGTTTCTATTCCCGCACGGGCGACAACGAGCGTAAAGCGCAAGGGAATTTCAGGCGAGAAGAGGTGAGATGCGCCAGCGGCGTCGCTTGCTGGGGCGTGATGGATTACCGACACGTTTTGTTGAATTTAGCTGATAAGCAAGGTTGTGAAATACAGCGTGTTGGAGAAATGTTTGCTGAAGTGAGAGTACCGGTCAGTGAAGAAGATGCGGTCGATGACTGGCGTTATCACCCGTGGTTAGGGGTGTTTCGCAACCTGTGATAGGGGGCGAGCTGCCTGTGCGGCAGTTTACAAGTCCGTATCCGGAGATACCTCTATTTCTTAGCTGCCGATGGCAGTGCGTGAATGTTAGTTATTAAACCATTGTGTGGCAAATATTTTATGCATGGTAATATCACTCTTAGTTATTGCATGGGTTTAACTAGATTGAAACGTAGATACCTCTAGGTGAACTATCCATGATTATCACCACGGGCGTTGCCCCTTTTGCTGTGTGTGTCGTTGTACTGAAGCCTGGTTGGGCTACGGAGATTTTTCAGTGAAGTCAGGGAGCAACTTCAATTTGATGGATTAACGAAAGGAGCCGAGATGGAAAAAACGGCGCTAATACAATTTATAACTGACTACATCGCTTCGCGAAGGCAACCCAAAATCGAAGCCTTTGAAAAAGAAGCAGCAAAGCGACTGGAGCAGGGCGAGGACGCCAGCGTTATCGCTCTGGAGCGACAGGAACTCGAAGCACGCTACCTGCCACGTAACTGGTTAACGGATGCGGCAAAGCGTGCCGGGCAAATCAAATTAGTCACTCATGGCGCTAAATTCAGTCATGGTGATTCTAAAGCCAGTAGCTTTTATCTGGAAACCTCCGCTAACGAAAGCTATTTAAACACGGCATCGTTGGTGAATGTCGCTACTGACGCGATTGGTAACGCAGCCGCACTTGACGTCGCAAAGTTGCTACAAACCGATGTGAACGGAGATTCACTGCTTGCCAGCCTGAAGCGTGGTGATTATCAGGCATTAAGTACGTTTGCAGAGGATAAAGCGCAACTGGAGTTGTGGGTAGCTGGGTTTAGCCAGGCATGGACAACTGGACAGCCTGCCAGCCATAAACTGGCAAAACAAATCTATTTCCCTGTTGCAGATAGTTATCACCTGTTATGCCCACTGTTTTCCAGTTCACTGGCGCAGGCGATGTATGAAAAGCTAACGGCTGTTCGCTTTAGTGAGGAATCGAAAGCCATTCGCGATGCCCGCAAAGCAGGAAAATGGCACTCCCAGCCAGATATCCGGTTTCCTAATCTTGCCGAAATGCATTTTGGTGGCACAAAACCGCAGAATATTTCTCTGCTCAATAGTGTGCGTGGTGGTCGTGTCTGGCTGTTGCCATCAATGCCACCTACCTGGGAGACGCTGGATCGCGCACCACAAAACATGCGCAGTATTTTTTCCCTACGCGGCGATTTCAATCGGGCGGCTTCAGGCATCGTAGCCCGGATGACTTACCTGCTGAAGGTTGACATAAACAATGTTCATATCCGAACTGCGCGGGCGAAATATATTGATGAGTTGATTGATCTGCTGTTCATGCAGGCGTCTTCATTTCAGCAAGAAAAATGGCAGGGATGGTCCGTGCAATCACCAGACTTACCTCGCCACCAACAACTTTGGCTGGACCCGTGGCGAAGCCTCTCAGATGAGACTTTCAAACAGGAGCGTGAGAAAAACGACTGGCAAGAGACGGTAGCCGATGATTTCGCGCGCTGGCTGAACTACCGACTAAAAAAAGCCCGTTTCGATGTCGGTGCTGTCGAGCAAAGGGAGTGGCGCAGTCAGTCCCTTTTTACTCAACGGATGCGTGAAATGGAAGCCGTTTTGCAGGAGGCGCTGAAATGAGTTATCTGCTCTTGTTACCCCATCTACGCATCGAAAACGCTAACGCCGTCTCCGGGTTGACCTGGGGATTCCCGTCGATGACCCATTTTCTCGGTTATGTCCATGCGCTTTCTCGAAAAGTCGTGGATGAATTTGGCGTAAGTTTTGACGGTTGTGCGGTAGTAAGCCATGAACAGCATATTCAGGCGTACAGCTCCGGGCGCGATTTTCAATTCGCTCTCACCCGTAACCCATTAACCAGAGAAGGTAAAACCGCCTCGTTCAATGAAGAGGGCCGTATGCACCTGACGGTTTCTCTGCTGATTGAATGTAATGGCGAAATTACCAATGGTGAATATGGCAGAAAAGCTCTTTGCGACCATCTGAAAATGCTCTGCCAGAGCCACAAACTGGCGGGCGGCAGCATTGTTGACATGCGCGAACCACAGCTTTTTCATGCCCCTGAAGATGAAAAGCAACTGCGTAAAATCATCTGGCGTTTAATGCCTGGCTATGCGCTTTACGATCGCAGTGAATGGCTGGCTGAACATCACCAACAACATCCCGACATATCGTTGCTTGATGCCTGGCTTGATTTTGCTGCGATTAAATATCAGGCCGAATCTCCGGCAGAAGACAACAGCGCACAATGGGTATACCAGCCGAAGCCAATGCCTGGTTTCCTGGTACCGTTAATGTGTGGCTACCAACGCATTTCTCCTGTTTACGCACCCGGTGAAGTTGAAAATGCGCGCGATACCTCGACACCATTTGCCTTTGCCGAAGCAGTTTATGGCATTGGCGAATGGCGCGGATTACATCGTATTACTGGCTTGCAACCGCTGATGTGGCGTTACCGTACAACGGACACTGGCTACTATTGCTCGGCAATACCAGTCGTTGACGACCCTATTACTAATGAAGATGACGATACAGAATAAGGACATAATTATGGCAAAGGCTCCTGTAACAATAAAAACGGCGTCGGTACTGGCATTTGAGCGCAAACTGGCAACCTCTGACGCGGTGATGTACGCAGGTAACTGGCAAGGAAATGAATGGCAACCTATTGAGATTCAGGAGAAAGCCGTTCGCGGAACCATCTCCAATCGCCTGAAAGATGCAATTTCCAGTAATGAGTTAAAGCTGAATGCAGAAATCCAAAAAGCCAACTTGCAGCGGGTAGATGTGGCAGCGCTTCCGGTTGATGCGGATACGCTAAAAGTGATGTTTACGCTGCGCGTGCTGGGTAATTTATCCTCACCTTCAGTATGTAATGATATGGCCTATCAGGAGGTGCTTTCTGACGTTATTGAAGGTTATATCAGCGAACATGGCTTTAAAGAACTGGCGCTTCGCTATGCCCTGAATCTGGCAAATGGTCGTTTTCTGTGGCGTAACCGTATCGGTGCCGAGCAAATTCAGGTGAAAGTCACCGCTAACGACAAATCATGGACTTTTAACAGCCATGACTTCTCTTTACGTCAATTTGAACAGGGCCAGAGTAGCGTCACAAAACTGGCGGCAACGATTGAACAAGGATTGAGCGGAAAACAGTGGGTGATGCTTACCGTTGAAGCGCTGGTTCGTCTTGGTGCCGGGCAAGAAGTTTTCCCGTCGCAGGAGCTGGTACTCGACAGCAACAGTAGCAAAAGTCGCGTGTTATACCAGGTGGCTGGCATTGCCGGTATCCACTCTCAGAAGATTGGCAATGCTTTACGTACCATCGATACCTGGCATCCAAAAGTGGATGAATTAGGTGCTATCGCCGTGGAACCATACGGTTCTGTAACCAGTCGCGGTGTGGCCTGCCGTCAACCGAAAGAAAAACTCGACTTTTATACCTTACTGGACAATTGGGTGACTAAAGGGATGAAACCAGACGTTGAGCAGCAGCACTACGTGATGGCTGTGCTGATCCGCGGCGGTGTCTTTGGTGAGAAATCGGAATAAGGAGCTGCCAATGGATCACTACCTTGAGATCCTCGTTCTACCAGATCCTGAATTTTCGAGCGAAATGTTGATGGCGGCGTTATTTGCCAAACTGCATCGGGCATTAGGTGCAAGAGGGCAAGGCGATATCGGCGTAAGTTTCCCGGACGTAAATGTTATGCCAGGAGCGCGTTTACGCTTGCATGGTAGCGCCCAGACATTACAGGCGCTTGAAGCCTCAGCGTGGCGTAAAGGACTAACGGACTATTGCCAATGTTCACCTGTCACTCCCGTTCCAGAAATAAAGGGCTGGCGAGTAGTAAGCCGTGTGCAGGTTAAAAGTAACCCCCAGCGTCTGTTAAGGCGTTCAGTGAAAAAAGGCTGGCTTACTGAAGAACAGGCGATTGAGCGACTGGCGATGCAAGCTGAACAGCGGACCGACTTACCTTTTCTTAATATGAAGAGTTTGTCGAGTCAGCAACAGTTCAAATTGTTTATCCGACACGGGGATTTGCGTACAGAACCGGTTAAAGGGGTATTCAGTAGTTATGGATTAAGCGCAACCGCTACAATTCCCTGGTTTTGATTGGTTAGTTGTAATGTAATGTATAAAAGACCTGGCCTTACCGTCAGGTCTTTTTGTCTATTGAAAAGCCGATTTCTGGCTGGAAATAGAATAAAGAATTCAATGCCCTACACTTTCATCAGTATATGGATATTTATTTAAAACAAGCAATCCGCAATGAATTATACGTATTAATCTATCTTGCAATGACATCAAATAATGCCGAATAGTAAACAAGGAAAATATTTTTATGGGTATTTTTTGCTGGGTATGTGTTTTTTATAATTTGATTTAAATCACGAAAACAACTTGTTTACATTGCGATAGCAAATGTAATTTGCGAAATTCATTTCCGAGAGGACAAAGACTCTTAATTACCTGGAATAAATTAGTTAAGGAATAGACTATGAAACGTTCAATTATTGCAGTTGCAGTATTATCTTCTCTTTTTATGAGTGCCGGGAATGCAGCGGAAGTGGAGAATGCAATGGGTACGTTAATTATTAACGGTAAAGTTGTAGGGACTACGTGTCAGTTCCTGAGTGGTAGTGATAATGCAACAATTGAGATGAGCGAGATTGGTATTGATCAATTTGAAAATGTACAAGTTGGCGCCCCCGTTACTACTTATTCAAATACAACATCTTTACCATTAAAAGTTAAATGTGGGGTTGGTGTTAAACCAAGAATTACTTTCTCCAGTACCCAATTTGAAGGCGCGGATTTAAATATTACTCGTAATACTGGTGATGCAAATGATGTTGGTTTTGCTGTCTTTTATGGACAAGAGGCTAGTACCGGCAACCAGATTACTGGTAATAAACCTGTTGAATTAACACCATCTGAAAATGGTGAGTATGATTTGCATTTTACGGCGCAATACGCAAAAGCAGGTGCTGACGTGAGTAAGGGTGGGGTGAAATCTACTATAACAATGACCGTTGTAACAGAATAATATGATGTTTATCGGCGGCTTTGGCCGCCGATTTCTCAAACAAGGATTGTTTAATGAAAAAATTAATAGCCTTCTTGCTGGCCAGCATGGTCACGCCTGCGTGGGGTGGTGTCTATATCTACGGCACTCGTGTTATTTATCCAGAACAGAAAAAAGAGATTACCGTTCAGCTAATGAATGAAGGTAATCGTAGCGCCCTGGTTCAGTCATGGATTGATGATGGCGATACCAGTCAGCCTCCAGAAAAAATTCACGTCCCGTTCGTGTTGACGCCACCGGTCGCTCATGTAAAAGGGGGGGAAGGGCAACAACTCAAAATCAAAAAATTGGCGAATACACTACCTAAAGATCGCGAAAGCCTGTTCTTCCTTAATGTGTTAGACATCCCACCTAATCATCCCGAATTAGAAGGTAAAAATGGCATCAAATTCGCGATGCAAAACCGCATCAAATTTATTTATCGTCCGGAGGGTATAGCTGGTGTCGATAAAGGAAGTTTTTCTCGACTGAATATAAGAACTGTCAGTAATGGTATTAATATAAAAAATAATTCAGCGAACTGGATAACTATTCCTGAACTGAAAGGCAATACCAAATTAAATAAAGAAACGCTGGTGCTAGCACCCTGGTCAGAACAGACCGTCACCACATCTTCCGTTGTTAGCCAGTACAATGTTACGCTGATTGATGATCATGGAAACTATTTGAGTGAAAAAGTAAAAACTGTCAAATAGATCAGGGATTGATTATGTCTAAACTTAATTCTATTACGCTGGCTATCCTGTCGGTGTTGGCAACTTCGTCTGCATGGGCGGAAGATGAAACATTTGACACCCATTTTATGATTGGCGGATTAAATGGGGAAAAAATTTCTGACTATCATATTGATAGTGATAAGCCGATGCCCGGTATCTATGATATGGATGTTTACCTGAATAATCAGTGGCGCGGACATTATAATGTCGATATTAAAGATGATCCGGATGCAACATGTTTATCCTGGGAGCAGTTAAAGCAAATAGGTATCCTCACTGAAGGAATTAATATCGATAAAAGCGTAGAATGCGTACCACTTCGGGAAGCGGTACAGGGCGGCAGCGTTGACTATGATATTGGGCATTTTAACCTGAAGTTAAGTGTACCCCAGGCCTATGTCATTGAGTATGAACGCGGATATGTCCCGCCTGAGGCATGGGATCGCGGGATAAACGCATTATATACGTCTTATTATGCCAGTCAGTATTACAGTAATTATAAGCACGGAGGAGATAATAAAAGTAGCTATTTAAATCTGAATAGTGGTTTGAATCTTCTGGGCTGGCAGTTGCATTCAAATGCCAATTATACGAAAAGTGACGAGAGCAGCGGTAAATGGAAGAGTAACACGTTATATCTGGAGCGCGGAATTCCACAAATTCTTGGCACATTGCGTGCTGGTGAAATGTATACTGGCTCCGATGTTTTTGACTCCGTGCGTTTTCGCGGTGTACGCCTTTGGCGCGATATGCAGATGTTGCCGAACTCTAAACAGAATTTTACTCCTGTGGTACGAGGTGTTGCCCAAAGTAACGCGCTTGTCACTATCGAACAAAATGGCTTTGTGGTTTACCAGAAAGAGGTTCCGCCAGGTCCATTCGCCATTGATGATTTGCAACTTGCTGGTGGTGGTGCAGATCTGGAAGTTACCGTAAAAGAAGCTGACGGTTCGGTGTCGCGTTATCGTGTACCTTATTCATCTGTACCAAATATGTTGCAACCGGGCGTTTCGAAATATGAATTTGCTGCCGGACGTAGCCGTATTGAGGGCGCCAGCGATCAGTCAGATTTTATTCAGGGAAGCTATCAGTATGGCCTTAATAATTTGCTGACTCTCTATGCTGGCACGCAGCTGTCTGATAATTACTCATCGTTTGTTCTCGGCACGGGATGGAATACACCGATTGGTGCTGTATCGGTTGATTTTACCCATTCACACAGTGAGCAAGATAACGGTGATGTATTTAATGGTCAAAGTTATCAGATTGCTTGGAACAAATATCTCTCTCAAAGTGGAACGCAATTTTCGCTGGCAGCCTGGCGTTATTCTTCTCGGGATTATCGTACTTTTAACGATCACGTTTGGGCAAATAACAGGAAAAGCTATAGTCGAGAAGATGACTCAGTTTATGATATCGCTGACTATTATCAGTACGATTTTGGTCGTAAGAACAGCTTTTCTGTAAATATAAACCAGTCATTACCGGAAAATTGGGGATATCTGTCGGTCAGCGGTCAATGGCGGGATTATTGGGAACGCAGCGGGACAGGGAAAGATTATCAACTCAGCTACTCGAACTCCTGGGAACGCCTTAGTTATACCTTGTCTGTTAGCCAGACCTACGATGAAGATAACCGCGAAGATAGACGCATTAACTTATATTTCTCAATTCCCTTCTCGTGGGGCGATGGAATCACTGAAAAACGACGAGATTTATTTGTTTCTAACTCAACCACTTTTGATAAAGACGGCTATCGGTCGAATAATACCAGCCTCAGCGGTGTAGCGGGGAGTCGCGATCAGTTCAGCTACGGGGCTAACTTAAGCCATCAACACCAGGACAGCGAAACAACAGCAGGTGGAAACCTGACCTGGCGTGCGCCATTGGCGACTATTGGTGGCAGCTATAGCCAGTCGAAAAGATATCAACAGATTAGCGGTAATATTCAAGGCGGTTTAGTCGCGTGGTCAGACGGTGTGGCACTGGCTCCCAGACTTTCCGATACGTTCGCCATCGTCAAAGCGCCGGGACTGGAGGGAGCGGCGGTGCAGGGATATCGTTACCTGACAACGGATAGCAGAGGCTACGCTATTTATGACAACCTGACGCCGTATCGTGAAAATACGTTGATGTTGGATATTGCCGACAGTAAAAGCGATGTGGCGCTACTGGGTAACCGTAAAAACACCGTTCCTTATCGTGGGGCGGTAGTGATGACGCAGTTTGATACTGATAAACGCAAACCCTGGTATTTCATCTCCCAACGACCTGATGGCTCTCCGTTGCCGTTTGGTTATGAGGTTGAAGATGAAAGTGGCAATAATGTGGGCTTAGTAGGACAGGGAAGTCGGATATTTATTCGCACCAATGATGTTCCCGCGTCGATTCGCGTCTCGGTTAATAAACAGCAGGAACAATTCTGCACTATTACCTTTGATAATGTTATTGATGAGAATAAAGTTTATATTTGTCGTTAAAGGATTTGTTTATGAAGAAATATTGGTTTTTGTTTTTACTGGCTTTGCCATTTTTGGGACAGGCTAAATGTACCTTGGGGCCTAATACAACAGCAAGCCAAACGATAGAACTAGATATGGCACAAGATACGGTAACGGCTGTGATTAATACAAACTTAGTGGATACGTTCACATGTAATGCAACAAGCGATAAAATGTATTATGCAACACCGTTAAAAGATTATATCGTTGAACTTAGAGAGTCGGATTCGGGGAAATCAATTTTTATGAAATTTAACCTTGAGAGTAGTGGTTTTCCTGTTTCTACTGGAACTGATTCCTTGGGTGCTTCTCCAAAAGAATATAACACTCAGGATGTTATAAATACCAAGCCATTCACTCTTAAGGCAGAATATGTTGCACCAACGAGTAAAGTAGACCATACAATAACCACCAATATCGACAAGATAACCATCCCGCGCCCCGCTATTAGCATACTAACAGATAACTCTTGCAATAATAATATCATATCATGGCTTTATTGTTGGTTTTCTGGGCGACTAAATAGTGATGTTTCTTATACTCAGAATATAGAATTTAGCATCAAACACAAACCTACAACCTGTAGTTTCTCGCAACCGACTTACGAAATAAGAATGCCAGAAACAACGATAAGTGAGATGCAATCTGCCAATAACACAAAATCAGGTTCTATAGATCTGGTTTTAAATTGTGACAGTGTTTATAACGTCACGACTAATCCAGTGACTTTTAAAGTTGCGCGCGGTGAATGGGATGATAGTGGAACCATTCTGAAAAACACATCGCTTAATGGTGCTAAGGGAGTTGGGTTCCAGATTTATAATGGTAACGCAACGACACCGTTAAAGCTGGGCGATACACTGATGAACAAATTAACTAAAATGGTCGCCATTGAGAATCAGTACACCTTCCCGATTACCGCGAAATATGTCCGCGTGAAGGAGGAAGCACTACAGCCTGGAGAAGTCCAAAGCAAAGCCATATTTGCCGTATCCTACGACTAGTGGGTATAGTAATCAGCCACTGATTTTCACGTACTTTCGAAGAGGAAGTACGTGTTTTTTATTTAAGGCGCATTAATGCGAAAAAAAAGCCCGTACTTTCGTACGAGCTCTTCTTAGAAGATGGCGGTGAGGCGGGGATTGACTCGCTTCGCTCGCCCTGCGGGCAGCCCACTCACTGCGTTCGCGGTCTGTCCAACTGGCTGCCGCCAGTTGTCGAACCCGGGTCCGGGCTTCTCACCCCGCCAGGACGGGTCACATGCGAAAAAAAGCCCGTACTTTCGTACGAGCTCTTCTCAGAAGATGGCGGTGAGGCGGGGATTCGAACCCCGGATACGTTGCCGTATACACACTTTCCAGGCGTGCTCCTTCAGCCACTCGGACACCTCACCAAATTGTTTTGCTGCCTGACCTCATGGGTGGCAACGGGGCGCTACTATAGGGAGTTGGAGTAAAACGGTCAAGAAGAATTTATAGAGATTGATTCGTTTGGTTACGCAATGAACACGCAGTTTGCGTGACGGAGATTATGATCGTATGTGTTCTGTTCGATAGTTTATCAAAAGCTATGTATAAAATATGAGATTGAAGAAGTACCAAATCGACCCTTTTTTTAGGTTGAAATGTAACTCATTGATTTTGTTTATTTCTATTTTGAAGTCTGGAAAAAGGGTTTGAATCTACGACTGTGTAAGTTTTAACAGTAAATCAATCGGATAGTCTGCTATTATTCCAGTTCACTGCCGTACAGGCAGCTTAGAAAATCTCGCCGTTAAAAATCATTCCCCGCTCTTTGTTCACTGCCGTACAGGCAGCTTAGAAAGCCTCGAACGGCGAGACGTCCGTTCCGACGGTGTTCACTGCCGTACAGGCAGCTTAGAAAGTGAGCGTAGACCAGCCAAAACGCAGCAGGCCGTTCACTGCCGTACAGGCAGCTTAGAAACAGGTATGAGCCAGCCGACTCAAACCGCGTTGGTTCACTGCCGTACAGGCAGCTTAGAAACGATGCGCGGCGCGGGGCTTGAGGGGGCAAGCGTTCACTGCCGTACAGGCAGTTTTCAAACACAACACTCCATCCTCCAATATTTATTCCCCGTAACTCCAGACGCAAAAAAGGCCGGTTAAACCGACCTTTTACTCGTTCTTTCTCTTCGCCCATCAGGCGGTAAAGCAATCAGCGACTACGGAAGACAATGCGGCCTTTGCTCAGGTCGTACGGGGTCAGTTCAACAGTCACTTTGTCGCCCGTCAGGATGCGGATGTAGTTTTTGCGCATTTTACCGGAGATGTGTGCAGTAACCACGTGACCGTTTTCTAACTCTACGCGGAACATGGTATTAGGCAACGTTTCAAGAACGGTACCTTGCATTTCAATATTGTCTTCTTTGGCCATCTAATCCTCTGGGGTATCACTACCGTAATTTGAACCGGCAAGATAATGCCGAAGTTCTGTAAATAAGTAAAGATTTGTGCGCTAATTCGCAACAAACAGGTTTGGCACATAACTCCGAAAACACACGGCTAAGCCGCACTATAAGCGCAACGTATAAGGGAGCGGTGAGATAAACGGTGGGCGTTACCTGACGCGAAAAATTCCTTATCGGCAGCGGAGTAATGAGCATAACCAACTCTGCGACCGCAATTATAACACTCTGGGGAGAAATGTGCCGAAAACATTCATTCTTGTGGTGAAAACAATCGCCGTGGTACCCAGAAATTATTTGGTAACCGTTCGGGGCGCAGTTGATTGAGATAATTGAGGTAATCCCGGCGAGGAATTTCGCAGGCACCAAGCGAGGCCGTATGGTCATTTAATACCTGGCAGTCGATAAGCTTGCCGCCGTGGCGGATAAATTCGTCACAAAAAACCAGGAGCGCTGTTTTCGAGGCATTCTCCATGCGGCTGAACATCGACTCGCCACAAAACAGTGTTCCCTGCGCTACGCCGTACATGCCGCCGACAATTTCGCCTTCACGCCACACTTCTATGGAATGGGCATGGCCCAACTCGTGAAGACGATGGTAGGCTTCGACGACGTCACGCGTTATCCAGGTCCCTTCTTCGCGATCGCTGGCGCAGCCTTCAATGACCTGACCAAACGCGTAATTCAGCGTGACGCGATAGGGAGAGCGCTTATGAAAACGTTTCATGCTGCGGCTGATGTGCAGTGATTCAGGCCATAAAACCGCACGAGGATCAGGCGACCACCAGAGAATAGGATCGCCCGGAGAAAACCACGGGAAAATACCGCGCTGATAAGCCATGAGCAGCCGCGCAGGGCTAAGATCGCCTCCCAGCGCCAGCAGACCGTTAGGCTCACGTAATGCGCCTTCCGGGGAAGGGAAGGCTATTGAATGGCGAGAAAGCTGAACCAGGCGCATGACTGCAAAACTCCACTACGCAAGTCGGATCGTTCAATAATAGCTTACAAACCCTGCTTAAACTGGTAATAACGCCCCTGTCTGGCAAGCAGTTCTGCATGAGTACCTTGTTCAATAATTTGCCCGTTGTCCATCACTATTATTTGCTGAAAATGTGAAAGTCCACGCAGCCGATGTGTAACCATCAATAGCGTTTTCTCACGCATCATTTCAGTCAGTAATTCGAGGATCTGACTTTCAGTCGTGGCATCTAAGCCTTCGGTTGGTTCATCCAGCAATACTAACGGCGCATCGTGCAATAGCGCACGGGCGATAGCCAGACGACGCAGTTCGCCGCCGGAAAGCTGACGTCCGCCTTCTCCCAACCAACTGTTGAGCCCTGTGTCTTCGAGTAGTTTCTCCAGACCGACACGACGGAGAATTTCAGCAAGAGTCTCATCAGTAGCGCCAGGTGCGGCGAGTAACAGATTATCGCGCAGTGTGGCGCTAAACAGATGCACTCGCTGCGGCACAACGCTGATGGTCTGGCGCAATGTCGATTCATTCAGGTCAGAGATCGGGCTGCCGTTAAGCAAAATCTCACCCTGTTGCGGGTCCCATGCACGGGTTAGAAGTTGTAACAACGTTGATTTGCCGCATCCGGTTCGCCCGAGAATCGCAATATGTTCTCCGGCGTTTGCCTGAAGAGAAATCCCTTTGAGCGCTTGTTGGGATTGTTCCGGATAAGTGAACACAACATCCCGTAATGTCAGGGAAACCTGCTCAGGAACGGCGGACTGAGTATCCGGAAAGGTCACTTCTGGTTTTTGGTCAGTTAAGTCAGTGATACGCACGGCAGAAGCAATAACTTGCCCCAGATGCTGAAATGCACCTGTCACCGGAGCCAGGGCTTCGAATGCAGCCAATGCACAGAAGACAAACAGCGCAATTAACGCACCCGGCTGGCTATTACCGCCAACGCCGCCGGAGGCCATCCATAGCATCAGAATCACCGCCAGCGCGCCAATCAACAGCATAATTGCCTGCGAGAGCGCAGTCAGTTCGGACTGACGACGTTGCGCTTCCAGCCACTGAATTTCGGTGTTCTCTAACTGCGTACGATAACGATCGCTGGCACCAAAAATGGTCAGTTCAGCTTGCCCTTGCAGCCAGGCGGTTAACTGTTGGCGATACTGACCGCGAAGATGGGTAAGGTTTTGCCCGGTGCTTTTCCCCGCTCGATAAAACAGCGGCGGCATCAGGAAAAGCGTCAGCAACATAATGCCGCCCAGCGTGAAGGCGAGGGTGAAATCAAGAAAACTTAACCCGACAGTCACCACCATAATTACCACAAAAGCCCCTACCAGCGGTGAGATAACGCGCAAGTAAAGATGATCGAGCGTATCAACATCGGCGACGACGCGGTTGAGCAATTCGCCCTGGCGATAGCGGGCCAGCCCGGCAGGGGAGAGAGGCAACAGCTTGCTGAAGGTGTAAATGCGCAAATGCTGCAACACGCGGAAAGTCGCATCGTGACTCACCAGACGTTCAAAATAGCGCCCGGCGGTGCGGGTGATTGCCGCGCCACGTACACCTGCGGCAGGTAGCATGTAGTTAAAGCTGTACAGTCCTGCAACTCCCGCCACTGCCGAAGCGGAGAGGAACCAACCAGAAAGCGTCAACAAGCCGATACTGGCGAGCAGTGTGACAATTGCCAGCACAATACCAAGACTTAACATCCACTTATGACGCTTATATAGAGCCAGATAAGGAAGTAACGCGTGCATTTAAATCTCCTCCTGACGGTGGGCCAGCAACGTGGCGAATGGACCGTTAGCCACGCTTAAATCAGCGTAACAACCTTGCTCGATAATTTGGCCATCCTGCATCACCCAAATGACGTCCCAGTCAGCGAGATCTTCTAATTGGTGGGTGACCATCAGCGTTGTCTGGCGCTGCGAGGCTGCGTTTAGCGCCTGCATCACACGCTGCTCGCTGTGTGCATCGAGGCTGGCTGCAGGTTCATCCAGTAATAACAGTGAGCAGGGATGAAGTAATGCACGCGCTACGGCCACACGTTGTGCCTGACCTACGGAAAGGCGAGCTGCCTGATCGCCCACGGGAGTATCGATACCTTGCGGCAGGAGCGGCAGAAACTCACTGACCCAGGCGTTATCCAGGGCCGTTTGTAACTCTTGCTCGCTGGCATCCGGTCGTGCCAGCAGCACATTGTCTCGTACTGTTGCCGCGGGTAATTGCGGATTCTGGCCAACCCATGAGAGATGTTTTCGCCATGATTCCGGAGATAAATCCCGCAATTCAATGCCGTTGATTTGCAGCGAGCCTTGATAAGAGAGAAAACCGGAAAGCGCATTTAATAGTGAACTTTTCCCGGATCCGCTTCGTCCCACCAGTACCGCACGTTTGCCTGCAGGTAGTGTAAAGTTCAGCGGGCCAGCCAGTGTTTTACCTTCAGGCGATGTGATGAACAGCTCTTTGGCTTCAATGGTCACTGGTTCGGTAGACGTTAACTCAACGTCACCACGCTGTGGATGGGCGAGCGGTGTTTCCATAAATGTTTTCAGGCTGTCAGCCGCGCCAACAGCCTGGGCTTTGGCATGATAAAACGTGCCGAGATCACGTAACGGCTGGAAAAACTCGGGGGCGAGGATCAACGCAAGGAAGCCCGCAGCCAACGTCACGCCCGTGCTGTAGTGGCCGAAATCCAGCTCACCAAGATAAGAGAAACCAAAGTACACCGCGACCAGGGCAATCGACAGCGAGGTAAAGAATTCAAGAATACCGGAGGATAAAAACGCCAGGCGTAATACTTCCATGGTCCGTTGGCGAAAATCTTCCGAAGCCGAACGGATACTTTCAATTTCAGCCTCGCCACGACCAAAAATACGCAGGGTTTCCATGCCGCGCAGACGATCGAGAAAATGCCCACTTAAGCGAGCAAGCGCGAGAAAGTTGCGTCGGTTAGCATCGGCAGCACCCATCCCAACTAAAGCCATAAACAACGGAATTAACGGTGCAGTGCCGAGTAAAATAAGTGCCGCGGCCCAGTTAGAAGGGAAAATTGCGACGACAATCAGTAGTGGCACTGAGACTGCCAGCGCCATTTGCGGTAGGTAGCGAGCATAGTAATCATGCATATCGTCAATTTGCTCAAGCACCAGCGTCGCCCAGCTCCCCGCAGGTTTGCCCTGAATCCAGGCCGGCCCCGCCTGCTGCAAACGGTCAAGAACCTGGCGGCGGATGGCAAAACGAATATGTTGCCCGGCGTGATAGCCCACCCGTTCGCGTAACCAGACCACCCATGCACGTAGCACAAAGGTCATCACCAGCAAGGTAAAGGGAAGCAGCAAGGCTTCTCGGGGGATGTTCTCCATAATCATATGTTGCAGAATTCGCGCCATAAACCAGGCCTGGGCAATTATTAATATGCCGCTCACAAAGCCCAGCAGACGAGAAATATTCAGCCAACGTTGGGAGATGACGCTTTGCTGTTTTAACCAGCGGGTTAACTCTTTTTGACGGGATTTATTCATTGCACGCTTAGCAGGTGAGTTATCAGAATTATTTGCAGAGCAATGTTACAACGGGGAAAAAATAAAGGCGACCCATAGTCGCATGGTGTCGCCTTCTTTACTTTTGTTACTGATTTGTAAAATTATTTTGCGTCAGCTAAACCGTCGAGGTAGCGTTCCGCATCAAGTGCTGCCATGCAGCCTGTACCGGCAGAAGTAATGGCCTGGCGATAAATATGATCCATCACGTCACCTGCGGCAAAGACGCCCGGAATGCTGGTCTGGGTGGCATTACCATGAATACCCGACTGCACTTTGATGTAGCCGTTTTCCAGTTCCAGTTGTCCTTCAAAAATAGCCGTGTTCGGACTGTGACCGATAGCAACAAACAGACCAGCAACGTCGAGAGACTCGATATTATCGCTGTTTTGCGTATCGCGCAGACGAACGCCAGTGACGCCCATCTGATCGCCGATCACTTCTTCCAGCGTACGGTTGGTGTGCAGAATGATGTTGCCGTTCTCCACTTTGTCCATGAGACGCTTAATGAGGATTTTTTCCGCACGGAAACCATCGCGGCGGTGGATCAAATGTACTTCGGAAGCGATGTTAGACAGATACAGCGCCTCTTCAACTGCAGTATTGCCGCCGCCGATAACCGCCACTTTTTGGTTACGATAGAAGAATCCATCGCAGGTTGCACAGGCAGAAACCCCACGGCCTTTAAAGGCTTCTTCAGAGGGCAGGCCGAGATAGCGTGCAGAAGCCCCGGTGGCAATAATCAGCGCATCGCAGGTATATTCGCCGTTATCGCCAGTCAGGCGGAACGGACGATTCTGCAAATCCACTTTATTGATGTGGTCAAAAATAATTTCAGTTTCAAACTTGGTAGCATGTTCATGCATGCGTTCCATGAGCAACGGGCCGGTCAGATCATTTGGATCTCCTGGCCAGTTTTCTACTTCAGTGGTCGTCGTCAGCTGGCCGCCTTTTTCCATGCCGGTAATCAGCACCGGTTGCAGGTTGGCGCGTGCCGCGTAGACAGCAGCGGTATATCCCGCCGGGCCTGAGCCCAGGATAAGCAGTTTACTGTGTTTGGTCGTGCCCATGAGATCCCCATAGTTGTTGGCAGACAATGGGCAGGATTGTAGGGAATTTACAGACGTAAAAAAAGAGTATGACGATTTTGTTAACGATTTGTGCAATCGTCAAAAGCGATAATCGTGTCAAATTCTCCCGTCATTATCACGTCTGCTACTTAATTTTTCCGGTTTATAAGCCGATTAAATGATGATTAAACGTCACTGTTAATGAATAACTGGCATGTTGTACTAAAAAACGATGTTTTGCTTTGACAATCACCTGGTGTTTTGCGAAAACATTCGAGGAAGAAAAAAACAGTATTGTTATGTGCGCATAATCATGCATGTAAATACCATGTTTACCGTGCTAGTGAAATCTACGCATGGCGTGGACAGACGCCATTCGTGATGTCGATAGCTGCCTCAAGGCAACGGTCTTCTCACCGTAGACCCAGGCATTGCGAGCCGTGAATCTTAATGATTTCGGTCTATCGTGACAGGTAGCGACTCTGAACAGTGATGTCTTCAGGGTCAGACAGGAGTAGGGAAGGAATACAGAGAGACAATAATAATGGTAGATAGCAAGAAGCGCCCTGGCAAAGATCTCGACCGTATCGATCGTAACATTCTTAATGAGTTGCAAAAGGATGGGCGTATTTCTAACGTCGAGCTTTCTAAACGTGTGGGACTTTCCCCAACGCCGTGCCTTGAGCGTGTGCGTCGGCTGGAAAGACAAGGGTTTATTCAGGGCTATACGGCGCTGTTGAACCCGCATTATCTGGATGCATCACTTCTGGTATTCGTTGAGATTACTCTGAATCGTGGCGCTCCGGATGTGTTTGAACAATTCAATACCGCTGTGCAAAAACTTGAAGAAATTCAGGAGTGTCATTTAGTATCCGGTGATTTCGACTACCTGTTGAAAACACGCGTGCCGGATATGTCAGCTTATCGTAAGCTGCTAGGGGAAACCCTGCTGCGTCTGCCTGGCGTCAATGACACACGGACATACGTTGTTATGGAAGAAGTCAAGCAGAGTAATCGTCTGGTTATTAAGACGCGCTAACACGGAACAGGTGCAAAATAGGCGTATTTTGATTACACTCCTGTTAATCCATACAGCAACAGTACTGGGGTAACCTGGTGCTGTTGTCCGTTTTAGCATCGGGCAGGAAAAGCCTGTAACCTGGAGAGCCTTTCTTGAGCCAGGAATACACTGAAGACAAAGAAGTCACATTGACAAAGTTAAGCAGCGGGCGCCGACTTCTGGAGGCGTTGCTGATTCTTATTGTCCTGTTTGCCGTCTGGTTGATGGCAGCCTTATTAAGCTTTAACCCTTCGGATCCCAGCTGGTCGCAAACGGCCTGGCATGAGCCTATCCATAATTTAGGCGGGACGCCTGGCGCGTGGCTGGCAGATACGCTGTTCTTCATTTTTGGCGTGATGGCTTACACCATCCCGGTCATTATTGTTGGCGGCTGTTGGTTTGCCTGGCGTCATCAGTCCAGCGATGAGTACGTTGACTATTTCGCCGTTTCGCTAAGAATTATTGGCGTGCTGGCGCTTATCCTTACGTCCTGTGGCCTTGCGGCAATCAACGCGGACGACATCTGGTATTTTGCCTCCGGTGGTGTAATCGGTAGTTTATTAAGCACTACGCTGCAGCCGCTGTTGCACAGCAGTGGTGGGACCATTGCGCTGCTCTGTGTTTGGGCGGCTGGCCTGACGCTGTTTACCGGCTGGTCCTGGGTGACCATTGCCGAAAAACTGGGGGGCTGGATTTTAAACATCCTCACTTTCGCCAGTAACCGCACTCGTCGCGATGATACCTGGGTTGATGAAGAAGAGTATGAAGACGACGAAGAGTATGAAGACGAAAAAAACGGCAAACAGCATGAATCGCGCCGTGCTCGTATTCTTCGTGGCGCGTTAGCGCGTCGTAAACGTCTGGCGGAAAAATTCATCAATCCGATGGGGCGGCAAACAGACGCTGCCTTGTTCTCCGGTAAGCGGATGGATGATGAAGACGACATTACCTACACTGCGCGCGGCGTAGCCGCTGATCCTGATGATGTCCTCTTTTCGGGCAACCGTGCAACGCAGCCAGAATATGACGAATACGATCCATTATTAAACGGTGCACCAATTACCGAACCTGTTGCTGCGGCAGCTGCTGCTACCACGGCGACGCAAAGCTGGACAGCTCCGGTTGAACCTGTTACTCAGACGCCGCCTGTTGCGTCGGTTGATGTTCCACCTGCTCAACCTGCTGTTGCCTGGCAGCCTGCGCCAAGGCCGCAAACGGGCGATTCGGTCATTGCCCCAGCGCCGGAAGGTTATCCGCAACAACCTGTGCAGTCACAGCAGCCATATTATGCGCCTGCTGCGGAACAACCTGTTCAACAACCATATTACGCACCAGTGCCTGAACAGCCGGTTCAGCAGCCGTATTATGCGCCTGTTGCGGATCAACCTGTTCAACAACCATATTATGCACCAGTGCCTGAACAACCAGTGGCTGATAACGCGTGGCAAGCCGAGGGGACACAATCCACTTTTGCGGCGCAGTCTACATACCAGCCTGAGCAAACCTACCAGCAGCCAGCCGTTCAGGAGACGTTGCGTCAACAGCCGCAACCGGTTGAACAGCCGCCTGTTGTAGAACCTGAACCGGTTGTTGAAGAAACAAAACCTGCGCGTCCGCCGCTTTACTACTTTGAAGAAGTTGAAGAGAAGCGTGCGCGCGAACGTGAGCAGCTCGCCGCTTGGTATCAGCCTATTCCTGAACCAGTTAAAGAACCTGAGCCTGTTAGACCTGTTCAGTCAGCTAAATCTGTTCAGTCATCGCCGACTGCTGCCGCAGTCCCTCCGGTAGAAGCCGTGGCTGCTGTTTCGCCGCTGGCATCGGGCGTGAAGAAAGCGACTCTGGCGACGGGGGCCGCAGCAACGGTTGCTGCACCTGTTTTTAGCCTGGCAAATAGCGGTGGACCTCGACCACAAGTGAAAGAGGGGATAGGCCCGCAGTTGCCACGACCAAAGCGTATTCGTGTTCCGACTCGTCGTGAACTGGCATCGTATGGCATTAAACTACCTTCACAACGAGCCGCCGAAGAGAAAGCTCGCGAAGCGCAGCGCAATCAATACGATTCTGGCGATCAGTATAACGATGATGAAATCGATGCGATGCAGCAAGATGAGTTGGCACGTCAGTTTGCCCAGGCACAGCAGCAACGCTATGGTGAACAGTATCAGCATGATGCGCCAGTTAACCCTGAAGATGAAGATGCAGCGGCGGAGGCTGAACTGGCTCGTCAGTTTGCCCAGACTCAGCAGCAACGTTATTCCGGTGAACAACCTGCGGGAGCAAATCCATTCTCGCTGAATGATTTTGAATTTTCACCGATGAAAGCGTTGGTGGATGATGGCCCACACGAGCCACTGTTTACGCCCATTGTTGAACCACAGCAACCGGTAGCGCCGCAGCAGCAGTATCAGCAGCCACAGCAACCGGTAGCGCCGCAGCAGCAGTATCAGCAGCCGCAACGACCGGTGGCACCGCAGCCGCAGTATCAACAGCCGCAGCAGCCAGTAGCGCCGCAGCCGCAATATCAGCAGCCGCAGCAACCGGTAGCGCCGCAGCCGCAATATCAGCAGCCGCAGCAACCGGTAGCGCCACAGCCGCAATATCAGCAGCCGCAGCAACCGGTAGCACCACAGCCGCAGGATACCCTGCTTCATCCGTTGTTAATGCGCAACGGTGATAGCCGTCCGTTGCATAAACCAACGACGCCACTACCCTCGCTGGATTTGCTGACACCACCGCCAAGCGAAGTTGAGCCAGTAGATACCTTTGCGCTTGAGCAAATGGCGCGTCTGGTAGAAGCACGGCTGGCCGATTTCCGCATTAAAGCTGATGTGGTCAATTATTCACCAGGACCTGTAATCACCCGTTTTGAGTTGAACCTGGCGCCGGGCGTAAAAGCCGCACGTATTTCTAACCTGTCACGCGACCTTGCCCGTTCATTGTCGACCGTGGCGGTGCGTGTGGTTGAAGTCATTCCTGGTAAACCTTACGTAGGTCTGGAGTTGCCGAACAAAAAACGACAAACCGTTTATCTGCGCGAAGTGCTGGATAACGCGAAGTTCCGTGATAACCCATCGCCGCTGACGATTGTTTTGGGTAAAGATATCGCAGGCGATCCGGTCGTAGCCGATCTGGCTAAAATGCCTCACTTGCTGGTTGCGGGGACCACTGGTTCCGGTAAGTCGGTGGGTGTAAACGCCATGATCCTGAGCATGCTCTATAAAGCGCAGCCGGAAGATGTTCGTTTCATTATGATCGACCCGAAAATGCTGGAGCTTTCGGTTTATGAAGGCATCCCGCATCTGTTAACGGAAGTCGTAACAGACATGAAAGATGCTGCCAACGCTCTGCGCTGGTGCGTAAATGAAATGGAACGCCGTTATAAGCTGATGTCGGCACTGGGAGTGCGTAATCTTGCGGGGTATAACGAAAAAATTGCTGAAGCGGACCGAATGATGCGTCCGATTCCAGACCCGTACTGGAAGCCAGGTGACAGTATGGATGCCCAGCATCCAGTGCTGAAAAAAGAGCCGTACATTGTAGTGCTGGTGGATGAATTTGCCGACCTGATGATGACGGTAGGTAAAAAAGTGGAAGAGTTGATTGCGCGTCTGGCGCAAAAAGCCCGTGCCGCAGGTATTCACCTCGTGCTGGCAACGCAGCGCCCTTCGGTGGATGTTATTACGGGGCTGATTAAAGCGAACATTCCAACCCGTATCGCCTTTACCGTATCCAGCAAGATCGACTCACGTACCATTCTTGATCAGGCTGGCGCGGAATCACTGCTTGGTATGGGGGATATGCTTTACTCCGGGCCGAACTCAACCATGCCGGTACGTGTCCATGGTGCTTTTGTTCGCGATCAGGAAGTTCATGCCGTGGTGCAGGACTGGAAAGCGCGTGGTCGTCCGCAGTATGTAGATGGCATCACCTCCGATAGCGAAAGCGAAGGCGGAGCTGGTGGTTTCGACGGTGCTGAAGAACTGGATCCGCTGTTCGATCAGGCGGTGGCGTTTGTCACTGAAAAACGCAAAGCGTCTATTTCTGGTGTTCAGCGTCAGTTCCGCATCGGTTACAACCGTGCTGCACGCATTGTTGAACAGATGGAAGCGCAAGGGATCGTCAGCGAACAGGGTCACAACGGTAATCGTGAAGTACTGGCTCCGCCACCGTTTGACTAATTAGTGCATCGTAGGCCGGATAAGACGCGATAGCGTCGCATCCGGCACTCTATCAACTGAAAATTCAGTATTTTCTTCTTTCCTCAAGCTGATTATTAGCCTGGAATAGAGAGTAGAGGGAACTCCCGATCGGGAGTGACGTAATTTGAGGAACAATGATGAAAAAAATTGCCATCACCTGTGCATTACTCTCAAGTTTAGTGGCGTCCAGTGTTTGGGCTGATGCCGCAAGCGATCTGAAAAGCCGTCTGGATAAAGTCAGCAGCTTCCACGCCAGCTTCACACAAAAAGTGACTGACGGTAGCGGCGCGGCGGTGCAGGAAGGTCAGGGCGATCTGTGGGTGAAACGTCCAAACTTATTCAACTGGCATATGACTCAACCTGATGAAAGCATTCTGGTTTCTGATGGTAAAACACTGTGGTTCTATAACCCGTTTGTTGAACAGGCTACGGCGACCTGGCTGAAAGATGCCACCGGGAATACGCCATTTATGCTGATCGCACGTAACCAGTCCAGCGACTGGCAGCAGTACAACATCAAACAGAACGGCGATGACTTTGTTCTGACGCCGAAAGCCAGCAATGGCAATCTGAAGCAGTTCACTATTAACGTGGGCCGTGATGGCACCATCCATCAATTCAGCGCGGTGGAACAGGACGATCAACGCAGCAGTTATCAGCTGAAATCCCAGCAAAACGGTGCTGTGGATGCAGCGAAATTTACCTTTACCCCGCCGCAAGGCGTAACGGTAGATGATCAACGTAAGTAGAGGCACCTGAGTGAGCAATCTGTCGCTCGATTTTTCGGATAATACTTTTCAACCTCTGGCCGCACGTATGCGGCCAGAAAATTTAGCACAGTATATTGGCCAGCAACATTTGCTGGCTGCGGGGAAGCCGTTGCCGCGCGCTATCGAAGCCGGACATCTGCATTCCATGATCCTCTGGGGGCCGCCAGGTACCGGTAAAACTACCCTTGCCGAAGTGATCGCCCGCTATGCAAATGCTGATGTGGAACGTATTTCTGCTGTCACTTCTGGCGTGAAAGAAATTCGCGAAGCGATAGAGCGCGCGCGGCAAAACCGCAATGCCGGTCGCCGTACCATTTTGTTTGTCGATGAAGTGCATCGCTTTAATAAAAGCCAACAGGATGCGTTTCTGCCACACATTGAAGATGGCACCATCACGTTTATTGGTGCAACCACTGAAAACCCGTCGTTTGAGCTTAATTCGGCGCTGCTTTCCCGTGCTCGTGTCTATTTGCTCAAATCCCTGACCACCGAGGATATAGAGCAAGTACTGACTCAGGCGATGGAAGACAAAACCCGCGGCTACGGTGGGCAGGATATTGTTCTGCCAGATGAAACACGCCGCGCGATTGCTGAACTGGTGAATGGCGACGCGCGCAGGGCGTTAAATACGCTGGAAATGATGGCAGATATGGCCGAAGTCGATGACAGCGGCAAACGTGTCCTGAAGCCTGAGTTACTCACCGAAATTGCTGGTGAGCGTAGCGCTCGTTTTGATAACAAAGGTGATCGCTTTTACGATCTGATTTCCGCGCTGCATAAATCGGTACGCGGTAGCGCACCTGATGCGGCGCTGTACTGGTATGCGCGGATTATTACTGCGGGCGGTGATCCGTTATATGTCGCACGTCGCTGCCTGGCGATTGCTTCAGAAGATATCGGTAACGCCGATCCGCGGGCGATGCAGGTGGCGATTGCTGCCTGGGATTGCTTTACCCGCGTAGGTCCGGCAGAAGGTGAACGCGCCATTGCCCAGGCGATTGTTTATCTCGCTTGTGCGCCAAAAAGTAACGCTGTCTACACCGCGTTTAAAGCCGCGTTAGCTGATGCCCGTGAACGCCCGGATTATGACGTGCCAGTACACCTGCGTAATGCGCCAACCAAACTGATGAAGGAAATGGGCTACGGGCAGGAATATCGTTACGCCCACGATGAAGCAAACGCTTATGCTGCCGGTGAGGTTTACTTCCCGCCGGAAATAGCACAAACGCGCTATTATTTCCCGACAAACAGAGGCCTTGAAGGCAAGATTGGCGAAAAGCTCGCCTGGCTGGCTGAACAGGATCAAAATAGCCCCATAAAACGCTACCGTTAATGTTATCGTTGCGGTAATGTTGTTACTGTATCCCTGTGGTCGCAGGCTGTGGCCACATCTCCCATTTAATTCGATAAGCACAGGATAAGCATGCTCGATCCCAATCTGCTGCGTAATGAGCCAGACGCAGTCGCTGAAAAACTGGCACGCCGGGGCTTTAAGCTGGATGTAGATAAGCTGGGCGCTCTTGAAGAGCGTCGTAAAGTATTGCAGGTCAAAACGGAAAACCTGCAAGCAGAGCGTAACTCTCGATCGAAATCCATCGGCCAGGCGAAAGCGCGCGGGGAAGATATCGAGCCTTTACGTCTGGAAGTGAACAAACTGGGCGAAGAGCTGGATGCAGCAAAAGCCGAGCTGGATGCTTTACAGGCTGAAATTCGCGATATCGCGCTGACAATCCCTAACCTGCCTGCAGATGAAGTGCCGGTTGGTAAAGATGAAAATGACAACGTTGAAGTCAGCCGCTGGGGTACCCCGCGTGAATTTGACTTCGAAGTTCGTGACCACGTGACGCTGGGTGAAATGCACTCCGGCCTCGACTTTGCGGCAGCGGTTAAGCTGACAGGTTCGCGCTTTGTGGTGATGAAAGGGCAGATCGCTCGCATGCACCGAGCACTGTCGCAGTTTATGCTGGACCTGCACACCGAGCAGCATGGCTATAGCGAAAACTATGTCCCGTACCTGGTTAACCAGGATACGCTGTACGGTACGGGTCAGTTGCCGAAGTTTGCTGGCGATCTGTTCCATACTCGTCCGCTGGAAGAAGAAGCTGATACCAGCAACTACGCGCTGATCCCAACTGCAGAAGTTCCGCTGACCAACCTGGTTCGCGGTGAAATCATCGATGAAGATGATCTGCCGATCAAAATGACCGCTCATACCCCATGCTTCCGTTCTGAAGCCGGTTCTTATGGTCGTGATACCCGTGGTCTGATTCGTATGCACCAGTTCGACAAAGTTGAAATGGTTCAGATCGTGCGTCCGGAAGATTCAATGGCGGCACTTGAAGAGATGACTGGTCATGCGGAGAAAGTCCTGCAACTGCTGGGCCTGCCGTACCGCAAAATCATCCTTTGCACTGGCGACATGGGCTTTGGCGCTTGCAAAACTTACGACCTGGAAGTATGGATCCCGGCGCAGAATACCTACCGCGAGATCTCTTCCTGCTCCAACGTCTGGGATTTCCAGGCGCGTCGTATGCAGGCACGTTGCCGCAGTAAGTCTGACAAGAAAACCCGTCTGGTTCATACCCTGAACGGTTCTGGTCTGGCTGTTGGTCGTACGCTGGTTGCGGTAATGGAAAACTATCAGCAGGCTGATGGTCGTATTGAAGTACCAGAAGTTCTGCGCCCGTATATGAACGGACTGGAATATATCGGCTAATATCCAACTATTCTGAATCTAAAAAGCGCCTGCGGGCGCTTTTTTTATCTCCCTTTGATACCAAACAATAATTATAGCTGACTTAAGCGCAATACTACTTTCGAGTGAAAATCTACCTATCCCGTTGATTTTCAAATTATTCGATGTATACAAACCTATATAGCGTGCCGCTATGAAAATAATTACATAAGACGGTTTGTTACTGGAATCAATCGTAAGCAAGCTTGAGTGAGCCATTATGAAAACGAAAATTCCTGATGCGGTATTGGCTGCTGAGGTGAGTCGCCGTGGTTTGGTAAAAACGACAGCGATCGGCGGCCTGGCGATGGCCAGCAGCGCGTTAACATTACCCTTTAGCCGGATTGCGCACGCTGCTAATAGTGTCGCTCCGGCAAATTCAGACGAAAAGGTGATATGGAGCGCCTGTACTGTTAACTGTGGCAGCCGCTGTCCACTGCGTATGCATGTAGTGGACGGCGAAATCAAATATGTCGAAACGGATAATACCGGGGATGACAATTACGAAGGACTGCACCAGGTGCGCGCGTGCCTGCGTGGGCGTTCTATGCGTCGCCGCGTTTACAATCCCGACCGCCTGAAATATCCGATGAAACGAGTAGGTGCTCGTGGCGAAGGTAAGTTTGAGCGTATTAGTTGGGAAGAAGCCTACGATATCATCGCCACGAATATGCAGCGCCTGATAAAAGAGTACGGTAACGAATCCATCTATCTGAACTATGGTACCGGTACGCTGGGCGGCACCATGACCCGTTCCTGGCCGCCGGGAAATACTCTGGTAGCGCGTTTGATGAACTGCTGCGGCGGTTATCTGAACCATTATGGTGACTACTCCTCGGCGCAAATAGCCGAAGGTTTGAACTATACCTATGGCGGCTGGGCCGATGGCAACAGTCCGTCAGATATCGAAAATAGTAAACTGGTGGTGCTATTTGGTAACAACCCTGGCGAGACGCGTATGAGCGGCGGCGGGGTGACCTATTACCTGGAGCAGGCGCGGCAAAAATCAAATGCACGTATGATCATTATCGATCCGCGCTATACCGATACGGGCGCCGGACGCGAAGATGAATGGATCCCGATTCGTCCGGGAACAGATGCGGCACTGGTTAACGGTCTGGCGTATGTCATGATCACCGAAAACCTGGTTGATCAGGAATTCCTCGACAAATATTGTGTCGGCTACGACGAAAAAACGTTGCCTGCCAGCGCGCCGAAAAATGGTCACTACAAAGCGTATATTCTGGGTGATGGGCCAGACGGTGTTGCCAAAACACCGGAATGGGCCTCGCAAATTACCGGTATCCCGGCAGATAAAATCATCAAACTTGCTCGTGAAATCGGTAGCACCAAACCGGCATTTATCAGCCAGGGGTGGGGGCCGCAGCGCCATGCCAACGGTGAAATCGCCACGCGTGCCATTTCGATGCTGGCAATCCTCACCGGGAACGTCGGTATTAACGGTGGTAACAGCGGTGCGCGAGAAGGTTCATACAGCTTACCGTTTGTGCGGATGCCTACCCTGGAAAACCCGATTCAGACCAGCATTTCCATGTTTATGTGGACCGATGCCATTGAACGTGGCCCGGAAATGACGGCACTGCGTGACGGTGTGCGCGGGAAAGATAAGCTGGATGTTCCGATCAAGATGATCTGGAACTATGCCGGTAACTGCCTGATTAACCAGCATTCGGAAATCAACCGTACCCATGAAATCCTCCAGGATGATAAGAAGTGTGAGCTGATTGTGGTTATCGACTGCCACATGACCTCATCGGCGAAATATGCTGACATCCTGCTGCCGGACTGCACTGCCTCCGAACAGATGGACTTTGCGCTGGATGCATCCTGCGGGAATATGTCTTACGTCATTTTCAACGACCAGGTCATTAAACCGCGCTTTGAATGTAAGACTATCTACGAGATGACCAGCGAACTGGCAAAACGTCTTGGCGTCGAGCAGCAGTTTACTGAAGGTCGTACCCAGGAAGAGTGGATGCGTCACCTGTATGCCCAGTCGCGCGAAGCGATTCCGGAACTGCCAACCTTTGAAGAGTTCCGCAAACAAGGGATCTTTAAAAAGCGCGATCCGCAAGGGCATCACGTCGCTTACAAAGCCTTCCGTGAAGATCCGCAGGCAAATCCACTGACCACGCCATCGGGCAAAATTGAGATCTATTCACAGGCGCTGGCTGACATTGCCGCCACCTGGGAATTGCCGGAAGGCGATGTGATCGATCCGCTGCCGATCTATACACCGGGCTTTGAAAGTTATCAGGATCCGCTCAACAAACAGTATCCGCTGCAGCTTACGGGGTTCCATTACAAATCTCGTGTTCACTCGACTTACGGTAACGTAGACGTGCTGAAAGCAGCTTGCCGTCAGGAAATGTGGATCAACCCACTTGATGCGCAAAAACGTGGTATCAGCAACGGCGATAAGGTGCGGATCTTTAACGATCGTGGTGAAGTCCATATTGAGGCGAAAGTGACGCCACGAATGATGCCGGGCGTGGTCGCATTGGGCGAAGGTGCCTGGTATGACCCGGATGCGAAACGTGTCGATAAGGGCGGTTGTATTAACGTACTGACCACTCAACGTCCGTCTCCTCTTGCCAAGGGGAATCCATCACATACGAACCTTGTTCAGGTTGAAAAGGTGTAAGGAGTAACCGATGACAACCCAGTATGGATTTTTTATTGATTCCAGCCGTTGCACCGGTTGCAAAACCTGCGAGCTGGCCTGTAAAGACTACAAAGATCTGACGCCGGAAGTTAGTTTCCGCCGCATTTATGAATATGCTGGTGGAGACTGGCAGGAAGATAACGGCGTCTGGCATCAAAACGTATTTGCCTACTATTTGTCGATTTCATGCAACCACTGCGAAGATCCGGCTTGTACCAAAGTCTGCCCAAGCGGTGCAATGCATAAACGTGAAGATGGTTTTGTCGTTGTCGATGAAGATGTGTGTATTGGCTGTCGTTACTGCCATATGGCCTGCCCGTATGGCGCACCGCAGTACAACGCAACCAAAGGTCATATGACCAAATGTGATGGTTGCTATGACCGCGTCGCAGAAGGTAAAAAACCGATCTGCGTCGAATCTTGCCCGCTACGGGCGCTGGATTTCGGACCTATCGACGAGCTGCGTAAAAAACACGGCGATCTGGCGGCGGTTGCGCCGTTGCCGCGTGCGCACTTCACCAAACCGAATATTGTGATTAAACCTAACGCCAATAGCCGCCCAACCGGGGATACCACTGGCTATCTGGCAAACCCGAAGGAGGTGTGAGATGGGAAGTGGATGGCATGAATGGCCGCTGATGATCTTCACGGTCTTCGGGCAATGTGTGGTGGGCGGTTTTATCGTTCTGGCTTTGGCACTGCTCAAAGGCGATCTGCGAGCAGAAGCCCAGCAGCGTGTTATCGCCTGCATGTTTGGCTTATGGGTTCTGATGGGCATTGGGTTTATCGCCTCTATGCTCCATCTTGGCTCACCAATGCGCGCCTTTAACTCGCTTAACCGGGTAGGGGCTTCAGCTCTGAGTAACGAAATCGCCAGCGGTTCGATCTTTTTTGCCGTAGGCGGAATTGGCTGGTTGTTGGCGATGCTGAAAAAATTGTCACCGGCATTACGCACGCTTTGGCTGGTGGTGACGATGGTTCTCGGCGTGGTCTTTGTCTGGATGATGGTGCGGGTCTATAACAGCATCGATACCGTACCGACCTGGTACAGCATCTGGACGCCGATGGGCTTCTTCCTGACCATGTTTATGGGCGGACCGTTGCTGGGTTACCTGTTGCTGAGCCTGGCAGGCGTCGATGGATGGGCGATGCGTCTGTTGCCTGCAATTTCCGTGTTGGCACTGGTGGTGAGTGGCGTGATGTCAGTAATGCAGGGCGCAGAACTGGCGACCATTCATAGTTCAGTGCAACAGGCTGCCGCACTGGTGCCTGACTACGGTGCGCTGATGTCCTGGCGGATTGTGCTTTTGGCCGTGGCACTGTGCATGTGGATTGCACCGCAGGTGAAAGGCTTTCAGCCTGCGGTGCCTCTGCTTTCCGTATCATTCATCCTGCTTCTTGCAGGGGAATTAATCGGCCGCGGGGTATTCTACGGTTTGCATATGACCGTTGGCATGGCCGTTGCCAGTTAAGGTGTAATAACCGGGGTTTCGGCCCCGGTTATCTCTTATTTCTGTTTCGTTAACGTGTCATAACTGGTCATCAAATTACGATAATCAGGAATGTGGTTAGAGAACAACGTCGCCAGCCCCTCGATATCGTTACGCCAGTCGCGGTGCAGCTCACAAGCCACGCCGAACCATGTCATCAATTGAGCGCCAGCTTGTGACATACGATCCCACGCTGAATGCCGGGTAATCTCGTTAAAGGTTCCAGAAGCGTCGGTTACCACAAAGACATCAAACCCTTCTTCAATAGCCGAAAGCGCCGGGAATGCTACGCAAACCTCGGTTACCACCCCTGCAATAATCAGTTGTTTTTTACCTGTCGCTTTAACTGCTTTGACAAAATCTTCGTTATCCCAGGCGTTAATATTTCCAGGACGCGCAATATAAGGCGCATCCGGAAACTGTGCTTTCAGTTCGGGGACTAATGGGCCGTTAGGGCCGGTTTCAAAACTGGTGGTGAGAATGGTGGGGAGATTGAAATATTTTGCTAAGTCACCCAGCGCCAGCACGTTATTTTTGAATTTGTCGGGGTCAATATCCCGCACAAGGGAAAGCAAACCAGCCTGGTGATCAACTAACAAAACAGCAGCATCATTTTTATCGAGACGAACATACGGTTTGGTCATTCTCTTCTCCTTTTGAGACTCTGTAGCACGCCTGAAAGCGTTCAGGCGCGATGCGTTGCCTTGAAAGCATAGACGGGAAATCTTAGTTTGCTGTGACCATGAAATTTTTCGACTGAACGAAGCGCATGATGTTTGTGTTAGATCAATAAAAACAAGTAGATGAGATTAATTGTCTTTTTATTATTAGTGTTATGAATGAGTAATATCAATCGATAATACAGCCGCTGCGTTATGGGGGTATTTTACCCCATTGACAATGTTTTTAGCGGTGGCATGATGCGCATAAAATTTGAACTTCCTCACGGTTTTTATCCATGTCCACGTATACCCGGCCTGTCATGCTTTTGCTGTCTGGCCTGCTTTTGTTGACCTTAGCGATCGCAGTGTTAAATACACTCGTGCCGCTATGGCTCGCCCAGGAGCACTTGCCCACATGGCAGGTCGGCGTCGTCAGTTCGTCCTATTTTACCGGCAATCTGGTGGGGACTTTACTGACAGGGTATGTCATTAAACGTTTTGGATTTAATCGTAGCTATTACATGGCCTCGTTTATTTTTGCGGCGGGCTGTGCCGGGCTTGGCCTGATGATTGGTTTCTGGAGCTGGTTAACCTGGCGTTTTGTCGCAGGCGTTGGTTGCGCCATGATTTGGGTTGTGGTCGAAAGTGCGCTGATGTGCAGCGGGACCTCACGTAATCGTGGACGACTACTTGCCGCTTATATGATGGTCTATTACGTGGGGACGTTTCTGGGCCAGTTGCTGGTCAGCAAAGTGTCGACTGAGCTGATGGCCGTGTTACCGTGGGCAACGGGTTTGATACTGGCAGGCATCTTACCGTTGTTGTTTACTCGTATTCTGAATCAGCAAACGGAAAAACATCCGGCTACGCCGATTACATCAATGCTTAAACTCCGCCAGGCACGGCTTGGGGTCAATGGCTGTATTATCTCCGGGATTGTCCTGGGCTCTCTGTATGGTCTGATGCCATTGTATCTTAACCATCAGGGGATCAATAACGCCAGCATCGGTTTCTGGATGGCTGTACTGGTCAGCGCAGGAATCCTTGGGCAGTGGCCTATTGGGCGTCTGGCGGATAAATTTGGTCGTCTACTGGTACTGCGCGTTCAGGTTTTTGTTGTCATTCTTGGTAGTATTGCAATGTTAAGCCAGGCTGCGATGGCGCCTTCATTGTTTATTCTCGGTGCTGCGGGGTTCACGCTGTATCCAGTAGCGATGGCCTGGGCTTGTGAGAAGGTTGAACATCATCAACTGGTGGCGATGAATCAGGCTTTACTGTTGAGTTATACAGTCGGTAGTCTGCTTGGTCCGTCTTTTACCGCCATACTGATGCAGAATTTTTCCGATAAACTGTTATTTATTATGATTGCCAGTGTGTCATTTATCTACTTATTGATGCTGCTGCGTAACGCCGGTCATACACCCAAACCTGTCGCTCATGTGTAAATGAATTAGTGTAGAGTGTGAACATGCTGTATCGCACTCTGTTTTTTTTGTTTCCTCTATACAACTTGCTTTTACCAAATTTCATTTATGGAAAAATAAATTGTGCAGCAGGTTATAATTTTTCATTCCGCTATTTTCGTACTTCTTATTAGCCGCGCATAATCCCTCGTTTTACAGATATCTATTAAAAAAATAGCGAAGGATCGAACTATGGCTGGGAACGTTCAGGAAAAACAGTTGCGCTGGTACAACATTGCACTGATGTCTTTTATTACGGTTTGGGGATTTGGCAATGTTGTTAATAATTATGCCAACCAGGGGTTGGTCGTTGTTTTTTCATGGCTGTTTATATTTGCGCTCTATTTTACACCATATGCATTGATTGTCGGTCAGTTGGGGTCGACTTTTAAAGATGGGAAAGGCGGAGTCAGTACCTGGATTAAGCACACAATGGGCCCCGGATTGGCTTATCTTGCTGCGTGGACCTATTGGGTGGTGCATATACCCTATTTGGCACAAAAACCACAGGCCATTCTGATTGCGCTCGGCTGGGCGATGAAAGGTGACGGTTCGTTAATCAAAGAATATTCAGTCGTAGCGTTACAGGGGTTAACGCTGGTGCTGTTTGTCTTCTTTATGTGGATCGCTTCACGTGGTATGAAATCGCTGAAAATCGTCGGTTCTGTGGCAGGGATTGCGATGTTTATCATGTCGCTCCTGTATGTGGCGATGGCAGTAACCGCGCCTGCGATTACTGAAGTGCATATTGCGACCACGAACATTACCTGGGAAACGTTCATTCCCCATATCGATTTTACCTACATTACCACTATTTCAATGCTGGTTTTCGCGGTTGGTGGTGCAGAGAAGATTTCTCCCTACGTTAATCAGACGCGCAACCCAGGAAAAGAATTTCCAAAAGGGATGCTATGCCTGGCGGTGATGGTTGCAGTTTGTGCCATTATGGGCTCTCTCGCAATGGGGATGATGTTTGACTCGCGTAATATTCCTGATGACTTAATGACTAACGGTCAGTATTACGCTTTTCAGAATCTGGGCGAGTATTACAACATGGGGAATACCCTAATGGTGATTTACGCCATTGCAAATACCCTGGGACAGGTCGCTGCTCTGGTGTTCTCCATCGATGCTCCTCTGAAAGTGTTATTAGGTGACGCGGATAGTAAATATATTCCTGCCAGATTGTGCCGGACCAATGATTCAGGTACACCGGTTAATGGTTATCTACTGACCCTGGTGCTGGTGGCGATTCTGATTATGCTGCCAACACTGGGTATTGGTGACATGAATAATCTCTACAAATGGCTGCTCAATTTGAACTCAGTAGTGATGCCACTGCGTTATTTGTGGGTGTTCGTGGCGTTTATTGCAGTAGTTCGCCTGGCGCAGAAATATAAGCCGGAATATGTCTTTATTCGTAATAAGTCTCTGGCGATGACTGTCGGGATTTGGTGTTTTGCCTTTACTGCTTTTGCCTGTTTGACGGGGATCTTCCCGAAAATGGAAGCCTTCACTGCAGAGTGGACCTTCCAACTAGCGCTGAATATCGCTACACCATTTGTGCTGGTGGGGTTGGGGTTGATATTCCCGCTATTGGCTCGTAAAGCGAATACGAACTAATCATTGTGGTTAGTTCTGCAGAATGAAGCGCGGAATAACAAAGCGGCAACTCAATAAAGTTGCCGCTTTACGGGGAAATTAGAACATTACTTTATGACCATATTGCTCAAGAATACCTTTCACGCGTTCCATGGTCTCTTTCTTCGGTGGTTTCACACCATCGAGTTTGTACTCTTCACCCATCGCCACCCATTTGTGTTTGCCCAGCTCGTGGTAGGGGAGAAGTTCGATTTTCTCAACGTTGCCCATATCACGGGTAAATTCACCGAGGCGATGCGCTGAATCGTCATCGTCAGACCACCCTGGGACAACAACGTAGCGGATCCAGACCTTCACATTTTTGTTCGCCAGATATTTGGCGAACTCCAGCGTACGATGATTGGAAACGCCGACCAGATTCTGGTGGATCTCGTCGTTCATCTGTTTGAGATCGAGCATTACCAGATCGGTCACTTCCAGCAGTTCATCAATCACTGGATCGTAACGACGAACAAAACCGTTGGTGTCCAGGCAGGTATGAATGCCTTCTTTTTTGCAGGCGCGGAACCAGTCACGAACAAATTCAGCTTGCAGGATTGCTTCACCGCCGGATGCGGTAACGCCACCGCCTGAAGCATTCATAAAGTGGCGATAGGTCACCACCTCTTTCATTAAATCTTCAACGGTAACTTCTTTGCCGCCATGCGTGTCCCAGGTGTCGCGGTTATGGCAATACAGGCAGCGCATCAGGCAGCCCTGGAAAAAGGTGATAAAGCGAATACCCGGGCCGTCTACGGTTCCACAGGATTCAAAGGAGTGAATGCGACCAATAACTGACTTGGTAGCCCCCGCCGCAGCGGTATTTTCTGTTTTATTACAATTAGTTAAATTACTCATATCGCTTCAATTGGCTCTAGTTAACTCTGGTTTATGGACGCATTATGGACATTCCTGACACCGGGTTAAGAGTCACAGCATCTTGTAAGAAATCCGGTGCAAAGTGTGCGTAGGTCATAGTTTGCTGAATGTCAGAATGACCCAGGATGCGCTGCAATGTGATTATGTTACCTCCATTCATTATAAAATGTGTGGCAAATGTATGCCTCAAAACATGCACTGCCTGTCCGTCAGGTAAATCGGGTTTTACTTCCCTGAGAGCGTTGCGCACTTTGTAGTAACTGGCATTAAAAAGCCTGCCTGAATTTTTGGTCTTGATCCGTTTAATCAGGTCCTGCGAAACGGGAATTGTCCTGCGCTTTCCGTTTTTAGTTTTCATAAACGTAACCATCTGGTTAATGATGTGTTCAGCTTTCAAATTAGACACTTCACTCCAGCGTCCACCAGTAGAAAGGCAGACCAGAGTTGCATTTAACTCATCACCATCAAGCATGGATAACAGCCGCGTAATCTCTTCACTGGACAAAAAAGCCATTTCCGTAACAGCTTCACGTAACCGCTTAACCTCACGGAACGGGTTGTGAGAGTGATATTCACCGGCGTCAATTAACTTGGTGAACATCCCGCTCATTATTGCCAGATGCCGATTTACGCTGGCTGGTTTTAGACCATCGTTCATCATTACAACGCGATAATCAGTTATCGTTTTCTTTGTTAGCTGGTCCGCCCTGGACACTCCCATCTCAGCAAATTTGGCGATTATTGTCGTCAAACGCCCTCGTTCAATATCTCCACGCTCATGTGATTTTCCGTGATATATCCACCATCTGCCTAACAACTCTGTAAGAGTTCGGCGGTCGGCCGGCTTCTCCAACCACTCTTTGTTGTGGAAGTTAACCAGTACATGACGTTCGAATGCCTGAGCTTCACCTTTAGTTTTAAATTTCCGCCTGATACGTTTTCCATCTGCACCCTGCGGTCTGACGTCCACTTCATAACGACCATCATCGAGCTTTTTAATAGACATAAAGCCCTCCGATGACGCTGTTTACTTCTACTACTTGAAAATTAATGCAATTTTCTTTCGTACATTTACTGCACACATATGCTGAATAAATCGTCAGCCAGTCTTTTGGTCTGAGTGGTGCAAGGTTGTTGAGTCTTGCCCAATGTGTGCGAGCGCCGGGGCTATTTGTCCGGCAGCGGGATCTGTCTCATCAAACATGAACCAGTCACGATATTTACGGAATCTTGGGTGTTTCAGAAGTCGCACTACCGCGTCATGTGAAATGGATGATTTCCCATTTTCGTACCCCACATAGGTAACGTAATTAATACCTGTCATTTCAGCTACTTCCTTCTTCTTGAGGCGTTCAGACTCACGAATAAGTTTAAGTTTCTCACGAATCTCAATTGACATAATGAATCAGATCTCTTATTTTTAATCCGTTGTGATATTCCACACCTAACTCTAGCCAACTCTAACTAGCTTTAGTTTGTGGAGCCAATTAGGAGAATAGCAAAATGAATGTCGGATCTGAAATTTCTGACGAGACAAGACAAGAAGTCTCAGTTCTTACAAAAGCAAAACGTCATTCAGTTAAATTGGCTGCTGTGCCTTCAGATTTGCTGTCGAAAGAGGGTTTTGCTCTTTACATAGGTAAGACACCACGCGCTGTAGCAGAAATGGCGAGAGCAGGCAAGCTCCCTGCGTTCTATATGACAGACCCACTGAAGCCAGGGGGGAATGCTGAGTTATGGATTAATCGTCGTGAGTGGGACAAATATGCAGCTCAACTAGTCGATGAAGCTCCGACAGAATGGCATGACTGGAAGAACCGCATTAGTTATAGCAAGTCGAAATTAGGGCGTATGGTGTGAGGGCATGTTATGAACACTATAGTAGGAAACACGGCAGCTAAAAAAATTCAATCGTTGATCATCGAGCTGCGCACGAGACTTTTGTCGATTGAAGGGCAATCTAACGTATCAGCCATAGTTGATGACATAGAAATTGAAGCGAAAAAATTAGAAGAAGAAGTTAATTTTCTGGCTTTACCTGTAAGAGCTGCAGAAATTGAGACTTTGACGCATTTAATTAAATGTGGATGTGTCAGGCTGGAAAATAACAAAAGAGATGAACGTAATGAGATTATAAATAATTTACAAGAGTCATTTGCGTTAATCAGCCAGAATCAACATGCCCCAACTAAAACAAAAAGAAGCAAATCAAGTAAATTTGAGGTTTTGCGTTTTGGTGATCTTTCTATTATTGGTTGCGAGCTAACCCCATTACGCAACTATGTGACTCTATACTGTAGAGCTTGTTATGAAAATGACAGGTTTATCGGTCATGTGTACTACGGAGTATCAAAGTTATCGGGTGACGAAAAAGGTTATAGCGAATTTGATGCGCTGAGTATTATTAATGCTGTAGAAAAATATGCGCCAGGAATGCAAAAATACTCATGGCGCAAAGTAGATTGAAATTATTTTTCTTTATTCAGCTCTAAGTATTCGCCGATAGTAGCATGAAGATTTTTTAATTGCTCGAGTTGAATACTAATTGCAAGAACATTATCGCTTTTTAGGTTTAAGTCGGTATGAAGGTGTGCGAGTAGTCTCATCTTACCCTCACTGACAATACCATCGATAGTGATTTTGTCTGGAAATACAGTAACAGTTTTTTTGTCCATTTTTACACCTTTTGTGGTTGGTTGTTTTTGGCGATTCGATCTTACCACAAGACCATGTGCCGGACATGGCTAAAAACCGGCTCTGTTTCAGGAGGAGTTATGCCGGAACCTCGTTGTATTGCTCAGTTATTGCGTAACGAAAGCCCAAGGGCGATTGACTTCACCATCACCCACGGTAAGGGGCGTAAGGGAATCATTATCCGCACCAAAAAACAGAGTCCGTTAAAAAAGGCTCTGACCTTTCTGAAAAGCCGGAGGGTATGGAAATGACAGTGATGACGCTCAATCTCGTTGAAAAACAGCCAGCAGCTATGCGCCGGATAATTGGTAAGCATCTTGCCGTTCCTCGCTGGCAGGATACATGTGATTATTATAATCAGATGATGGAGCGCGAACGGCTAACAGTTTGCTTTCATGCGCAGTTAAAACAGCGTCACGCAACGATGCGTTTTGAAGAAATGAACGACGTCGAACGTGAACGACTGGTATGTGCAATTGATGAATTGCGTGGGGCATTCTCAAAACGTCGTCAGGTCGGTGCAAGTGAGTATGCATATATTAGTTTTTTAACAGTCAGTCAGCGCCGTACTTTATTTATGCATGCCGGATTGACTGAAAAAGAATTCAACCAGCCATACTGGCGAATTAATGAAGAGTCATGTTACTGGCGTGATGCTTTATTCCGTGCATTACGTGAATTATTCAGTCTGTTTGAGTATGCACCGACAATTCTGACGTCGGTAAAACCAGAGCAATATCTGCATTAAGTAATTAACCAGAGTTTTTAACGCACTTAATCGTGCGGGGCTTCTTTTTGCCTGGAGAAAGTTATGCATACAGTTTCTGAAAATCAGTGCGGTAAATACGCATTACTGCTGCAACAGGCCAGAACCGAAGCACAGGCCGACGCTGCGACGCGCTTTTCTTCTCATCTTGATGCCATGATTCGCCACATCACAAAGGCGGAGTTATCCCGCGTGGAGATAGTCGAGCTGCTCAGTCAGGAGTCGGAAAAATTTCACAATATCGGATTGTCTCGCGGGGAGGTGCTTTGATGTCCTGTTCTCGTTCAGTTGTATTACTGAATAACGCCTTAAAAATCGCCGTTATGAAAAATGGCGATTTGTCTCTTATTCAACTTGGTCTTGATAAAGAAAAACGCGAAATAACTGAGTCTGTTATCGCGATTTATCAGAACGAATTAAACCTCCTGTCTGATGTGGTCAATTTACTTGTTAAACGCGCTGTGTTTCACAAGCAAATCTCCTCCGTGGATGAACTGACGAAATTAACGACAGAAATCGCCAGCTATTGCGCTGATGAATTTAAAAACCTTAACGACAAAAGGAACTGGTAATGCCGGACAACGTAGATTTTATTCAGGAACAACAGGCTGAATTACTGGAGCGCCAGATTAACGCGGCAAGGGTAAAACATTGCGGTGCTTCTGCGCTGGTTTGCGAAGAGTGTGACGCGCCAATACCTGCTGCCCGTCGTGCAGCTTATCCGTCAGCCACGCGTTGTGTTTCCTGCCAGTCAGTCTTTGAAGCAAAAAACAAGCATTACCGGAGAATGGCATGAGTATTCGTATCGAAATTGGCGAACGTTATGTCGTTACCAGTGACAGCTTTCAGTTTATTCTCCACGAGAAAAAGAGAGCGGAAAGCGGTAAAAACGCTGGTCAGGAATGGCTGGCGGTGGTTGGTTATTACCCGAAATTAAGCCAGCTCGTTTCCGGCCTGATGCATCACGATATTCTGACCGGAAACGCAAAATCTTTTGCTGATTTAAACGCGCAGGTTGAGCAACTCAGCAAGCGTTGTTCAGAGGCTTTTGGCTCATATGGCCGTTAAAGCCTCCGGGCGTTTTGTCCCTCCGTCAGCATTTGCCGCAGGCACCGGTAAGGCGTTTACCGGTGCTTATGCATGGAACGCGCCACGCGAGGCCGTCGGGCGCGAAAGACCCCTTACACGTGACGAGATGCGTCAGGTGCAAGGTGTTTTATCCACGATTAACCGCCTGCCTTACTTTTTGCGCTCGCTGTTTACTTCACGCTATGACTACATCCGGCGCAATAAAAGCCCGGTGCACGGGTTTTATTTCCTCACATCCACTTTTCAGCGTCGTTTATGGCCGCGCATTGAGCGTGTGAATCAGCGCCATGAAATGAACACCGACGCGTCGTTGCTGTTTCTGGCAGAGCGTGACCACTATGCGCGCCTGCCGGGAATGAATGACAAGGAGCTGAAAAAGTTTGCTGCCCGTATCTCATCGCAGCTTTTCATGATGTATGAGGAACTCTGCGATGCCTGGGTGGATGCGCATGGCGAAAAAGAATCGCTGTTTACGGATGAGGCGCAGGCACATCTGTATGGTCATGTTGCTGGCGCTGCACGTGCTTTCAATATTTCCCCGCTTTACTGGAAAAAATACCGTAAAGGGCAGATGACCACGAGGCAGGCATATTCTGCTATTGCCCGCCTGTTTAACGATGAGTGGTGGACTCATCAGCTTAAAGGCCAGCGTATGCGCTGGCATGAGGCGTTACTGATTGCTGTCGGGGAGGTCAATAAAGACCGTTCTCCTTATGCCAGTAAACATGCCATTCGTGATGTGCGTGCGCGCCGCCAGGCAAATCTGGAATTTCTTAAATCGTGTGACCTCGAAAACAGGGAAACCGGCGAGCGCATCGACCTTATCAGTAAGGTGATGGGCAGTATTTCTAATCCTGAAATTCGCCGGATGGAGCTGATGAACACCATCGCCGGTATTGAGCGTTACGCCGCTGCAGAGGGTGATGTGGGGATGTTTATCACGCTGACCGCGCCGTCAAAGTATCACCCGACACGTCAGGTCGGAAAAGGCGAAAGTAAAACCGTCCAGCTAAATCACGGCTGGAACGATGAGGCATTTAATCCAAAGGATGCGCAGCGTTATCTCTGCCATATCTGGAGCCTGATGCGCACGGCATTCAAGGATAATGATTTACAGGTCTACGGTTTGCGTGTCGTCGAGCCACACCACGACGGAACGCCGCACTGGCATATGATGCTTTTTTGTAATCCACGCCAGCGTAACCAGATTATTGAAATCATGCGTCGCTACGCGCTCAAAGAGGATGGCGACGAAAGAGGAGCTGCGCGAAACCGTTTTCAGGCAAAACACCTTAACCGGGGCGGTGCTGCGGGATATATCGCGAAATACATTTCAAAAAACATCGACGGCTATGCACTGGATGGTCAGCTCGATAACGATACCGGCAGGCCGCTGAAAGACACTGCCGCGGCTGTTACCGCATGGGCGTCAACGTGGCGTATTCCGCAATTTAAAACTGTTGGCCTGCCGACAATGGGGGCTTACCGTGAACTACGCAAATTACCTCGCGGCGTCAGCATTGCTGATGAGTTTGACGAACGCGTCGAGGCTGCACGCGCTGCCGCAGACAGTGGCGATTTTGCGCTGTATATCAGCGCGCAGGGTGGGGCAAATGTCCCGCGCGATTGTCAGACTGTCAGGGTCGCCCGTAGTCCGTCGGATGACGTTAACGAGTACGAGGAAGAAGTCGAGAGAGTGGTCGGCATTTACGCACCGCATCTCGGCGCACGTCATATTCATATCACCAGAACGACGGACTGGCGCATTGTTCCGAAAGTGCCGGTCGTTGAGCCTTTGACTTTAAAAAGCGGCATCGCCGCGCCTCGGAGTCCTGTCAATAACTGTGGAAAGCTCACCGGCGGTGATACTTCGTTACCGGCTCCCACACCGACTGAGCATGCTGCAGCGGTGTTAAATTTAATAGATGAAGGGATTCTAAGTTGGACCGAGCCAGGCATTATGAAGGTACTTAGAGACTTATTGAGTAATGAACTGAAATGCAGTAATCGTTCACAGCAGAGCTTTACCCCTTTCATTGGTCGAAGCTACTTTCCTGCCCCATCCGCCCGGTTGACAAGGCAGGAGAGAAAGACTATCCCGAAAATTAAGGTTCTTCTTGCACAAAGTGACATTCAGGCTAGTTATTGGGAGCTTGAAGCTCTCGCTCGCGGAGCTGTTTTGGATTTTGGGCATAAGCGTTTTAAATTTGATAACGATATCGACTTTTTTGACAGACAGCGTGAGTGGTAGTTGAAAAAAACGGTCAAACGGGGTAACAATATGTTATTGTTGAGGAATTGTTTGTTATGGTTTAATTTTTATACACGGCAGAAAAGCATATGAGCATGGTTGAATGGATAAGCCACGAGAAAAAAGATAGCCTGATACTATTTGTACATGGATTAAATGGTGGTTTGGAAACATGGAACTTTAATAAAGAAACTTCATTTCCAAAACTATTAGCAGAAGATGAAGACATTAGCAATGTATTTGATATTGCATGTTTCAATTATTTCACCAAATTTACACAAACGTATGCTAAAACGTCAGGATTATTGGCTCGTATTTTCTCTAAGAAAAATAAGTTAGAGAGAAATTTACCAACTGATGAAATAGCTGAGTTATTGTATACTGAGATTAGGGTAACGCTAAGTGATTACTCTCGAATTATAATAATCGCCCATAGTATGGGGGGGTTAATATCAAAAAATCTAATTCTAAAAAAAGTTGAGCATGAGGAACAATCTAATATAATTGGATTCATTTCGTTAGCAGTCCCTCACTTTGGTGCTAAATTAGCGAATATAACTTCAATGGTATCTTCAAATGCTCAGTTAGTAGATCTTGGATTGTTAAGTGAAGCGACTGATACATTGAATAGGCGCTGGATAAATTGTAGCAAAAAACTTCCTATCACTAGATATGTTTATGGTTCTCATGACACTATAGTTGATAAAAAAAGTGCATTACCGATGGATAGTGAACGAAATAACTCAATTGCAGTTAATGAAGGGCATAGCTCAATTTGCAAGCCCGAAAACAGCTCGTCTACAGTGTTTGTTGCGGTAAAGCAATTTATTCAGCAGATAAATTTAGAAGCACCCAAGAAGATATGCGTTGAGCGTTTTTCTGATGAGAAACAATATGATAATGAGTATTTCGTCTTAAAAATGATTGTCGCAGATATACATCAGGATATCGCTATGCATGCAAAGGAATATTATTATAATGCTGAGCTTGCGAGAAATATTTTTACGAGTGATTACGATAGGAAACTACTTGGTCATTTGTATTCTAAAATAAGGGAGATTTACCAGGAAGAGTATGAGCAATACATCGCGAATTCAATTTCCCCAGATAAATTTATTGCTGCTGTTCATAGACGAATAGCCCAGGAGGATAAGTCGTCGTTAGATTCTCTTATAAAAAGTTTAGAAACGATACATAAGAAAGGAATGTTGCATCAACTGGCTAACAAAAATGACAGGGATATTGTCTGGTCATCCGAAACCAGCGTAGAAACTTTGGAGCAATTACGGCGAGGTAATCATGAAGAAAAATAACTTGCCGTATATTCCTCTTGATGAAGAGTATAGCTTGAATTTTGCTATACTTGCCATTGCTATATCTATATTATCTCATAGCAAAAAAGGAGTGTTATCATTAGATATTAATAAAATACAAATTTTTATGTATCTGATAAAAAACCCATCAAAAATAGATTATGCTCTTACAGTTTCGGGGAAAAAACCTGCTTGTGTCGAGTCCCAGTTAACTTATACAATAAAGAGTTTTTCATCAAATGTAGATATCTTATTCGACAATTCCAAAGTGAAATATCTTATAAAAATTATGTCATTGCGGGGATTGCTCTCAGCTGAGAAAAAAAATAATGAGAGTGTTAAATTATTTTTATCTGAAAAAGGTAAGGAATTTGCTAGCTCATTGACTGATGGATATTTTAAAGAAATAAAACGACTATCCGAAGCATTGTTACCGCTACAAGCATTGCCTACATCTAAGTTAAACTCTGTTATAAATCAAGTCTTCAAGGAGAAATGATGAAATCATATCTCAATATCAATAGTTTGATTCTTGTTGGCGTTCGTAAAAACTACGTCACTACTTTTTATAAAGGTCTCAATGTTATCTACGGAGACTCTGACACAGGTAAGTCAAGCATTCTGGAGTTTATTAATTATCTTTTAGGTGCTAGCTCTATAGATTTAGCAGATGAAATAAAAACATCAGTAAACTATGCTGCTCTTGAAGTAGTGATCAATGATACTGTATTCACAATCGTAAGAGATATCTATGATCATAAAAAAGCAATAGAAGTTTATCGTTGTAAGTTTGATGATTTACATAAACATTTTCCGAAAAAATACGCTCCTAATTATAGCCCCTTATCAAATGTTGATGGTGTTTTTTCGGAGTTTTTACTTGATAGTCTTAATTTTCCAAAGATTGAAATTAAGGTGTCTCCTTCTAAAGCTCATTCACAGATGCGCAGGTTAAGTTTTAGAAATATATATAAATTTGTTTATGTAAGTCAGGATGATATTGGTAGTAAATCTTTCTTGCGATTGGGTGATTGGTCCCGCTACGCATTTACGAAAGAAGTTTTTAAATACATGTTCAATGTGTTGGATGAAAGCATCGCCAGACTCCAAGGTGAAATATCTGCAAAAAGTAGTTTAGTAACTGAATTAAATAAGAAGTATCAGATAATATCTGAATTTCTTCGCGATACAGACTATGAAACAATTGAATCAATTGATGATGAGATTAATAGGATAGATCTTGTTTTAGAAGAACTTGTTGCAGGTTTGTCTGCTCTCGATAAAAATATGAAAGCGGATTCCATGCAGTATACAGAATTGAAAGATGCTCACAATTTTATTTCGCTTAAATACAAAGAGTGCATATTAAATATTAGTGCGCTTGAGGATAAGATTGATAAATATTCGCGGTTAAAAAATGACTATGATAATGATATTGAAAAACTCAAAGCGATTAAAACAGCAAATTCTCGCATTGGTGTATTGGATAAGGAAGTATTTTCCTGTCCAATCTGTGATAGCCACATTAAAATAGATGATTCTGATTTTCCATTTGAAATTTCATCAGAAAAAGATCTTAATGAAGAGTTGAATTCACTTAGTCGACGTAGACGAAATATTAATGACATGATCTCAGAAATGTCATTTAAATTAAAAAAAGAATCAGGTTATAAAAAAGAATTAGATGAACGACTTGACGAGTTGAGAGAGTTGATTGACGAAGAAAGCCAGTCAATGATTACACCATTCTTGACTCAGAGAGATTTTTATATTAAAGAGATATCAAAAAATGAGAAAGTTAGGGAGCAGTTAGTAAAAGATTTGAAGGTTAGAAACCAGCAAGAGGAACTGCTTGAAAAGTATCAGGTACTGAGAAAAGATATTGAAGCATTAACTGAACGCTTGGAGGCGTTAAAGAAAAACGCACCTAGCATGGAGGGCATTTTACAAGGTTTAGGTGATAGATTTAGTCAGTATTTGAAGGGTATTAATATCAAAAACAGAACGGGGATAAAAATCTCTGAAAGCTATTACATTCCTGTTATAAGAGAAAAAGAATATTTTAAAATAACGTCCGGAGGTTTGAGAACTATTTCTTCTATTGGGTATCTTTTGTCTATTCTTGATTATGCAATAGATCATAATGTTAACCATCCTTTACTTTTGATATTTGATACGGTTGGCAAATATTTAGGGAAACAGACCAAGGAAAAATATTCAAAAGAAACTCTTGCAGTCGAGGATGACCTTGAGGGAATGTCAGATCCGATGAAGTATCAAAATATTTATGAACAACTATTGAATACAGTTCAAAAAGCAGAAAGAAAAAATGTTCCGTGCCAGATTATATTAGTTGATAATGATTTGCCTAATTCGTTTTCTACTGGTGAACTTTCGAATATTATCGCTCATTATAGCTCGGTTGGTGAGGACGGTTTGCCTTTAGGTTTAATTGATGACCTTTAATACTATACATGCATTTTTTTGAATTAGATTGCATGTGGATAATGAGTCTATTTAGTGAAGGGAGGGTTTTGTGAGACGAGACTTTCGATAAAAATGCAACCGCATTAAAACCGCCCCATGAAGCGGGCGGGCGAGGCGGGGAAAGCACTGCGCGCTGGCGGTGGTGCTGATTTTATTTTTTCAGCGTCTGAGCGCGTCGTGACGGCGTTTAGATTGTGCGCCGGGGCGTTGGGTGTCTGCGGGCTGTTTTGTGCGGTGGTGAGCGTGTGAGGGCGTGATGGCGGGTTGTAAAAAAGCCGCCCGCAGGCGGCGATGTTCAGCCGTTGTCAGTGTCCAGTGAGTAGTTTTTAAAGCGGATGACCTCCTGACTGAGCCAGCCGTTTATTTCCCGAATCCTGTCCTGTAACGGGATAAGCTCATTGCGGACAAAGACCTTTGCCACTTTCTCAATATCACCCAGCGACCCGACGTTCTCCGGCTTGCCCCCCATCAACTGAAAGGGGATGCGGTGCGCGTCCAGCAGGTCAGCGGCGCTGGCTTTTTTGATATTAAAAAAATCGTCCTTCGTTGCCACTTCACTGAGCGGGATAATTTTAATGCCGTCGGCTTTCCCCTGTGGGGCATAGAGAAACAGATTTTTAAAGTTATTGCGGCCTTTCGACTTAACCATGTTTTCGCGAAGCATTTCGATATCGTTGCGATCCTGCACGGCATCGGTGACGTACATGATGTATCCGGCATGTGCGCCGTTTTCGTAATACTTGCGGCGGAACAGCGTGGCCGACTCATTCAGCCAGGCAGAGTTAAGGGCGCTGAGATATTCCGGCAGGCCGTACAGCTCCTGATTAATATCCGGCTCCAGCAGGTGAAACACTGAGCCGGGCGTGAAAGGTGTCGGCTCGTTGAAGGACGGCACCCACCAGTAAACATCCTCCTCCACACCACGGCGGGTATATTTTGCCGGTGAGGTTTCCAGTCTGATGACCTTACCGGTGGTGCTGTATCGCTTTTCCAGAAACGCATTACCGAACACCAGAAAATCCAGCACAAAGCGGCTGAAATCCTGTTGCGAAAGCCACGGATGCGGGATAAATGTCGAGGCCAGAATATTACGTTTGACGTAAATCGGTGAGCTGTGATGCACGGCAGCACGCAGGCTTTTTGCCAGACCGGTAAAGCTGACCGGTGGCTCATACCATCTGCCGTTACTGATGCACTCGACGTAATCCAGAATGTCACGGCGGTCGAGTACCGGCACCGGCTCACCAAAGGTGAATGCCTCCATTTTCGGGGCGCTGGCGGTCATTTTTTTTGCCGCAGGTCGCGGTGTTTTCCCTTTTTTCTTGCTCATCAGTAAAACTCCAGAATGGTGGATGTCAGCGGGGTGCTGATACCGGCAGTGAGTGGCTCATTTAACAGGGCGTGCATGGTCGCCCAGGCGAGGTCGGCGTGGCTGGCTTCCTCGCTGCGGCTGGCCTCATAGGTGGCGCTGCGTCCGCTGCTGGTCATGGTCTTGCGGATAGCCATAAACGAGCTGGTGATGTCGGTGGCGCTGACGTCATATTCCAGACAGCCACGACGGATAACGTCTTTTGCCTTGAGCACCATTGCGGTTTTCATTTCCGGCGTGTAGCGGATGTCGCGCGCGGCGGGATAGAACGAGCGCACGAGCTGGAACACGCCGACACCGAGGCCGGTGGCATCAATACCGATGTATTCGACGTTATATTTTTCGGTGAGTTTGCGGATGGATTCCGCCTGGGTGGCAAAGTCCATGCCTTTCCACTGATGGCGCTCAAGTATTCTGAATTTGCCACCGGCCACCACCGGCGGTGCCAGCACCACGCATCCGGCACTGTCGCCACGGTGTGACGGGTCGTAACCAATCCATACCGGGCGGGAGCCGAACGGATTCGCGGCAAACGGCGCATAGTCTTCCCATTCTTCCAGCGTGTCGACCATGCAGCGTTGCAGCTCCTCGAACGGGAATACCGACGCCTTGTCGTCAACAAATTCACACATGAACAGGTTTTTAAAATCGTCGGCGCTGTTTTCACGTTTGAGCTGCTCAATGTCGAACAGCGTGCAGCCACCTTTCAGGGCGTCCTCAATGGTGACAATCTGCCGCCACTGGCCGTCCGCACAGAGAAGACCTCCGGCAAGGGCGTTATGACTGACGTCGATTTCCACGCGTTCGGCGGCGCTGGCGCGTCCCCGGTTGAACAGTTCACCCGACCAGAACGGGTAGGCGTCGTGCGCCAGCGTGGACGGGGTGGAGAAATAGGTCGAGCGCAGGTGACTCTGTGAGGCCATACCTGATGCCACCTTACGCAGTACCTGAAAATTCGGGATCCAGAAAATCTCGTCGACGTACAGGTCGCCGTTATGGCTCTGTGCGGTGTTGGAGTTGGTGCCGAGAAAAATCAGTTTTGCGCCGTTATTGCCCAGGACAATCGGGTCACCGGTCAGGTCAACGTCAACCAGCCGGGCAAAGGCGATGATGTATTCACGGAACACATACGCCTGCGTTTTACTGGCCGACAGAAAAATCTGGTTATGACCGGTTTTCAGGGCGCGCAGCAGCGCCTCGCGGGAAAAATAAAACGTCGCGCCAATCTGGCGGGATTTCAGGATATCGCGGATGCGGTGCTCAAGCCCGGCACGATACCAGTGCAACTGATAGTCGAAAGACTGCTCAAAGAAAATCTGCTCCAGCTTTTCGATGGCCTCGTCACTGAAAAAATTCTTTTTCGGTTTGCGCCGTCCGCCTTTGTTGCGGTTAGCGACGTTCGGATTAAGGTCTGCCTCGTTGCCGGTCTGACTGTAGCGGTTGACCCGTGCCAGTCGTTCAATCTGGCGTCCGAGCAGGTCAATTTCCTTGAAGTCACCACCGGTTTTCTGCGGTTTGATGATGAGCTGGGTCAGCCGCGCTTCCAGACTCATTTCGACACGGCTGATGGGGGCAACGCTGTCCCAGCCGTCGCGTTGTTTCCAGCTCTGCACCGTCGGGCGTTTCATCTGCAACATGGCGGCAATCTGCGGTACGGAAAACCCCTGCCAGTACAGCAGCGCCGCCTGACGACGCGGGTCGTGTAAAAGAGTGGTGTCTGTGGTGATGGTCATGAATACCTCGCCGTGATGAATACACGGCAAGGCTACTGAGTCGCGCCCCGCGATTCGCTAAGGTGCTGTTGTGTCAGTGATAAGCCATCCGGGACTGATGGCGGAGGATGCGTATCGTCGGGAAACTGATGCCGACATGTGACTCCTCTAATCACTATTCAGGACTCCTGACAATGGCAAAAAAAGTCTCAAAATTCTTTCGTATCGGCGTTGAGGGTGACACCTGTGACGGGCGTGTCATCAGTGCGCAGGATATTCAGGAAATGGCCGAAACCTTTGACCCGCGTGTCTATGGTTGCCGCATTAACCTGGAACATCTGCGCGGCATCCTGCCTGACGGTATTTTTAAACGTTATGGCGATGTGGCCGAACTGAAGGCCGAAAAGATTGATGACGATTCGGCGCTGAAAGGCAAATGGGCGCTGTTTGCGAAAATCACCCCGACCGATGACCTTATCGCGATGAACAAGGCCGCGCAGAAGGTCTACACCTCAATGGAAATTCAGCCGAACTTTGCCAATACCGGCAAATGTTATCTGGTGGGTCTGGCCGTCACCGATGACCCGGCGAGCCTCGGCACGGAATACCTGGAATTCTGCCGCACGGCAAAACACAACCCTCTGAACCGCTTCAAATTAAGCCCTGAAAACCTGATTTCAGTGGCAACGCCCGTTGAGCTGGAATTTGAAGACCTGCCTGAAACCGTGTTCACCGCCCTGACCGAAAAGGTGAAATCCATTTTTGGCCGCAAACAGGCCAGCGATGACGCCCGTCTGAATGACGTGCATGAAGCGGTGACCGCTGTTGCTGAACATGTGCAGGAAAAACTGAGCGCCACTGAGCAGCGCCTCGCAGAGATGGAAACCGCCTTTTCCGCACTTAAGCAGGAGGTGACTGACAGGACGGATGAAACCAGTCAGGCATTCACCCGCCTGAAAAACAGTCTCGACCACACCGAAAGTCTGACCCAGCAGCGCCGCAGCAAGGCCACCGGCGGTGGCGGTGACGCCCTGATGACGAACTGCTGACTGGCGTCAGTCAGTCCGGGAAAACCTTCACGATTAACCCTTAATTTCAGGAAAAACTATGCGCCAGGAAACCCGCTTTAAATTTAATGCCTACCTGTCCCGTGTTGCCGAACTGAACGGCATCGACGCCGGTGATGTGTCGAAAAAATTCACCGTTGAACCGTCGGTCACCCAGACCCTGATGAACACCATGCAGGAGTCCTCTGATTTTCTGACCCGCATCAACATTGTGCCGGTCAGCGAAATGAAAGGGGAAAAAATTGGTATCGGTGTCACCGGCTCCATCGCCAGCACCACCGACACCGCCGGTGGCACCGAGCGTCAGCCGAAGGACTTCTCGAAGCTGGCGTCTAACAAGTACGAATGCGACCAGATTAACTTCGATTTTTATATCCGCTACAAAACGCTTGACCTGTGGGCGCGTTATCAGGATTTCCAGCTCCGTATCCGTAACGCCATTATCAAACGCCAGTCCCTTGATTTCATCATGGCCGGTTTTAACGGCGTGAAGCGTGCCGAAACCTCTGACCGCAGCAGCAATCCGATGCTGCAGGATGTGGCGGTCGGCTGGCTGCAGAAATACCGCAATGAAGCCCCGGCGCGCGTGATGAGCAAGGTCACTGACGAGGAAGGCCGCACCACCTCTGAGGTTATCCGCGTGGGTAAGGGCGGTGATTATGCCAGCCTTGATGCACTGGTGATGGATGCGACCAACAACCTGATTGAACCGTGGTATCAGGAAGACCCTGATCTTGTGGTGATTGTGGGACGTCAGCTACTGGCGGACAAGTATTTCCCCATCGTTAACAAGGAGCAGGACAACAGCGAAATGCTGGCCGCTGACGTCATCATCAGCCAGAAACGCATCGGTAACCTGCCGGCGGTACGCGTCCCGTACTTCCCGGCGGATGCGATGCTCATCACGAAGCTGGAAAACCTGTCCATCTACTACATGGATGACAGCCATCGCCGCGTGATTGAGGAAAACCCGAAACTCGACCGCGTGGAGAACTACGAGTCAATGAACATTGATTACGTGGTGGAAGACTACGCCGCCGGTTGTCTGGTGGAAAAAATTAAGGTCGGTGATTTCTCCACACCGGCTAAGGCGACCGCAGAGCCGGGAGCGTAACCGATGACGAGTCCCGCACAGCGCCACATGATGCGGGTCTCGGCAGCGATGACCGCGCAGCGGGAAGCCGCCCCGCTGCGACATGCAACTGTCTATGAGCAGATGCTGGTTAAGCTCGCCGCAGACCAGCGCACACTGAAAGCGATTTATTCAAAAGAGCTGAAGGCCGCGAAAAAACGCGAACTGCTGCCGTTCTGGTTGCCGTGGGTGAACGGCGTGCTGGAGCAGGGCAAAGGTGCACAGGATGACATTCTGATGACAGTCATGCTGTGGCGTCTGGATACCGGCGATATTGCCGGTGCGCTGGAGATTGCCCGTTATGCCCTGAAGTACGGCCTGACCATGCCGGGTAAACACCGCCGCACCCCGCCGTACATGTTCACCGAGGAGGTGGCGCTCGCGGCCATGCGCGCCCACGCTGCCGGTGAGTCTGTGGATCCCCGCCTGCTGACGGACACCCTCGAACTGACCGCCATGGCTGACATGCCTGATGAAGTGCGCGCAAAGCTGCATAAAATCACCGGTCTGTTTCTGCGTGACGGTGGTGATGCCGCCGGTGCGCTGGCGCACCTGCAACGTGCGACACAGCTCGACTGTCAGGCCGGCGTCAAAAAAGAGATTGAACGACTGGAGCGGGAGCTGAAACCGAAGCCGGATCCGCAGCCCAAAGCAGCGCCCCGCGCCCCGCGTAAGACCCGGAGCGTGACACCGGCAAAACGTGGACGCCCGAAAAAGAAAGCCAGTTAACAACCGAATGCGCCCCGCGCCAGGGCGGCACGCCGGTCAGTGAGGGTGAATCACCTGACGCTGTACCGGCGTCCACCGCCCGACTTTTCAGAGGTAGTCATGATGACGCTGATTATTCCGCGAAAGGAGGCTCCCGTGTCCGGTGAGGGTACGGTGGTCATCCCGCAACCGGCAGGCGACGAGCCGGTGATTAAAAACACGTTCTTTTTTCCCGATATCGACCCGAAGCGCGTCCGGGAACGTATGCGCCTTGAGCAGACCGTCGCCCCCGCCCGTCTGCGTGAGGCCATCAAGTCAGGCATGGCGGAGACCAATGCGGAGCTGTACGAGTACCGCGAACAGAAAATTGCCGCCGGTTTTACGCGTCTGGCGGACGTCCCGGCGGACGACATCGACGGTGAAAACATCAAAGTTTTTTACTACGAGCGCGCCGTGTGTGCGATGGCGACCGCGTCGCTTTATGAGCGTTATCGTGGCGTGGATGCCAGTGCGAAAGGCGACAAGAAGGTTGACAGCATTGACAGCACCATTGATGAGCTGTGGCGGGATATGCGCTGGGCAGTGGCGCGCATCCAGGACAAGCCGCGCTGCATCGTGAGTCAAATCTGATGAAGACCTTTGCGCTACAGGGCGACACGCTCGACGCCATTTGTGTCCGGTATTACGGGCGCACTGAGGGCGTGGTCGAGACTGTGCTCGCCGCAAATCCGGGACTGGCTGAACTGGGTGCGGTGCTGCCGCACGGCACCGCCGTCGAACTGCCCGACGTTCAGACCGCGCCCGTGGCTGAAACTGTCAATCTGTGGGAGTAACGCATGACAGCAGAAGAAAAAAGCGTCCTGTCGCTTTTCATGATTGGGGTGCTGATTGTTGTCGGCAAGGTGCTTGCCGGTGGCGAACCCATCACCCCGCGTCTGTTTATCGGGCGCATGTTGCTCGGTGGTTTTGTCTCGATGGTTGCCGGTGTTGTTCTGGTGCAGTTTCCTGACCTGTCACTGCCTGCGGTGTGCGGCATCGGCTCCATGCTGGGTATCGCCGGTTATCAGGTGATTGAGATAGCCATTCAGCGCCGCTTTAAGGGCAGGGGGAAACCGTAATGCCGGTAATTAACACGCATCAGAATATCGCCGCCTTTCTCGACATGCTGGCGGTGTCCGAAGGGACGGCGAATCATCCGCTGACGAAAAACCGGGGCTATGACGTGATAGTCACCGGACTGGACGGGAAGCCGGAAATTTTCACCGACTATAGTGACCACCCGTTCGCGCATGGCCGACCGGCGAAGGTGTTTAACCGTCGCGGTGAAAAATCCACGGCCTCCGGTCGCTATCAGCAGCTTTACCTGTTCTGGCCGCACTACCGCAAACAGCTTGCCCTGCCGGATTTCAGTCCGTTGTCACAGGACAGGCTCGCCATTCAGTTGATCCGCGAACGCGGTGCGCTGGAGGACATCCGGGCGGGACGCATTGAGCGCGCCATTTCACGCTGTCGCAATATCTGGGCGTCCCTGCCGGGTGCCGGTTACGGTCAGCGTGAGCATTCACTGGAAAAACTGGTCACCGTCTGGCGTACCGCTGGCGGCGTACCGGCTTAAACGGAGTAAACACCATGAAGAAATTATCCCTTTCACTGATGCTGAACGTGTCGCTGGCACTGATGCTGGCACTGTCCCTGATTTACCCGCAGAGCGTGGCCGTCAGTTTTGTCGCTGCCTGGGCGATTCTGGCGACGGTTATCTGTGTGGTTGCCGGTGGTGTCGGCGTGTATGCCACTGAGTATGTGCTGGAACGCTACGGACGGGAGCTGCCGCCGGAATCGCTGGCCGTGAAGATTGTCACGTCGCTGTTTTTGCAGCCGGTGCCGTGGCGCAGACGGGCGGCGGCTCTGGTGGTGATGGTGGCGACGTTTATCTCGCTGGTCGCTGCCGGGTGGATTTTTACCGCACTGATTTATCTCGTGGCATCGCTGTTTTTCCGGCTGATACGTACGGCCTGTCGTCAGCGTTTTGAGGGGCGGGAACTATGTCAAAGCTGATGATTGTGCTGGTCGTGTTGTTATCACTGGCGGTGGCGGGGCTGTTTCTGGCGAAGCATGAAAACGCCAGACTGCGCGCCTCGCTGGGCAGGGCGAACAACGTCGCCAGCGGGCAGCAGACGACCATCACCATGCTGAAAAATCAGCTTCATGTTGCCCTCACCAGGGCAGACAAAAACGAGCTGGCGCAGGTGGCACTGCGTCAGGAACTGGAGAACGCCGCGAAACGTGAAGCACAGCGCGAGAAAACCATCACGAGGTTACTTAATGAAAACGAGGATTTTCGCCGCTGGTATGGCGCTGACCTGCCTGATGCTGTGCGCCGGTTGCACCAGCGTCCGGCCTGCACTGACGCCAGTGATTGTCGCCAACGCCTGCCCGAAAGTGAGCCTTTGCCCGATGCCGGGCAGTGACCCGCAGACGAACGGCGATTTAAGTGCCGATATCCGGCAGCTTGAGAACGCGCTGGCACGCTGTGCCAGCCAGGTAAAAATGATTAAACACTGTCAGGACGAAAACGATGCTCAAACCCGACAGCCTGCGCAGGGCGCTGACTGATGCCGTCACGGTGCTGAAAACCAGTCCCGAGATGCTGCGGATTTTCGTGGATAACGGGAGTATTGCCTCCACACTGGCGGCGTCGTTGTCATTCGAAAAGCGTTACACGCTCAATGTGATTGTGACCGACTTTACCGGTGATTTTGACCTGCTCATTGTGCCGGTGCTGGCGTGGCTGCGGGAAAATCAGCCCGACATCATGACCACCGACGAAGGCCAGAAAAAGGGCTTCACGTTTTATGTAGACATCAACAATGACAGCAGCTTTGATATCAGTATCAGCCTGATGCTGACCGAGCGCACGCTGGTCAGTGAGGTTGGCGGCGCACTGCATGTGAAGAATATCCCGGAACCCCCGCCGCCGGAGCCGGTCACCCGCCCGATGGAGCTTTATATCAATGGCGAACTGGTGAGCAAGTGGGATGAATGAGTTTAAGCGTTTTGAAGACCGGCTGGCGGGACTTATTGAATCGCTGTCACCGTCAGGGCGTCGGCGACTGAGCGCCGAACTGGCGAAACGTCTGCGTCAGAGTCAGCAGCGCCGGGTGATGGCACAGAAAGCTCCGGACGGCACACCCTACGCGCCACGCCAGCAGCAGAGCGCCAGAAAAAAGACCGGTCGCGTTAAGCGAAAAATGTTTGCGAAACTTATCACCAGTCGTTTTTTGCATATCCGCGCCAGCCCTGAACAGGCATCAATGGAGTTTTACGGCGGAAAGTCACCGAAAATCGCCAGTGTGCATCAGTTCGGCCTGTCGGAAGAAAACCGGAAAGACGGTAAGAAAATTGATTATCCGGCGCGTCCTCTGCTCGGCTTTACCGGTGAGGATGTGCAGATGATTGAAGAGATTATCCTTGCTCACCTCGACCGTTAGTTGTGCCATTCCTGACACCTCATCGTCACATTGCCGCCGGTATGACCCGGCGGCATCCTTCCCGTTATGAACACTCTCGCAAATATTCAGGAACTCGCGCGCGCACTGCGCAACATGATCCGCACCGGCATTATCGTCGAAACCGACCTTAACGCCGGTCGCTGCCGTGTGCAGACCGGCGGTATGTGCACCGACTGGCTTCAGTGGCTGACCCATCGCGCAGGACGTTCGCGCACATGGTGGGCACCTTCCGTGGGGGAACAGGTGCTGATTCTGGCCGTGGGCGGTGAACTCGACACGGCGTTCGTTCTGCCGGGGATTTATTCCGGCGATAACCCCGCGCCGTCTGCGTCGGCGGATGCCCTGCATATCCGTTTCCCTGACGGGGCGGTGATTGAGTATGAACCTGAAACCAGTGCACTCACGGTAAGCGGAATTAAAACGGCCAGCGTGACGGCTTCTGATTCTGTTACTGCCACGGTGCCGGTGGTCACGGTGAAAGCATCAACCCGCGTCACTCTGGACACGCCGGAGGTGGTCTGCACAAACAGGCTGATCACCGGCACGCTGGAAGTGCAGAAGGGCGGGACGATGCGCGGCAACATTGAACACACCGGTGGTGAACTTTCATCAAACGGTAAGGTACTGCATACCCATAAACACCCCGGCGACAGCGGCGGCACAACCGGGAGTCCTTTATGACAGCGCGTTATCTCGGAATGAGTCGCAGTGATGGCCTGACTGTCACTGACCTTGAGCATATCAGCCAGAGTATCGGCGATATCCTGCGTACACCGGTCGGCTCACGGGTGATGCGTCGTGATTACGGCTCGTTGCTGGCGTCAATGATTGACCAGCCGCAGACCCCGGCGCTTGAGTTGCAGATTAAGGTCGCCTGTTACATGGCGGTGCTGAAATGGGAACCCCGCGTCACCCTGTCATCCGTCACCACGGCGCGCAGTTTTGACGGGCGAATGACGGTCACGTTAACCGGTCAGCACAACGACACCGGTCAGCCACTTTCGTTAACCATCCCTGTGAGTTGAAACCATGCCGATTATCGACCTGAACCAGCTACCCGCACCGGATGTGGTCGAGGAGCTGGACTTTGAAACCATTCTTGCCGAACGCAAGGCGACACTGATTTCCCTTTACCCGGAAGACCAGCAGGAGGCGGTCGCCCGTACCCTGACGCTGGAATCGGAGCCTCTCGTCAAACTGCTGGAAGAAAATGCTTATCGTGAGCTTATCTGGCGTCAGCGTGTGAATGAGGCCGCACGGGCGGTGATGCTGGCCTGTGCCGCCGGTAATGACCTTGATGTGATTGGTGCCAATTACAACACCACACGCCTGATTATCATCCCGGCAGATGATTCGACCATCCCGCCGACACCGGCAGTGATGGAATCTGACACCGATTATCGTCTGCGTATTCAGCAGGCGTTTGAAGGTTTAAGCGTTGCCGGGTCGGTGGGAGCCTATCAGTATCATGGTCGCAGTGCCGACGGGCGTGTCGCGGATATCTCTGTCACCAGTCCGTCTCCGGCCTGTGTCACTATCTCCGTGCTGTCCCGAGAAAATAACGGTGTCGCATCCGAAGACCTGCTGGCTGTGGTGCGTAACGCTCTTAATGGCGAGGACGTCAGGCCGGTGGCTGACCGTGTGACCGTGCAGTCTGCCGCCATTGTTGAATACCAGATAAACGCCACGCTGTATCTTTACCCTGGTCCAGAAAGCGAACCCATCCGCGCCGCCGCCGTGAAAAAACTGGAAGCGTACATCACGGCACAGCACCGGCTGGGGCGCGACATTCGTCTGTCTGCCATTTATGCCGCTTTGCATGTGGAAGGCGTGCAGCGTGTCGAACTGACTGCACCGCTGGCTGACATCGTGCTCAACAGTACGCAGGCGTCTTTCTGCACCGAATACAGCGTCGTGACCGGAGGCTCGGATGAGTGATTCGCGACTGCTGCCGACCGGCTCATCACCGCTTGAGGTCGCCGCCGCAAAAGCCTGTGCGGAAATTGAAAAAACACCGGTCAGTATTCGTGAGCTGTGGAACCCGGACTCCTGTCCGGCAAATCTGCTGCCGTGGCTGGCGTGGGCGTTTTCGGTCGACAGGTGGGATGAAAAGTGGCCGGAAGCGACAAAACGCGCCGTTATCCGCGATGCCTATTTCATCCACTGTCATAAAGGCACTATCGGCGCAATCCGGCGTGTGGTGGAGCCGCTCGGCTATCTCATTAACGTAAAGGAATGGTGGGAGACAAACGACCCGCCCGGAACCTTCCGCCTTGATATCGGCGTACTGGAAAGCGGCATCACGGAGGAGATGTATCTGGAAATGGAACGGCTGATTGCCGATGCCAAACCCGCAAGTCGCCACCTTATCGGTCTGAACATTATCCAGGACATTCCCGGCTATCTGTATACAGGCGGTGTGGTCTGTGATGGTGATGTTATTACTGTTTATCCCGGATAAGTGAGAAACAATGAGCACGAAATTTAAAACCGTTATCACTACTGCCGGAGCCGCAAAGCTGGCAGCCGCCACTGTCCCCGGCGGGAAAAAAGTAAACCTGTCTGCAATGGCCGTGGGTGACGGTAATGGCAAATTACCGGTGCCGGATGCCGGTCAGACGAAACTGGTGCATGAGGTCTGGCGTCACGCTCTGAATAAAGTCAGCGTGGATAACAAGAATAAAAACTATATCGTGGCTGAACTGGTTGTACCGCCCGAAGTGGGCGGCTTCTGGATGCGTGAGCTTGGTCTGTATGACGATGCCGGAACACTGATTGCGGTATCCAACATGGCAGAAAGCTATAAGCCAGAACTGGCTGAAGGCTCCGGACGTGCGCAGACCTGCCGCATGGTTATTATTCTCAGCAACGTGGCGTCCGTTGAACTGAGTATTGATGCCAGCACGGTGATGGCGACGCAGGATTACGTCGATGACAAAATCGCAGAGCATGAGCAGTCCCGCCGCCATCCTGACGCCACGCTGACAGAAAAAGGCTTTACTCAGTTAAGCAGTGCAACAAACAGCACCAGTGAGTCATTGGCGGCAACGCCAAAAGCGGTCAAGGCAGCAAATGACAACGCAAATTCACGTCTGGCGAAAAATCAGAATGGTGCAGATATCCAGGATAAATCAGCTTTTCTGGACAATGTTGGCGTTACCAGCCTGACGTTTATGAAAAACAATGGCGAAATGCCGGTTGATGCTGATCTGAATACGTTTGGTCCTGTTAAGGCTTATGTGGGTGTCTGGTATAAATCCACATCCTCCAACGCAACACTGGAGAAAAATTTCCCTGAAGACGGTGCAGTCGGTGTTCTTGAGGTATTCAATGGCGGTAATTTTGCAGGAATGCAGCGTTATACCACCAGAACTGGCAATGTTTATATGCGCAACCTTTCTGGCACCTGGAATGGCTCAGACGGTCCGTGGAGCTACTGGCGTCAGATTCAGTCAGCAACACGCCCCCTGAGTACAACCATTGACCTGAACACGCTCGGAGACGCAGAGCATCTTGGCTTATGGCGAAACAGTAGTGGCTCTATCGCTTCATTTGACCGCAACTATCCGGAAGAAGGAAGTTATGGTCAGGGACTCCTTGAAGTTCTTGAAGGTGGTGGGTACTCACGCATGCAACGCTACACGACCCGCCGTGGGAATGTATATGTTCGCTGCCTTTCTGCTACATGGAATGCAGAGAATCCACAGTGGGAACCGTGGTTAAGAGTCGGTCATCAGTCAGAGAGTCGTTATTACGACGGGGATTTGAATGATGTGACTTCACCAGGTATTTACAGCGTTACAGGGAAGGCGACAAACGGTCCAATGCAGGATACCGCTGGAGCGACACTGCTTGGGATACTGGAAGTAATCAGACGTTTTGATGGTGTATCTGTCTGGCAGCGTTACACAACCACAGGGAAAGCAGAAACCACAAAGGGGCGCACTTTTGAGCGCATCTACGCCGGGAGCACATGGACTGAATGGCGAGAAGTATATAACTCCTTTTCGTTGCCCCTGAATCTGGGTATCGGCGGTGCAGTGGCAAAACTCACCAGCCTGGACTGGCAGACCTACGATTTTGTGCCGGGCAGTCTGATAACCGTTCGGCTTGATAACATGACCAATATTCCCGACGGTATGGACTGGGGCGTCATTGATGGCAACCTGATAAACATCTCAGTCGGTCCGAGTGATGATTCCGGTACGGGGCGCTCAATGCATGTGTGGCGCAGCACTGTAAGTAAAGCGAACTACCGCTTTTTTATGGTGCGTATTTCAGGAAATCCGGGAAGCCGCACGATCACGACAAGACGTGTGCCAATTATCGACGAAGCTCAGACATGGGCGGCGAAACAAACCTTCAGCGCCGGTCTTTCAGGCGAACTGTCCGGCAATGCTGCTACAGCTACAAAGCTGAAAACGGCACGAAATATTAATGGTGTCAAATTTGATGGCACCGGCGATATAAATATTAATACGCTGGTATCCCGGAATCGCGTCACAGCATTAAGCGGGAGTGCAAAGGGGACGCCTGGTATTCAGATGTATGAGGCATATAACAATGGCTACCCTTACGCCTATGGCAATGTGCTTCATCTTACGGGAGTGTCCGCAGTTGGAGAAGGTGAGTTACTTATCGGCTGGAGCGGCACCAGTGGAGGTTACGCGCCAGCATATATCCGTTCAAGGCGGGATACAGATGATGCTCAATGGTCTGGATGGGCGCAAATTTATACGACAGCTCATAAACCATCGGCAGGTGATATTGGTGCTTATACTCAGGCGGAATGTAATTCGCGTTTTATTACAGGTATTCGCTTAGGTGGTTTGTCATCCCTTCCAACGTGGAATGGTACTGGCTGGCATGACAGGTCAGGGCATGTTCTTACTGGTGTCGTCAATAGTAATACTGATGAATTAATTGATATCGCGCAGGCAAGACCTGTTCAGTATTGTATTAATGGCACATGGTATAACGCAGGGAGTATTTAATGATGATGCATTTAAAAAATATTAAGGCAGGGAATCCAAAAACTATTGAACAATATGAATTAACCAAACGATTTAATATTGTCTGGCTATGGTCAGATGATGGTAAAAACTGGTATGAGGAACAAAAGAATTTCCAGCCAGACACTTTAAAAATGGCCTACGACGAGAACGGTATTATTCGTTGCATTGAGAAAGATGTGTCAATGCTCAACCCTGATGGCTTGAGTGTTGTTGAGTTACCGAATATAACCGCCAACCGTCGCGCTGATATTTCAGGTAACTGGATGTTCAAAGATGACACTGTAATTAAACGTGTATATACGGATGCAGAACGGCAGCAGCAAGCCGAAGTCCGAAAGTCAACCTTGCTTGCAGAAGCTGAGGCATTGATTCAGCCGCTGGAGCGTGCGGTCAGGCTGAATATGGCAACAGATGAGGAGCGCAGCCGACTGGAGGCATGGGAACGCTACAGCGTTCTGGTCAGTCGTGTGGATCCTGCAAATCCTGAATGGCCGGAACTACCACAATAAATACAGGCGGGCGGATTGCCCGCCTTTTCTTTATCTGTTGTTTCATCCACTGACCAGTCAGGACAAATAGCGTCTCATGCCCTGTACAACTGAAAATACCACTCACCCATTAACCACGGAGTTAAACGGATGAGTGATTATCATCACGGAGTGCAGGTGCTGGAGATTAACGACGGCACCCGCGTCATTTCCACCGTATCCACCGCCATTGTCGGCATGGTCTGCACGGCCAGCGATGCGGATGCGGAAACCTTCCCCCTCAATAAACCGGTGCTGATTACCAATGTGCAGAGCGCAATTGCAAAGGCCGGTAAAAAAGGCACGCTGGCGGCATCGTTGCAGGCCATCGCCGACCAGTCAAAACCGGTCACCGTTGTCGTGCGCGTGGAAGACGGCACCGGCGACGACGAAGAAACGAAACTCGCGCAGACCGTTTCCAATATCATCGGCACCACTGACGAAAACGGTCAGTACACCGGACTGAAAGCCCTGCTGGCGGCGGAATCGGTAACCGGTGTTAAACCGCGTATTCTCGGTGTGCCGGGGCTGGATACCAAAGAGGTGGCTGTTGCACTGGCATCAGTCTGTCAGAAGCTGCGCGCTTTCGGGTATATCAGCGCATGGGGCTGTAAGACCATTTCCGAGGTGAAAGCTTACCGCCAGAATTTCAGCCAGCGTGAGCTGATGGTCATCTGGCCGGATTTCCTCGCATGGGATACGGTCACCAGTACCACCGCCACCGCGTATGCCACCGCCCGTGCGCTGGGGCTGCGTGCCAAAATCGACCAGGAGCAGGGATGGCATAAAACGCTGTCCAACGTCGGGGTGAACGGTGTTACCGGCATCAGCGCATCTGTATTCTGGGATTTGCAGGAGTCCGGCACCGATGCTGACCTGCTGAACGAGTCAGGCGTCACAACGCTGATTCGCCGCGACGGTTTCCGCTTCTGGGGTAACCGTACCTGCTCTGATGACCCGCTGTTCCTCTTTGAAAACTACACCCGCACCGCGCAGGTGCTGGCCGACACGATGGCTGAAGCGCACATGTGGGCGGTGGACAAGCCCATCACCGCAACGCTGATTCGCGACATCGTTGACGGCATCAATGCCAAATTCCGTGAGCTGAAAACAAACGGCTATATCGTGGATGCGACCTGCTGGTTCAGCGAAGAATCCAACGATGCGGAAACCCTTAAGGCCGGAAAACTGTATATCGACTACGACTATACCCCGGTGCCTCCTCTTGAAAACCTGACCCTGCGCCAGCGTATTACCGATAAATACCTGGCAAATCTGGTCACCTCGGTTAACAGCAATTAAGGAGCCTGACCGATGGCAATGCCGCGCAAACTCAAGTTAATGAACGTCTTTCTGAACGGCTACAGCTATCAGGGCGTTGCAAAGTCCGTCACGCTGCCAAAACTGACCCGTAAGCTCGAAAACTATCGCGGTGCGGGGATGAACGGCAGCGCACCGGTAGACCTCGGCCTTGATGACGATGCGCTGTCAATGGAGTGGTCGCTCGGGGGCTTCCCGGATTCGGTTATCTGGGAGCTTTACGCCGCAACCGGCGTGGATGCCGTGCCGATTCGTTTTGCAGGCTCTTACCAGCGCGACGATACCGGCGAAACGGTGGCCGTCGAAGTGGTCATGCGTGGCCGTCAGAAAGAAATCGACACCGGTGAGGGTAAACAGGGAGAAGACACCGAGTCGAAAATCTCCGTGGTCTGCACCTATTTCCGGCTGACGATGGACGGTAAGGAGCTGGTCGAAATCGACACCATCAACATGATTGAGAAGGTGAACGGCATCGACCGGCTGGAGCAACACCGCCGCAATATCGGCCTGTGATTTTCATCCGGTCAGCCAGGCTGACCGGTTAACCCTGATTCAGAAGTGAGAAAACCATGAACAAAGAAAATGTCATTACCCTGGAAAATCCGGTCAAGCGTGGTGAGCAGGTCATCGAACAGGTCACGCTGATGAAACCCAATGCCGGGACGCTGCGCGGTGTCAGTCTGGCAGCGGTCGCAAACTCCGAAGTCGATGCACTGATTAAGGTGTTGCCGCGCATGACGGCACCGATGCTGACCGAGCAGGAAGTCGCCGCACTGGAACTGCCTGACCTTGTGGCGCTGGCCGGTAAGGTGGTCGGTTTTTTGTCGCCGAACTCGGTGCAGTGACGTTTCCGAAAAATCTCTCGGTCGATGACCTGATGGCGGATGTGGCAGTGATATTTCACTGGCCGCCATCAGAACTGTATCCCATGAGCCTGACCGAACTCATCACATGGCGCGAAAAGGCGCTCCGGCGAAGCGGAAACACGAATGAGTAACAATGTAAAATTACAGGTATTGCTCAGGGCTGTTGACCAGGCATCCCGCCCGTTTAAATCCATTCGCACAGCGAGTAAGTCGCTGTCGGGGGATATCCGGGAAACACAAAAATCACTGCGCGAGCTGAACGGTCACGCATCCCGTATTGAGGGATTTCGCAAGACCAGTGCACAGCTTGCCGTGACTGGTCATGCACTTGAAAAGGCGCGGCAGGAAGCCGAAGCCCTTGCCACACAGTTTAAAAATACCGAACGACCGACCCGTGCTCAGGCGAAAGTGCTGGAATCCGCAAAGCGTGCGGCGGAGGACTTACAGGCGAAATATAACCGCCTGACGGATTCCGTTAAACGCCAGCAGCGGGAACTGGCCGTTGTGGGAATTAATACCCGCAATCTTGCACATGATGAGCAGGGACTGAAAAACCGTATCAGTGAAACCACCGCACAGCTTAACCGTCAGCGTGACGCGCTGGCGCGTGTCAGTGCGCAACAGGCAAAACTTAACGCAGTCAAACAGCGTTATCAGGCAGGAAAGGAACTGGCCGGAAATATGGCCTCAGTGGGCGCTGCCGGTGTGGGGATTGCTGCTGCGGGAACGATGGCCGGAGTTAAGCTGCTGATGCCCGGTTATGAGTTTGCGCAGAAAAACTCAGAATTACAGGCTGTGCTCGGAGTGGCAAAAGACTCCACCGAAATGGCCGCACTACGCAAACAGGCGCGCCAGCTCGGCGACAACACCGCCGCCTCAGCAGATGATGCGGCCGGTGCACAGATAATCATCGCGAAAGCGGGTGGGGATGTTGATGCCATTCAGGCGGCAACGCCGGTCACGCTGAATATGGCGCTGGCGAACCGTCGCACGATGGAAGAAAACGCCGCCCTGCTGATGGGGATGAAATCCGCCTTTCAGCTTTCAAACGATAAGGTCGCTCATATCGGGGATGTTCTCTCCATGACGATGAACAAAACCGCCGCCGATTTTGACGGTATGAGCGATGCGCTGACCTATGCCGCACCTGTGGCAAAAAATGCCGGTGTCAGCATTGAAGAAACCGCCGCAATGGTTGGGGCGCTGCATGATGCAAAAATCACAGGCTCAATGGCGGGGACGGGAAGCCGTGCCGTGTTAAGCCGTCTGCAGGCACCGACGGGAAAAGCATGGGATGCACTCAAAGAACTTGGTGTGAAAACCTCAGACAGTAAGGGAAACACCCGGCCAATATTTACCATTCTGAAAGAAATTCAGGCCAGTTTTGAGAAAAACCGGCTCGGTACTGCCCAGCAGGCTGAATACATGAAAACCATTTTCGGGGAGGAGGCCAGCTCAGCCGCCGCTGTGCTGATGACTGCCGCCTCAACCGGAAAGCTGGACAAACTGACCGCTGCGTTTAAAGCCTCAGACGGGAAGACCGCAGAGCTGGTAAATATCATGCAGGACAACCTCGGCGGTGACTTTAAGGAGTTTCAGTCCGCTTATGAGGCGGTGGGGACTGACCTGTTTGACCAGCAGGAAGGCGCACTGCGTAATCTCACGCAGACGGCCACAAAGTATGTGTTAAAACTCGACGGCTGGATCCAGAAAAACAAATCACTGGCGTCAACCATCGGCATCATTGTCGGTGGTGCACTGGCACTGATTGGTGTCATCGGTGCCATTGGCCTCGTAGCCTGGCCGGTTATCACCGGCATCAATGCCATCATCGCGGCAGCAGGCGCAATGGGGGCAATCTTCACGACGGTTGGCAGTGCTGTTATGACCGCCATCGGGGCGATTAGCTGGCCGGTTGTGGCCGTGGTGGCCGCCATTGTCGCCGGGGCGTTGCTTATCCGTAAATACTGGGAGCCTGTCAGCGCATTCTTTGGCGGTGTGGTGGAAGGGCTGAAAGCGGCATTTGCGCCAGTGGGGGAACTGTTCACGCCACTTAAACCGGTGTTTGACTGGCTGGGTGAAAAGTTACAGGCCGCGTGGCAGTGGTTTAAAAACCTGATTGCCCCGGTCAAAGCCACCCAGGACACCCTGAACCGTTGCCGTGACACGGGCGTCATGTTCGGGCAGGCACTGGCTGACGCGCTGATGCTGCCGCTTAATGCGTTCAACAAACTGCGCAGTGGTATTGACTGGGTACTGGAAAAACTCGGTGTTATCAACAAAGAGTCAGACACACTTGACCAGACCGCCGCCAGAACTCAAGCCGCCACGTATGGCAGCGGTGGTTATATTCCGGCGACCAGCTCTTATGCAGGTTATCAGGCTTATCAGCCGGTCACGGCACCGGCTGGCCGCTCTTATGTAGACCAGAGTAAAAACGAATATCACATCAGCCTGACGGGTGGTACTGCGCCGGGGACACAGCTTGACCGCCAGTTACAGGATGCGCTCGAAAAATACGAGCGGGATAAACGTGCGCGCGCCCGTGCCAGCATGATGCATGACGGTTAAGGAGGTGACGAAAAATGATGCTCGCGTTAGGTATGTTTGTTTTTATGCGCCAGACGCTGCCACACCAGACCATGCAGCGTGAATCAGATTATCGCTGGCCGTCAAATTCCCGTATCGGTAAACGGGATGCCTTTCAGTTTCTCGGTGTTGGCGAGGAAAACATCACGCTTGCCGGTGTGCTTTATCCCGAACTGACCGGCGGAAAGCTGACGATGACCACGCTCAGGCTGATGGCAGAGGAAGGCCGGGCGTGGCCGTTGCTGGATGGCACCGGCATGATTTACGGCATGTATGTCATCAGCAGGGTGAGTGAAACAGGGAGTATTTTCTTTGCAGACGGCACACCCCGGAAAATTGATTTTACGCTGTCGCTCACCCGCGTTGATGAATCACTGGCCGCGCTTTATGGCGATATCGGTAAACAGGCGGAATCGCTCATCGGTAAGGCTGGCAGTATGGCGACTAAATTCACGGGTATGACGGGGGCGGGATAATGCTGGATGCGCTGACATTTGATGCAGGCAGTACGCTGACGCCGGATTACATGCTGATGCTCGACAGCAGGGATATTACCGGCAATATCAGCGACCGTCTGATGAGCATGACCCTGACGGATAACCGGGGCTTTGAGGCTGACCAGCTTGATATTGAACTGAACGATGCCGACGGGCAGGTCGGGCTGCCGGTTCGTGGCGCTGTCCTGACGGTGTATATCGGCTGGAAAGGTTTTGCCCTGGTGTGCAAAGGGAAATTTACCGTTGATGAGGTTGAACACCGGGGCGCGCCGGATGTGGTCACCATCCGCGCCCGGAGTGCAGATTTTCGCGGGACGCTCAATTCCCGCCGTGAAGGCTCCTGGCATGACACCACGCTCGGTGCGATTGTTGAAGCGATAGCCTCCCGTAACAGGCTGGAAGCCAGTGTCGCTCCGCCACTGGCCGGAATTAAAATCCCGCACATTGACCAGTCGCAGGAGTCAGATGCGAAATTCCTGACCCGTCTTGCTGAACGCAACGGCGGTGAGGTGTCGGTAAAAATGGGAAAACTGTTGTTTCTCAAAGCGGGGCAGGGGGTGACGGCCAGCGGTAAAAAAATCCCGCAGGTCACCATAACCCGCAGCGACGGCGACCGCCATCATTTTGCGATTGCTGACCGTGGAGCCTATACCGGCGTAACGGCAAAGTGGTTACACACCAAAGACCCGAAGCCACAAAAGCAGAAGGTAAAACTGAAACGCAAAAAGAAAGAGAAACACCTGCGCGCACTGGAGCACCCGAAAGCGAAACCAGTCACGCAGAAGAAAGCGCCAAAAGTACCGGAAGCGCGCGAAGGTGAATACATGGCTGGTGAGGCTGACAACGTTTTTGCCCTGACCACGGTATATGCCACGAAAGCGCAGGCCATGCGCGCCGCTCAGGCGAAGTGGGATAAGCTGCAACGGGGCGTTGCGGAGTTCTCCATCAGTCTGGCTACCGGTCGGGCAGATATTTACACGGAAACGCCGGTCAAAGTGTCAGGCTTTAAGCGCGTCATAGACGAGCAGGACTGGACAATCACTAAGGTGACACATTTTCTGAATAATAGCGGCTTCACGACGTCCTTAGAGCTTGAGGTCAGGCTTTCTGATGTGGAGTACGAAACAGAAGGTGATGAGTGATGTGTTTTATTTATCTGTTTGTTTTATAAGGATAAATTAACTAAAATGGCACCGTCAACAAAACCGGAAGAGGTGCTCGCGATGTTTCATTGTCCTTTATGCCAGCATGCCGCACATGCGCGTACAAGCCGCTATATCACTGACACGACAAAAGAGCGTTATCACCAGTGTCAGAACGTGAATTGCAGCGCCACGTTCATCACCTATGAGTCGGTACAGCGATACATCGTGAAGCCGGGAGAAGTCCACGCCGTAAGGCCGCACCCGTTGCCGTCAGGGCAGCAAATTATGTGGATGTAATTACAAATGGAAAGCCCCTCAGTCGAGGGGCTTTTTTGTCGATGTGGTCAATGTGTGGACGTGACCAGAAATAAATCCTTTTATTTCATGTGATTAGATATCAAAAAATGTCACCAATAACTGACATTGCGGTGTTTCTCCAGATGTGGCCCATCTGAGGCCGTGTTGGTGCGCAGCTCGAAGGCTACGTCGAGTCTGTTTTGGCAGTTACCTTAAAGTATAGATAGCTGACAAAAAAGGCTCTCTTGCTAAAAAAGGCCCCACTTTCGTGGAGCCTTTATTGTACGCTTTTTACTGTACGATTTCAGTCAAATCTAATTACATAGATTGAGTGAAGGTACGAGTAATAACGTCCTGCTGCTGCTCTTTAGTCAGCGAGTTGAAACGTACTGCGTAGCCAGATACACGGATGGTCAGCTGCGGATATTTTTCCGGGTTTTCCATCGCGTCGAGCAGCATTTCACGGTTCATCACGTTAACGTTCAGGTGCTGACCACCTTCGATGGACGCTTCGTGGTGGAAGTAACCATCCATCAGACCAGCCAGGTTGGTCTTACGAACTTCGTCGTCTTTACCCAGTGCGTTCGGAACGATAGAGAAGGTGTAAGAGATACCATCTTTAGCGTAAGCGAACGGCAGTTTAGCAACGGAAGTCAGGGAAGCTACAGCACCTTTCTGGTCACGGCCGTGCATCGGGTTAGCACCCGGTCCGAACGGCGCGCCAGCACGACGACCGTCTGGGGTGTTACCGGTTTTCTTACCATACACAACGTTAGAAGTGATGGTCAGAACAGACTGAGTCGGGATAGCGTCACGGTAGGTGTGCAGTTTCTGAATTTTCTTCATGAAACGTTCTACCAGGTCAACAGCCAGGTCATCTACACGCGGATCGTTGTTACCAAACTGCGGGTATTCGCCTTCGATTTCGAAGTCGATAGCCAGACCGTCTTCGTCACGAATCGGTTTAACTTTCGCATATTTGATTGCAGACAGGGAGTCAGCAGCAACGGACAGACCAGCGATACCACACGCCATGGTGCGGATAACGTCACGGTCGTGCAGCGCCATCAGAGAGGCTTCGTAGCTGTACTTGTCGTGCATGTAGTGGATGATGTTCAGTGCAGTGATGTACTGTTTAGCCAGCCAGTCCATGAAGTGATCCATGCGCTCCATCACTTCATCGTAGTTCAGGAGGTCGCCTTTGATCGGTTCAGACTTCGGACCAACCTGCATTTTCAGTTTTTCGTCAACGCCGCCGTTGATTGCGTACAGCATGGTTTTCGCCAGGTTTGCACGCGCACCGAAGAACTGCATTTGTTTACCAACGATCATCGGGCTTACGCAGCAAGCGATAGCGTAGTCATCGTTGTTGAAGTCCGGACGCATCAGGTCATCGTTCTCGTACTGCAGAGAAGATGTGTCGATGGACACTTTAGCGGCGAATTTCTTGAAGTTCAGCGGCAGTTTTTCAGACCACAGAATGGTCATGTTCGGTTCCGGAGACGGACCCATGGTGTACAGGGTGTTCAGGAAACGGAAGCTGTTTTTGGTAACCAGGGTACGACCGTCGAGGCCCATACCACCGATAGATTCGGTTGCCCAGATCGGGTCGCCAGAGAACAGTTCATCGTACTCCGGAGTACGCAGGAAGCGAACCATACGCAGTTTCATGACCAGGTGGTCAACCATTTCCTGCGCTTCTTGTTCGGTGATCTTGCCAGCTTTCAGGTCACGTTCGATGTACACATCCAGGAAGGTGGAGGTACGACCGAAGGACATTGCAGCACCGTTCTGAGACTTAACAGCAGCCAGGTAGCCGAAGTAAGTCCACTGGATAGCTTCCTGAGCGTTGGTAGCCGGACCAGAAATGTCGTAGCCGTATTTCGCAGCCATTTCTTTCATCTGACCCAGAGCGCGGTGCTGTTCAGCGATTTCTTCGCGCAGACGGATAGTCTGTTCCAGGTTTACGCCGTTTTCCAGATCAGCCTGCAGAGAGGTGAACTGTGCCAGTTTGTCTTTCATCAGGTAGTCGATACCGTACAGCGCAACGCGACGGTAGTCACCGATGATACGACCACGGCCATATGCATCTGGAAGACCGGTCAGAACACCAGATTTACGGCAACGCAGGATGTCCGGAGTGTAAACGTCGAACACGCCCTGGTTGTGAGTTTTACGGTATTCAGTGAAGATTTTTTTGATCATCGGATCCAGTTCGCGGTTGTACGCTTTGCAGGAACCTTCGATCATTTTGATACCACCGAACGGGATAAGAGCACGTTTCAGCGGAGCTTCAGTCTGCAGACCAACGATTTTCTCAAGCTGCTTGTTGATGTAGCCAGCGTCGTGAGAGGTGATGGTGGAAGCAACAGCGGTGTCAAAGTCAACTGGCGCGTGAGTGCGGTTTTCCAGTTTAACGCCTTCCATTACTTTGTCCCACAGGGTGGTGGTCGCTTCAGTAGCGCCAGCCAGGAAGGACTCGTCACCCTCGTACGGAGTGTAGTTTTTCTGAATGAAGTCACGGACGTTTACTTCATTCTGCCAGTCACCTTTGGTAAAACCTTCCCAGGCTGTGGCTAACTTTTCATTAAGCTCGGACATGTAACACCTACCTTCTTAAGTGGATTTTTTATTTACTACGTACTTCGACAACCATTAATGGTGATCGTTTTCACGCAGGTAAATGACCCAGTATGTCAACCCAACCAACAAACCACCGCCGATAATATTACCGATCGTAACCGGAATCAGGTTATCAGTGATGAAGTTCATCACGGTCAGGTGAGAAAAATTTTCCGGTGCAGAACCGACAGCGGTCCAGAATTCCGGAGATGCGAAGTCGCGGATTACAATACCCATCGGGATCATAAACATGTTTGCGATACTGTGCTCAAAACCGCTGGCAACAAACATCGCGACCGGCAGCACCATGATAAACGCTTTGTCCATCAGGCTGCGGCCAGAATAACTCATCCATACTGCCAGACATACCATCAGGTTTGCCAGGATACCAAGACAGACGGCCTCAATAAAAGTATGGTGCACTTTGTGGTCGGCGGTTTGTAGGACGTTTAGTCCCCATTGACCATTCGCGGTCATATATTCGCCAGAAAGCCACATTAAAAGTACAAACAGCAGTGCGCCGACCAAGTTGCCAAAATAGACATTTAGCCAGTTTTTCGCCAACTGGCCCCAGGTGATGCGCCCACTCGCCTTGGCAACAACAATCAACACTGTGGAAGTAAAGAGATCGGCTCCGCAGACAACACAAAGAATCAGCCCCAGAGAGAAGCAAATGCCGCCAACCAGTTTTGCCATGCCGAAGGGCATTGTGGCTGTGCCAGTGGTTGCTGTGATATAGAAGACGAATGCGATTGAGATGAAAACACCGGCAGTAATCGCCAGATAGAAAGTCTTAAGCGGATGTTTCGTTGCTTTATAGACACCTGCCTCTTCGGCCACTTTGGCCATTGCAGCAGGAAGTAAAAGATCAAAAGGGTTGTCAGCTTTCACACTAACTCTCTCTTTATTAAGTCGGCGACGAGATACTAACAAAGCATTATAGATGAGAAATTGATATAGATCATATCTCGCCTGGCTTATAGGCCCGTAACTCGCATGGTTTTTATGCAAATACGGAGTAAATATTTGATTATCCAAATAAAAATAAATTTTAAAAATTAACAAATGAGTTGAATTTTTTCCGCATCCTCCGCTAAAACAGTTAATTAAAAGGGAGCACCAGGCGAATAAAGTAACAATATCGATCGTATTTATTAAATACAAATTACCGATATTTAACCTTATAATTACAATTATTTTATTAATGCAAATATATGTAAAGCGGGGCATTAAAAAAACGCCCCGTAATATAACTCAGACGAATCATTAAGCCTACATTGCGTAGGCTATTTGATTTTATTTTGCCCAGAATGCTGCTTTGGCGCGCTGCAGCTTTTCGTAGGCCTTCAACAACGATTGATGCGCGGCAAACGCGTGCAGATCGCTATCCACTGGCTGTAGGCCATAAAACGCGGCTTCGCCACTCATTGCCGCGCTGGCTGCCTCAACCGCATCTGCACCGTACATACGAATAAATGCATTCAGATATTGCAGCGGTTGACGATCTTCTTCCTGAGCAAGCAGCAATAAAGTTTGCAGGCAGCGATAATAGTTGGCGCGTTCAGGGCTGAACACCGATGAATTAAATTCCATCGTCCATTCGGTCCAGACCAGAGCCTGTTCCATATCGCCGCCAGCCAGCGCCAGCATGGCTTTCAGCTCACCGATACGCAGGGTATACCAGCCATTATCTGGCCCGGTCGCCAGACCCAGCAGCTCACGCACGCGGGTAAAGTCATCAAAACCTTCTTCATCCAGTTGCTCAATGAGGTTCAGATAATCTTCTTTTTCCCACTCACTACCGGGCAGTGACAGAATTGTTTCCAGTAAATGGCTGCCCATACCGTTATTTGCCAGCCATAAATCTTCAGCCGGATAAATATCAGACATGCCAGGCACAATAATTCGGCAAGCGTAGACACCCAGATGCTCGTAATCGGCAATATAAACTTCTTTATCTTCCTTCTTGAAGATAGCCATCAGCGTGGCGAACTCCTCTTCAGTGGTGCCGGAGAAATTCCAGTCTACAAACGGATAATCGGCATCCTGTTTGAACAGGTCCCAGGAGATTAATCCGCTGGAGTCGATAAAGTGCGTTTCGAGGTTGGTATGCTCAGCGACTTCTTCATCATCGAAGGTTGGTGGAGTAAACACATCCAGATCTTTCAGACCGCGGCCTTGCAGCAGCTCGGTCACGGTACGTTCCAGTGCAACGCCAAAATCAGGATGCGCACCGAATGAGGCAAAGCAGGTGCCGTTAGCAGGATTAAACAGTACCACGCAAATCACCGGATACTGGCCGCCAAGGGAACCATCATATGCGAAGATCGGGAAACCTTCCGCTTCCAGCGTTTCGATCGCTTCAACTACTGCTGGATAACGCGCCAGCACGTCTGCTGGGATCTCTGGCAGGCTGATGCTTTCAGCAATAATGCGGTTTTTCACGTAGCGTTCGAAAACTTCGGACAACCCCTGAACGCGTGCTTCGTTGCGGGTATTACCTGCGGACATACCGTTAGAGACGTACAGGTTACCAATGATATTCATCGGAATATAAACGGTCTGATTGTCGGACTGACGTGTAAACGGCAGGCCGCAAATACCACGATCTTCGTTACCGGATTGCAGGTCAATCAGCATACTGCCGGTCAGTTCATTTTCCGGATCGTAAAACGCGCGCAGACGGTCATCGAGCAGCCCTTCTGGCACATCGTCATTTTCGGTCAGTGGGAACCATTTTTCGTTGGGATAATGCACGAACGGACCGTTGGCGATGGTTTCGCCCAGCCAGAAGTCCGCAAAAAAGTAGTTGGTAGACAGACGCTCGAAATATTCACCGAGGGCAGAAGCCAGCGCCGCTTTTTTGGTTGCGCCTTTGCCGTTGGTAAAACACAGGGCGCACTCTTTGTCGCGAATGTGCACGGACCAGACGTTAGGTACCGGATTCAGCCAGGAGGCCTCTTCAATCTGAAAACCGAGGTCGGAGAGTTTTTGCTGGAAGCGAGCGATGGAATCTTCCAGTGCGGCATCTTTGCCGGGGATAAATGTTTGCGTCATGAAAATCACTTTAGTCGTACGGAAAGCGCGCAATAATACGGGTTTTATCTCAAAGGTGCTATCACCGCCGCCACGCTGATGAACTGTTAGCTATGCTTTTAGCGGATAAACTACGATAAGAGCATAAAAATGAAGGCGTTCGATCTCCACCGTATGGCATTCGATAAAGTGCCTTTTGATTTCCTTGGCGAAGTTGCACTACGCAGTCTCTATACCTTTGTGTTGGTCTTTTTGTTCCTCAAAATGACAGGGAGACGCGGCGTGCGGCAAATGTCGCTATTTGAAGTATTAATCATTCTGACTCTGGGGTCGGCGGCAGGGGATGTGGCGTTTTATGATGATGTGCCGATGGTCCCGGTGCTTATCGTCTTTATTACTCTGGCGTTGTTATACCGCCTGGTGATGTGGTTGATGGCGCACAGTGAAAAACTGGAAGATTTGCTGGAAGGTAAACCGGTTGTCATTATTGAAGATGGCGAGCTGGCCTGGTCGAAACTCAATAACTCTAACATGACGGAATTTGAGTTCTTTATGGAACTACGGTTGCGTGGCGTGGAACAACTGGGGCAGGTACGTTTGGCTATTCTCGAAACCAACGGGCAAATTAGCGTCTATTTCTTTGAGAATGACAAAGTAAAACCGGGATTACTTATTTTACCCAGTGACTGTACTCAGCGTTACAAAGTGGTGCCGGAGTCGGCGGACTATGCATGCATCCGTTGCAGTGAAATCATTCATATGAATGCGGGGGAAAAACAATTATGTCCGCGCTGTGCAAATCCAGAATGGACGAAGGCAAGTCGGGCAAAACGGGTGACTTGACAGTAAAAACATCGGCTTTTGGCTAATAATCCGAGAGATTCTTTTGTGTGATGCAAGCCACATTTTTGCCCTCAACGGTTTTACTCATTGCGATGTGTGTCACTGAATGATAAAACCGATAGCCACAGGAATAATGTATTACCTGTGGTCGCAATCGATTGACCGCGGGTTAATAGCAACGCAACGTGGTGAGGGGAAATGGCTCAAATCTTCAATTTTAGTTCTGGTCCGGCAATGCTACCGGCAGAGGTGCTTAAACAGGCTCAACAGGAACTGCGCGACTGGAACGGTCTTGGTACGTCGGTGATGGAAGTGAGTCACCGTGGCAAAGAGTTCATTCAGGTTGCAGAGGAAGCCGAGAAGGATTTTCGTGATCTTCTTAATATCCCCTCCAACTACAAAGTATTGTTCTGCCACGGCGGCGGTCGCGGTCAGTTTGCTGCTGTACCGCTGAATATTCTTGGTGATAAAACCACCGCAGATTATGTTGATGCCGGTTACTGGGCGGCAAGTGCCATTAAAGAAGCGAAAAAATACTGCACGCCTAATGTCTTTGACGCCAAAGTGACTGTTGATGGTCTGCGCGCGGTTAAGCCAATGCGTGAATGGCAGCTCTCTGATAATGCTGCTTATATGCATTACTGCCCGAATGAAACCATTGATGGTATCGCCATCGACGAAACGCCAGACTTCGGCAAAGATGTGGTGGTCGCAGCCGACTTCTCTTCAACCATTCTTTCCCGTCCGATTGATGTCAGCCGTTATGGCGTAATTTACGCTGGTGCGCAGAAAAATATCGGCCCGGCTGGCCTGACAATCGTCATCGTTCGTGAAGATTTGCTGGGCAAAGCGAATATCGCTTGTCCGTCGATTCTGGATTATTCCATCCTCAACGATAACGACTCCATGTTTAACACGCCGCCAACGTTTGCCTGGTATCTGTCTGGTCTGGTCTTCAAATGGCTGAAAGCGAACGGCGGTGTGGTTGCAATGGATAAGATCAATCAGCAAAAAGCAGAACTGCTGTATGGGGTGATTGATAACAGCGATTTCTACCGCAATGATGTGGCGAAAGCTAACCGTTCGCGGATGAACGTGCCGTTCCAGTTGGCGGATAGCGCGCTTGATAAATTGTTCCTCGAAGAGTCTTTCGCTGCGGGCTTACATGCGCTGAAAGGTCACCGTGTGGTCGGCGGAATGCGTGCTTCTATTTATAACGCCATGCCGCTGGAAGGCGTTAAAGCACTGACAGACTTCATGGTTGAGTTCGAACGTCGTCACGGCTAATGCCGACATTTTGCGTAATCCCCACAGCCAGACTGTGGGGTTTTTATTTCTGTTGTAGAGAGTTGAGTTCATGGAATCCCTGACGTTGCACCCCATCGCCCGTGTCGATGGCACTATTAATCTGCCCGGTTCCAAAAGCGTTTCTAACCGCGCTTTATTGCTGGCGGCATTAGCACACGGCAAAACAGTATTAACTAATCTGCTTGATAGCGATGACGTGCGCCATATGCTGAATGCATTAACGGCGTTAGGGGTAAGTTACACGCTTTCAGCCGATCGTACGCGTTGCGAAATCATCGGTAACGGCGGTCCATTACACGCAGAAAGTGCCCTGGAGTTGTTTCTTGGAAACGCCGGAACGGCTATGCGTCCGCTGGCGGCGGCACTTTGTCTGGGAAACAATGATATTGTCCTGACTGGTGAGCCGCGTATGAAAGAACGCCCGATTGGTCACCTGGTGGATGCGTTGCGCCAGGGCGGAGCGAAAATCACTTACCTGGAACAAGATAATTATCCACCGTTGCGTTTACAGGGCGGTTTTACTGGCGGCAACGTTGACGTTGATGGCTCCGTTTCCAGCCAGTTCCTCACCGCACTGTTAATGACTGCGCCTCTTGCGCCGAAAGATACAGTTATTCGTATTAAAGGTGATCTGGTTTCTAAACCTTATATCGATATCACGCTCAACCTGATGAAAACGTTTGGTGTTGAGATTGAAAATCAGCACTATCAACAATTTGTCGTAAAAGGGGGGCAGTCTTATCAGTCTCCGGGTACTTATTTGGTCGAAGGAGATGCATCTTCAGCTTCTTACTTCTTGGCAGCAGCAGCAATCAAAGGCGGCACGGTAAAAGTGACCGGCATTGGACGCAACAGTATGCAGGGCGATATTCGATTTGCTGATGTACTGGAAAAAATGGGGGCGACCATTAGCTGGGGCGATGATTATATTGCCTGCACGTGTGGCGAACTGAACGCCATCGATATGGATATGAACCATATTCCCGATGCGGCGATGACCATTGCCACGACGGCGTTATTTGCAAAAGGCACAACCACGCTGCGCAATATTTATAACTGGCGCGTAAAAGAAACGGATCGCCTGTTCGCGATGGCAACAGAGCTACGTAAAGTCGGTGCGGAAGTTGAAGAGGGGCACGATTTCATTCGCATAACTCCACCGGAAAAACTGAACTTTGCCGAGATCGCGACATACAATGATCACCGGATGGCGATGTGTTTCTCGCTGGTGGCATTGTCAGATACGCCAGTGACGATTCTTGACCCCAAATGTACGGCTAAAACCTTCCCGGATTACTTCGAACAACTGGCGCGGATAAGCCAACCAGCTTGAATAACGGGCGATAAATAGACAAATATTTCTTTCTAAAAGCGTCGGCACATTGCCGGCGTTTTTTTTCGGACCTTGTGAGTCATTTTGAACAGTGGTAACGTCGATTATCAATGTAACTTATTGATACATAATATTTATATATGATTAATCAACGGATGATTCACATGAAGAATACTAAATTACTGCTGGCGATTGCGACTTCTGCAGCACTACTGACAGGGTGTCAAAATACGCACGGTATTGATACCAATATGGCTATCAGCTCCGGTTTAAATGCCTATAAAGCTGCAACGTTAAGCGACGCCGATGCAAAAGCCATTGCCAATCAGGGCTGTACCGAAATGGACAGCGGCAATCAAGTTGCAAGCAAATCCAGCAAGTACGGTAAACGTCTGGCAAAAATCGCCAAAGCATTGGGTAACAACATTAACGGTACGCCGGTCAACTATAAGGTTTATATGACCAGCGACGTTAACGCATGGGCGATGGCAAACGGCTGTGTCCGTGTCTACAGTGGCCTGATGGACATGATGAACGACAACGAAATTGAAGGCGTTCTGGGTCATGAACTGGGACACGTTGCATTGGGTCACTCACTGGCTGAAATGAAAGCCTCTTATGCGATCGTTGCCGCACGTGATGCAATTTCCGCCACCAGCGGTGTTGCTTCCCAGCTTTCTCGCTCGCAACTGGGCGATATCGCAGAAGGCGCTATCAATGCTAAGTACTCCCGCGATAAAGAGTCTGAAGCAGATGATTTCTCCTTTGATCTGCTGAAGAAACGTGGCATTAACACCCAGGGACTGGTCGGTAGCTTTGAAAAACTGGCCAGCCTGGATGGCGGTCGTACTCAGTCTATGTTTGACTCTCATCCACCATCAGCAGAGCGTGCACAGCACATCCGCGATCGTATTGCCTCCGGTAAGTAAATCATTGTCATCTTTCGGGCTGGTCTTACGCCAGCCCGCTATAATTGCGCAATAAATCCCCATCTGAATACAGACAAAACTGGTTTTTGCACACAACGTTAACGATTTGTGGCGCCGACGCGTATAATGCGCGCGGTTATGTTAACGGTACGCCTGTTTTAAGGAGATAAAGATGACGGCAATTGCCCCGGTTATTACCATTGATGGCCCAAGCGGTGCAGGGAAAGGCACCTTGTGTAAGGCTATGGCGGAAGCGTTGCAATGGCATCTGCTGGACTCGGGTGCAATTTATCGCGTACTGGCACTGGCGGCATTACATCACCATGTTGATGTTGCGTCGGAAGATGCGCTGGTGCCGCTGGCATCCCATCTGGATGTACGTTTTGTGTCGACCAATGGCAATCTGGAAGTGATCCTCGAAGGGGAAGATGTCAGCGGCGAAATTCGTACTCAGGAAGTGGCGAATGCTGCTTCACAAGTCGCTGCATTCCCACGCGTTCGTGAAGCATTATTGCGTCGCCAACGCGCATTCCGGGAGTTACCCGGTTTGATCGCCGATGGTCGCGATATGGGGACAGTGGTATTCCCTGATGCGCCAGTAAAAATTTTCCTTGACGCCTCCTCGGAAGAACGTGCGCATCGCCGCATGCTACAGTTGCAGGAGAAGGGCTTTAGTGTTAACTTTGAGCGCCTTTTGGCCGAGATCAAAGAACGCGACGACCGCGATCGTAATCGCGCGGTAGCGCCCTTGGTTCCGGCAGCCGATGCTTTAGTTTTGGATTCCACCACCTTAAGCATTGAGCAAGTGATTGAAAAAGCGTTACACTACGCGCGCCAAAAATTGGCTCTCGCATAAGCGACCGAATTTGCAGTACCCCCGTTGCAATGGAATGACAGCGGGTATGTTAAACAACCCCATCCGGCACGGAGCCAGGTGGACGTTAAATATAAACCTGAAGATTAAACATGACTGAATCTTTTGCTCAACTCTTTGAAGAGTCCTTAAAAGAAATCGAAACCCGCCCGGGTTCTATCGTTCGTGGCGTTGTTGTTGCTATCGACAAAGATGTAGTACTGGTTGACGCTGGTCTGAAATCTGAGTCTGCCATCCCGGCTGAGCAGTTCAAAAACGCCCAGGGCGAACTGGAAATCCAGGTAGGTGACGAAGTTGACGTTGCTCTGGACGCAGTAGAAGACGGCTTCGGTGAAACTCTGCTGTCCCGTGAGAAAGCTAAACGTCACGAAGCCTGGATCACGCTGGAAAAAGCTTACGAAGATGCTGAAACTGTTACCGGTGTTATCAACGGCAAAGTTAAGGGCGGCTTCACTGTTGAGCTGAACGGTATTCGTGCGTTCCTGCCAGGTTCTCTGGTAGACGTTCGTCCGGTGCGTGACACTCTGCACCTGGAAGGCAAAGAGCTTGAATTCAAAGTAATCAAGCTGGATCAGAAGCGCAACAACGTTGTTGTTTCTCGTCGTGCCGTTATCGAATCCGAAAACAGCGCAGAGCGCGATCAGCTGCTGGAAAACCTGCAGGAAGGCATGGAAGTTAAAGGTATCGTTAAGAACCTCACTGACTACGGTGCATTCGTTGATCTGGGCGGCGTTGACGGCCTGCTGCACATCACTGACATGGCCTGGAAACGCGTTAAGCATCCGAGCGAAATCGTCAACGTGGGCGACGAAATCACTGTTAAAGTGCTGAAGTTCGACCGCGAACGTACCCGTGTATCCCTGGGCCTGAAACAGCTGGGCGAAGATCCGTGGGTAGCTATCGCTAAACGTTATCCGGAAGGTACCAAACTGACTGGTCGCGTGACCAACCTGACCGACTACGGCTGCTTCGTTGAAATCGAAGAAGGCGTTGAAGGCCTGGTACACGTTTCCGAAATGGATTGGACCAACAAAAACATCCACCCGTCCAAAGTTGTTAACGTTGGCGATGTAGTGGAAGTTATGGTTCTGGATATCGACGAAGAACGTCGTCGTATCTCCCTGGGTCTGAAACAGTGCAAAGCTAACCCGTGGCAGCAGTTCGCGGAAACCCACAACAAGGGCGACCGTGTTGAAGGTAAAATCAAGTCTATCACTGACTTTGGTATCTTCATCGGCCTGGACGGCGGCATCGACGGCCTGGTTCACCTGTCTGACATCTCCTGGAACGTTGCAGGCGAAGAAGCAGTTCGTGAATACAAAAAAGGCGACGAAATCGCTGCAGTTGTTCTGCAGGTTGACGCAGAACGTGAACGTATCTCCCTGGGCGTTAAACAGCTCGCAGAAGATCCGTTCAACAACTGGGTTGCTCTGAACAAGAAAGGCGCTATCGTAACCGGTAAAGTAACTGCAGTTGACGCTAAAGGCGCAACCGTAGAACTGGCTGACGGCGTTGAAGGTTACCTGCGTGCTTCTGAAGCATCCCGTGACCGCGTTGAAGACGCTACCCTGGTTCTGAGCGTTGGCGACGAAGTTGAAGCTAAATTCACTGGCGTTGATCGTAAAAACCGCGCTATCAGCCTGTCTGTTCGTGCGAAAGACGAAGCTGACGAGAAAGATGCAATCGCAACTGTTAACAAACAGGAAGATGCAAACTTCTCCAACAACGCAATGGCTGAAGCTTTCAAAGCAGCTAAAGGCGAGTAATTCTCTGACTCTTCGGGATTTTTATTCCGAAGTTTGCTGAGTTTACTTGACAGATTGCAGGTTTCGTCCTGTAATCAAGCATTAAGGGCGGCTACGGCCGCCCTTAATCAATGCAGCAACAGCAGCCGTTAAATTTGCCTTTAAGGAACCGGAGGAATCATGACCAAGTCAGAATTGATAGAAAGACTTGCCACCCAGCAATCGCACATTCCCGCCAAGACGGTTGAAGATGCAGTAAAAGAGATGCTGGAGCATATGGCCTCGACTCTTGCGCAGGGCGAGCGTATTGAAATCCGCGGTTTCGGCAGTTTCTCTTTGCACTACCGCGCACCGCGTACCGGACGTAATCCGAAGACTGGCGATAAAGTAGAGCTGGAAGGAAAATACGTTCCTCACTTTAAACCAGGTAAAGAACTGCGCGATCGCGCCAATATTTACGGTTAAGTTTTAGTAAAACTTGAACGCGGAAAAAGCACCTGTCGGGTGCTTTTTTCATTTCTGCAATATGGTTCTGGAAGCTGTCTCGCAGAGTTGTGTACAGTTTTCATCATCCTGCTAAATTCTTCTGAACGTGCCTCGGGCAACGCAAAACTCCCGCCAGACAACCACTCAACAAAGTTGCACACTTTCCAAAAACAGGGAGGAGTGCATGAAAATAACGACAGTTAGCCTGTGCATAATTTGCGGGATTTTTCCGCTGCTGATTTTGCCGCAGTTGCCTGGGACATTAACTCTTGCGAGTCTGACTGTATTCGTCTGCGTACTGGCATTTATTCCTGTTAAAGTCGTCCGTTATTTCACGCTGACATTGCTGTTTTTTCTTTGGGGCGTGTTGGCGGCGAAGCAAATTCTGTGGGCAGGAGAAAACTTAACTGGCGCGACGCAGGATGCAGTCGTCGAGATTACCGCCACTGACGGCATGACCACGCATTACGGGAAAATTACTCATCTACAAGGGCGGCGGTTATTCCCCGCGCCAGGCATCGCGCTATATGGCGAATATTTGCCACAATCGGTATGCGCCGGGCAACGATGGTCGATGAAACTCAAAGTGCGTGCTGTTCATGGTCAACTTAATGATGGCGGCTTTGACAGCCAGCGTTATGCCATTGCCCAGCATCAGCCACTTACCGGACGTTTTCTGCAAGCAAGCGTCATTGAACCAGGTTGTAGCCTACGTGCGCAATATCTGGCATCCCTGCAAACGACGCTGCAGCCGTATTCATGGCAGACGGTGATGCTCGGCTTAGGAATGGGTGAACGGTTATCGGTATCTAAAGAAATTAAAAATATAATGCGCGATACCGGTACGGCACATTTAATGGCGATATCGGGTTTACACATTGCTTTTGCAGCATTACTGGCTGCGGGGCTAATTCGTGGCGGGCAAATTTTCCTCCCCGGGCGTTGGATTTACTGGCAGATGCCATTAATCGGTGGAGTTTGCTGCGCTGCTTTTTATGCCTGGCTTACCGGTATGCAGCCGCCTGCATTGCGTACCGTGGTGGCGCTTGCGACCTGGGGAGCGCTCAAATTGAGCGGCCGGCAATGGAGTGGTTGGGATGTGTGGATATGCTGCCTGGCAGCAATTCTGCTGATGGATCCTGTCGCTATCCTCTCGCAAAGTTTGTGGCTCTCTGCCGCAGCGGTGGCCGCGCTGATATTTTGGTATCAGTGGTTTCCCTGCCCAGTCTGGCCATTGCCGCCTGTATTGCAATCTATTGTTTCACTCATCCATCTGCAACTTGGTATCACACTCCTGCTAATGCCGGTGCAAATAGTCATATTTCATGGCGTTAGTCTGACTTCATTTATGGCAAATTTGTTCGCTATTCCCTTAGTGACATTTATTTCGGTTCCGTTGATCCTCGCCGCGATGGTTGTGCATTTAAGCGGGCCATTAATCCTGGAACAAGGGTTATGGTTTCTTGCCGATCGGTCCTTAGCTTTACTTTTTTGGGGGTTAAAGCGTTTGCCTGAAGGGTGGATAAGCATTGCTGAACGTTGGCAATGGCTATCATTTTCGCCCTGGTTATTACTGGTGATATGGCGACTAAACGCATGGCAAACGTTGCCTGCGGTGTGTATGGCTGGAGGAATTATAATGTGTTGGCCACTGTGGCAAAAACCACGGTCTGATGAGTGGCAGGTTTATATGCTTGATGTCGGGCAAGGGCTGGCAATGGTGATCGCTCGAAACGGTAAAGCGGTTCTCTATGATACAGGGCTCGCCTGGCCGGAGGAGGACAGTGGGCAACAACTGATTATTCCCTGGCTCCGCTGGCATGACCTTGAACCGGAAGGCGTTATTCTTAGTCATGAACATCTTGATCACCGGGGGGGACTGGACTCGATATTACATGCCTGGCCGACGTTATGGGTAAGAAGCCCCTTAAACTGGGAACATCATCAGCCCTGCGTGCGTGGCGAAGCGTGGCAGTGGCAAGGATTGCAGTTTAGCGTGCACTGGCCTTTGCAAGGGAGTAACGAAAAGGGAAATAACCATTCCTGTGTGATTAAGGTTGATGATGGAACACATAGCATTCTTTTGACTGGCGATATTGAAGCCCCCGCTGAACAAAAAATGCTAAGTCATTACTGGCAACAGGTTCAGGCAACCTTGATTCAGGTACCCCATCACGGCAGTAATACCTCGTCATCTGTGCCATTAATTCAGCGGGTAAATGGAAAAATGGCACTGGCATCGGCATCGCGCTATAACGCATGGCGACTGCCCTCCAGTAAAGTTAAACTTCGCTATCAACTACAAGGATATCAATGGGTTGACACCCCGCATCAGGGGCAAATAACGGTCAATTTTTCAGCGCAAGGTTGGCGGGTGAGCAGCCTAAGGGAGCAAATTTTACCTCGTTGGTATCATCAGTGGTTTGGCGTGCCAGTGGATAACGGGTAGAATATGCGGCTATTTCAACAAATGCTGGTTTTTTGAATGCATAACGACAAAGATCTCTCTACGTGGCAGACATTCCGCCGACTGTGGCCAACCATTGCGCCTTTTAAAGCGGGTCTGATCGTGGCGGGCATAGCGTTAATTCTCAACGCAGCCAGCGATACCTTCATGTTATCGCTCCTTAAGCCGCTTCTCGATGATGGCTTTGGTAAAACAGATCGCTCCGTGCTGATGTGGATGCCGCTGGTGGTTATCGGCCTGATGATTTTACGTGGTATCACCAGTTATATCTCCAGCTACTGTATCTCCTGGGTTTCAGGAAAAGTGGTTATGACCATGCGTCGACGTCTGTTCGGCCACATGATGGGAATGCCAGTGTCATTTTTTGACAAACAATCAACCGGGACACTGCTTTCACGTATTACTTACGATTCTGAACAGGTTGCTTCGTCATCTTCCGGCGCGCTGATTACGGTGGTGCGTGAAGGTGCTTCCATTATCGGTCTGTTCGCCATGATGTTCTATTACAGCTGGCAGCTGTCGATCATTTTGATTGTGTTGGCGCCGATTGTCTCGATTGCGATTCGTATCGTATCGAAGCGTTTTCGCAGCATCAGTAAAAACATGCAGAACACCATGGGGCAGGTGACCACCAGTGCTGAACAGATGCTGAAAGGCCACAAAGAAGTATTGATTTTTGGCGGCCAGGAAGTAGAAACAAAGCGTTTTGATAAGGTCAGCAACAAGATGCGTTTGCAGGGGATGAAGATGGTTTCTGCTTCTTCCATCTCTGACCCGATCATTCAGCTGATCGCCTCTCTGGCGCTGGCATTTGTTCTCTACGCTGCGAGCTTCCCAAGCGTGATGGATAGCCTGACTGCCGGTACGATTACTGTCGTCTTCTCTTCGATGATTGCACTGATGCGTCCGTTGAAATCGCTGACCAACGTTAACGCCCAGTTCCAACGCGGGATGGCGGCATGTCAGACGCTGTTTACCATTCTGGATAGTGAACAGGAGAAAGACGAAGGTAAACGCGAGATTGAGCGTGCTACTGGTGACGTTGAATTCCGCAATGTCACTTTTACCTATCCGGGGCGTGAAGTCCCTGCGCTGCGTAATATCAACCTGAAGATCCCGGCAGGGAAAACAGTGGCTTTGGTAGGGCGTTCTGGGTCGGGTAAATCGACCATTGCCAGCCTGATCACCCGTTTTTATGATATCGATGAAGGCGAGATCCTGATGGATGGTCACGATCTGCGCGAGTATACCCTGGCGTCTTTACGTAACCAGGTTGCTCTGGTGTCGCAGAATGTCCATCTGTTTAATGACACGGTTGCCAACAACATTGCTTACGCCCGTACTGAACAGTACAGCCGTGAGCAGATTGAAGAAGCGGCACGCATGGCCTATGCCATGGACTTTATCAATAAGATGGATAACGGTCTTGATACGGTGATTGGTGAAAACGGCGTGTTGCTTTCTGGCGGCCAGCGCCAGCGTATTGCTATTGCCCGTGCCTTGCTGCGTGATAGCCCAATTCTGATTCTGGATGAAGCCACTTCGGCGCTGGACACCGAATCCGAACGCGCGATTCAGGCGGCGCTGGACGAGTTGCAGAAAAACCGTACCTCACTGGTGATTGCCCACCGCTTGTCTACCATTGAAAAGGCAGACGAAATTGTGGTCGTCGAGGACGGGATCATTGTGGAACGCGGTACGCATAACGATTTGCTTGAGCACCGTGGAGTCTACGCGCAACTTCATAAAATGCAGTTTGGCCAATGATCGAAAAAATCTGGTCTGGTGAATCCCCTTTGTGGCGGTTATTGCTGCCACTCTCCTGGTTGTATGGCCTGGTGAGTGGCGCTATCCGTCTTTGCTATAAACTAAAACTGAAGCGCGCCTGGCGAGCCCCCGTACCGGTTGTCGTGGTTGGTAATCTCACCGCAGGCGGCAACGGAAAAACTCCGGTGGTTGTCTGGCTGGTGGAACAACTACAAAAGCGCGGTATTCGTGTTGGCGTAGTGTCACGGGGCTATGGCGGTAAAGCTGAGTCGTATCCGCTGTTATTGTCGGCAGATACCACCACCGCACAGGCGGGCGATGAACCGGTGCTGATTTATCAGCGTACGGGTGCACCTGTTGCAGTTTCTCCTGTCCGTTCAGATGCGGTAAAAGCCATTCTGGCGCAATATCCCGATGTGCAGATTATCGTGACTGATGACGGTTTACAGCACTATCGTCTGGCGCGTGATGTGGAAATCGTCGTCATCGATGGCGTGCGTCGCTTTGGCAATGGCTGGTGGTTGCCGGCGGGGCCAATGCGCGAGCGCGCGGGGCGCTTAAAATCGGTTGATGCGGTAATCGTCAATGGCGGCGTACCGCGTCACGGTGAAATCCCGATGAACTTAATACCGGGTCAGGCAGTGAATTTACTTACCGGCGCGCGTTGTGACGTTACACAACTTAAACATGTGGTGGCGATGGCAGGTATTGGTCACCCGCCGCGATTTTTTGCCACACTAAAGATGTGCGGTATACAACCGGAAAAATGTGTGCCGCTGGCAGATCATCAATCTTTGAATCATGCGGATGTCAGCGCACTATTAAGCGCCGGGCAAACACTGGTCATGACTGAAAAAGATGCGGTGAAATGTCGGGCTTTTGCAGAAGAAAACTGGTGGTATTTGCCCGTTGACGCACAGCTTACGGGCGATGAACCAGAGAAACTGCTCGCACAACTTTCCTCGCTGGCTTCTGGCAACTAATTCAGCCGCGGCAGCGTTTAATTGACGGAGCAATGAATGACGCTGCCTTATCTCTCCCTCACCGATGCACGAAATCTTCATCTCACCGCGCAAGGGCTGTTAAACAAGCCCCGTCGTCGCGCGTCGCCGGAAGATATTCTGGCTACCATTTCTCGCATGTCCTTGCTGCAAATCGATACCATCAATATTGTTGCCCGTAGTCCATATCTGGTGCTTTTCAGTCGTCTGGGAAATTATCCTGCGCAGTGGCTGGATGAGTCTCTGGCGTGTGGCGAATTAATGGAATACTGGGCGCATGAAGCCTGCTTTATGCCGCGTAGCGATTTTCGTCTTATTCGCCACCGCATGCTGGCACCTGAAAAAATGGGCTGGAAATACAAAGATGCCTGGATGCAGGAACATGCGGCGGAAATTGCACAGTTAATTCAGCATATTCATGATAAGGGGCCGGTACGTTCAGCCGATTTTGAGCATCCTCGTAAAGGGGCGAGCGGCTGGTGGGAGTGGAAGCCGCATAAACGGCATCTGGAAGGGCTCTTTACCGCCGGAAAGGTGATGGTGATTGAACGGCGCAACTTCCAGCGCGTTTATGATTTAACCCACCGTGTCATGCCTGACTGGGATGATGAGCGCGATCTCGTTTCGCAAACAGAAGCAGAAATCATCATGCTGGATAACAGTGCGCGCAGCCTGGGAATATTTCGCGAACAGTGGCTGGCGGATTACTACCGGCTGAAACGTCCGGCGCTGGCGGCGTGGCGCGAAGCGAGGGCTGAACAGCAGCAAATCATTGCTGTGAATGTTGAAAAATTGGGTAATCTTTGGCTGCATGCTGATTTGCTGCCGCTACTCGAACGTGCGCTCGCCGGAAAGCTCACTGCAACGCACAGCGCGGTACTTTCGCCTTTTGATCCTGTTGTCTGGGATCGTAAACGGGCAGAGCAACTTTTTGATTTTAGCTACCGGCTGGAGTGCTACACGCCAGCGCCCAAACGCCAGTATGGTTATTTCGTTCTACCGTTATTGCATCGTGGGCAATTAGTTGGGCGAATGGATTCTAAGATGCATCGCCAGACTGGCATCTTTGAAGTGCTCTCTCTCTGGCTACAGGATGGGGTAAAACCAACAGTGACCCTTCAAAAAGGGCTGCGTCAGGCGATTACGGATTTTGCTCACTGGCAGCAGGCAACGCGAGTAACAATAGGGCGCTGCCCGCACGGTTTCTTTACCGATTACCGCACTGGCTGGGAAATAGACCCCGACGCATAAATGATTATGATAAGATTTATGCATTCATAACCCGATCCATCTGGAGGAACTATGGATCATCGTCTGCTTGAAATCATTGCCTGCCCGGTTTGCAACGGCAAACTTTGGTATAACCAGGAAAAACAAGAACTTATTTGCAAACTGGACAACCTGGCTTTTCCGCTGCGCGATGGCATTCCAGTGCTGCTGGAAACGGAAGCCCGCGTGCTGACTGCTGATGAGAGTAAATCATGAGTTTTGTGGTCATTATTCCCGCGCGCTACGCTTCCACGCGTCTGCCAGGTAAGCCGCTGGTCGATATTAACGGCAAACCTATGATTGTTCATGTACTCGAACGCGCGCGCGAATCAGGTGCCGAGCGCATCATCGTCGCAACCGATCATGAGGATGTCGCCCGCGCTGTTGAAGCTGCTGGCGGTGAAGTATGCATGACGCGTGCAGATCACCAGTCAGGTACAGAACGCCTGGCGGAGGTTGTCGAAAAATGCGCGTTCAGCGACGACACGGTGATTGTGAATGTGCAGGGTGATGAACCGATGATCCCCGCGACAATCATTCGTCAGGTTGCCGATAACCTTGCCCAGCGTCAGGTTGGAATGGCGACCTTGGCTGTGCCTATCCACAGTGCGGAAGAAGCCTTTAACCCGAATGCGGTTAAAGTTGTTCTCGACGCCGAAGGTTATGCGCTCTACTTCTCGCGTGCCACTATCCCGTGGGATCGTGACCGTTTTGCGAAAGGTCTGGAAACCGTAGGAGATAACTTCCTGCGCCATCTCGGCATTTATGGCTATCGTGCAGGTTTTATCCGCCGCTATGTTAACTGGCAGCCAAGCCCGTTAGAACATATCGAAATGTTAGAACAGCTTCGTGTGCTGTGGTATGGAGAAAAAATCCATGTTGCTGTCGCCCAGGAGGTTCCTGGCACCGGTGTAGATACTCCCGAAGATCTTGAGCGTGTTCGCGCTGAAATGGCTTAATTTTTCCCCACGACACTCCATCTCAATTTTGGGAGGAGTGTCGTAGCGTTACGATTCTCTTCATTTTTTCCCTTCAACAATTGATCTCATTCAGGTGACATCTTTTACATTGGCGCTCATTATGAAAGCAGTAGCTTTTATGAGGGTAATCTGAATGGAACAGCTGCGTGCCGAACTAAGCCATTTACTGGGCGAAAGATTGAGTCGTATAGAGTGTGTGAATGAAAAAGCAGACACAACTCTGTGGGCGTTGTATGACAGCCAGGGAAACCCGATGCCGCTCATGGCGCGAAGTTTTTCTACCCCGGGGCAGGCCAGACAGCTGGCATGGAAAACCACCATGCTGGCTCGGAGCGGGACTGTTCGCATGCCGACTATCTATGGCGTGATGACGCATGAAGAACATCCCGGTCCCGATGTCTTGTTGCTGGAGCGGATGCGCGGTGTTTCTGTGGAAGCCCCCGCAAGAACGCCAGAGCGCTGGGAACATCTGAAAGATCAAATTGTTGAAGCGTTGCTGGCCTGGCACCGTCAGGACAGCCGCGGATGTGTTGGCGCGGTTGACAATACTCAGGAAAATTTCTGGCCTTCCTGGTATCGTCAGCACGTTGAAATGCTGTGGGCGACGCTCAATCAGTTCAATAACACAGGTTTAACCATGCAGGATAAGCGGATTCTGTTTCGCACTCGTGAATGTCTGCCGGTGTTGTTTGAAGGTTTTAACGATAATTGTGTGCTGATTCACGGCAATTTCTGTTTGCGTAGCATGCTGAAAGATTCCCGTAGCGATCAGCTCCTGGCGATGGTCGGACCGGGGTTAATGCTCTGGGCACCGCGTGAGTATGAATTATTCCGGTTGATGGATAACACCCTGGCGGAAGATTTGCTCTGGAGTTACCTGCAACGCGCGCCAGTGGCGGAGTCTTTCATCTGGCGGCGTTGGCTGTATGTGTTATGGGATGAAGTTGCGCAACTGGTCAATACCGGGCGGTTTAACCGTAGCAACTTTGATCTGGCGACTAAATCACTCCTGCCGTGGCTCGCCTGACGTACCTTTTAGCCACTGCCAGATGCGGCCAAGCGTTTCATAGCCAACGCGGTCGCTATGCATTAACCAGACCGGAGAGGGGATTGCCCGTTCCCACGGATTAAGCGGCGAGTCGATTGCCAACTGGTTCGCCGGGGCTGGCAGCGGATTTAGCCCTTCCTGCTGAAAAAAGATCATCGCGCGCGGCAAATGAGACGCAGATGTCACCAGCAGGAAAGGGGCATCGCCAATCGCCTGTTTCACTGCGGCAGCTTCTTCTTCGGTATCTTTTGGTAAATCCAGTGTGATAATTTGCTCGCGTGGGACACCCAGCGATTGCGCCACTCTGGCACCTACTTCCGCTGTACTCACCGTATTGGTTTTTGCTACGCCTCCCGTGAAGATCAGCTTTGATCCCGGATTTTCGCGCCATAAGCGAATACCTTCATTCAGGCGCGGCAAACTGTTATTGATTAAATTAGAGCTCGGTGCCCACTGCGGGTTCCAGGTATAACCACCTCCGAGCACCACGATATAGTCCACTTTTTGCGAATTATTCCATGTCGGATAGGTGCTTTCGATGGGACGCAGCAGGCGGTCGGCTACCGGTTGCAAACTCAATAACAAGAGCGCCAGCCACCCAATGCTAATCAAAATCTTCCCGGTTTTTTGAAAACGGCTAAACCACAGCAGCGCCAGGCCAGCACCAATAATCAACAACATCAGCGGAAGTGGCAGCAGCATGCCGCCAATCACTTTTTTCAGTGTAAAAAGCATCCTTTCTGGTTCCTTTTTTGACCATATAGCAAGGGATCGCCAGCGATATTACACCAGACGGGTTCATTCTCGCCGTGGCTGTGACAAAATAGCGTCTTTATCAGAAAACGTCTTAGCCAACCGGTGGAGAAAGCAATGCAGGATCGCAATTTTGATGATATTGCGGAAAAGTTTTCCCGTAACATTTACGGCACCACCAAAGGGCAGCTTCGACAGGCTATTCTGTGGCAAGATCTCGATCGCGTGCTGGCGGAAATGGGCGCGCAAAAACTGCGTGTGCTGGATGCCGGTGGCGGTGAAGGGCAGACCGCAATCAAAATGGCCGAGCGCGGGCATCAGGTCATTTTATGCGATCTCTCTGCGCAGATGATCGACCGCGCAAAACAGGCGGCAGAAGCAAAAGGTGTGAGCGACAACATGCAATTTATACATTGCGCCGCTCAGGATGTTGCTTCACATTTGGAAACGCCCGTTGATCTGATATTGTTCCATGCGGTACTGGAGTGGGTGGCCGATCCCCGCAGCGTATTGCAGACCCTGTGGTCCGTGTTGCGTCCAGGCGGCGTGTTGTCATTAATGTTCTACAATGCGCACGGCTTGCTGATGCATAACATGGTCGCCGGGAATTTTGATTACGTGCAGGCGGGAATGCCGAAAAAGAAAAAACGGACGCTTTCGCCAGATTATCCACGCGACCCGGCGCAGGTTTATCTGTGGCTGGAAGAAGCTGGTTGGCAAATTATGGGTAAGACAGGCGTTCGCGTGTTTCATGATTATCTGCGTGAAAAGCACCAACAGCGCGACAGCTATGAAGCATTACTTGAATTAGAAACGCGTTATTGCCGTCAGGAACCGTATATTAACCTGGGGCGTTATATTCATGTCACCGCGCACAAACCGCAGAGCAAGGATAAAGTATGAGTGAATTATCCCAGACAGTCCCCGAACTGGTTGCCTGGGCCAGAAAAAATGACTTCTCCATCTCGCTGCCGGTAGACCGACTCTCTTTTCTGCTGGCTGTTGCCACGCTGAATGGCGAGCGTCTTGATGGTGAGATGAGTGAGGGCGAGCTGGTGGATGCGTTCCGCCATGTGAGTGATGCGTTTGAGCAAACCAGCGAAACCATCGGCGTGCGCGCCAACAACGCGATCAACGATATGGTGCGTCAACGTCTGCTGAACCGCTTTACCAGCGAGCAGGCGGAAGGGAATGCTATTTATCGCCTGACGCCGCTCGGCATCGGCATTACTGACTACTACATCCGTCAGCGCGAGTTTTCTACGTTGCGCCTTTCTATGCAGTTGTCGATTGTGGCGGGTGAGTTAAAACGTGCAGCCGATGCCGCCGAAGAGGGCGGTGATGAATTTCACTGGCACCGCAACGTCTATGCGCCGCTGAAATATTCGGTAGCGGAAATTTTCGACAGCATCGACCTGACGCAACGTCTGATGGACGAACAGCAGCAGCAGGTGAAGGACGATATCGCTCAGTTGCTGAATAAAGACTGGCGGGCGGCGATCTCCAGCTGTGAATTGTTGCTTTCGGAAACTTCCGGAACGCTGCGTGAATTGCAGGATACGCTGGAAGCGGCAGGCGACAAACTCCAGGCCAATCTGTTGCGCATTCAGGATGCGACGATGACCCATGACGATCTGCATTTTGTCGATCGCCTGGTGTTCGATCTGCAGAGCAAACTCGACCGTATTATCAGTTGGGGCCAGCAATCCATCGACTTGTGGATTGGCTACGATCGCCACGTACACAAATTTATTCGTACCGCTATCGATATGGATAAAAACCGCGTCTTTGCCCAGCGTTTACGCCAGTCGGTACAAACCTATTTTGATGAGCCGTGGGCGCTGACTTACGCCAATGCCGATCGTCTGCTGGATATGCGTGACGAAGAGATGGCACTGCGCGATGAAGAAGTGACCGGGGAACTTCCGCCAGATTTAGAGTACGAAGAGTTTAACGAGATCCGCGAACAACTCGCAGCGATTATCGAAGAGCAGCTCGCCGTCTATAAAACCAGACAAGTGCCACTGGATCTTGGTCTGGTGGTACGCGAATATCTGGCGCAGTATCCGCGTGCGCGTCACTTTGACGTCGCGCGTATTGTTATTGATCAGGCGGTACGCCTCGGCGTAGCGCAAGCAGACTTCACCGGACTGCCAGCGAAATGGCAGCCGATTAATGATTACGGAGCCAAGGTACAGGCGCATGTCATCGACAAATATTGAACAAGTGATGCCGGTTAAGCTGGCGCAGGCGCTGGCGAATCCGTTATTTCCGGCGCTGGATAGCGCCTTACGTTCAGGCCGCCATATTGGCCTCGACGAACTGGATAATCATGCTTTCCTGATGGATTTTCAGGAATATCTGGAAGAATTTTACGCGCGTTATAACGTGGAGCTAATCCGCGCGCCGGAAGGTTTCTTCTATTTACGTCCACGTTCCACCACCATCATCCCACGTTCTGTGTTGTCGGAACTGGACATGATGGTCGGGAAAATCCTCTGTTATCTCTATCTCAGCCCGGAACGGCTGGCGAACGAGGGGATCTTTACCCAGCAGGAACTGTATGACGAACTGCTCACCCTGGCCGATGAAGCAAAATTGCTGAAACTGGTGAACAATCGTTCTACCGGTTCAGACGTTGACCGCCAGAAGTTGCAGGAAAAAGTACGCTCTTCGCTCAACCGTCTGCGTCGCTTAGGCATGGTGTGGTTTATGGGTCACGACAGCAGCAAGTTCCGCATTACCGAATCGGTGTTCCGCTTTGGTGCCGATGTGCGTGCGGGCGACGATCCGCGTGAAGCACAACGTCGTCTGATTCGCGATGGTGAAGCAATGTCGCTGGAAAATCACCTGCAACTCAATGACGAAACTGAAGAGAATCAGCCAGATAGCGGAGAGGAAGAATAATGATTGAACGCGGTAAATTTCGCTCACTGACGCTGATTAACTGGAACGGCTTTTTTGCTCGCACCTTTGACCTGGATGAGTTGGTCACGACGCTTTCCGGCGGTAACGGTGCGGGTAAATCCACCACGATGGCGGCGTTTGTTACGGCGCTCATTCCCGACTTGACCCTGCTGCATTTCCGTAACACCACGGAAGCCGGGGCTACCAGTGGTTCGCGTGATAAAGGTCTGCACGGTAAGCTGAAAGCGGGTGTCTGTTATTCGATGCTCGACACCATTAACTCGCGCCACCAGCGCGTGGTGGTCGGTGTGCGTCTGCAACAGGTTGCCGGACGCGATCGTAAAGTGGATATCAAGCCGTTTGCCATTCAGGGACTGCCGATGTCGGTGCAGCCGACACAGCTGGTGACCGAATCCCTGAACGAACGTCAGGCGCGCGTGCTGCCGCTTAACGAGCTCAAAGACAAGCTCGAGGCGATGGAAGGCGTGCAGTTTAAACAGTTCAACTCCATTACCGATTACCACTCGCTGATGTTCGATCTGGGCATCATCGCGCGTCGTCTGCGCTCAGCGTCTGATCGTAGTAAATTCTATCGTCTGATCGAAGCTTCGCTGTACGGCGGGATCTCCAGTGCCATTACCCGTTCTCTGCGCGACTACCTGCTGCCGGAAAACAGCGGCGTGCGTAAAGCGTTCCAGGACATGGAAGCGGCGCTGCGTGAAAACCGTATGACGCTGGAAGCGATTCGCGTCACCCAGTCGGACCGCGACCTGTTTAAACATCTGATCAGCGAAGCCACCAACTACGTGGCGGCGGACTACATGCGTCACGCCAACGAGCGCCGTGTCCATCTCGATAAAGCGCTGGAGTTTCGTCGCGAGCTACATACTTCGCGTCAGCAACTGGCGGCGGAGCAGTACAAACATGTCGATATGGCGCGTGAACTGGCAGAGCACAACGGTGCCGAGGGCGATCTGGAAGCGGATTATCAGGCGGCCAGCGATCACCTGAACCTGGTGCAAACCGCTTTGCGTCAGCAGGAGAAAATCGAACGCTACGAAGCGGACCTCGATGAACTGCAGATCCGTCTCGAAGAGCAAAATGAAGTGGTGGCAGAAGCCATCGAGCGCCAGGAAGATAACGAAGCGCGCGCGGAAGCCGCCGAACTGGAAGTGGACGAGCTGAAAAGTCAGCTTGCTGACTACCAGCAGGCGCTGGACGTCCAGCAAACGCGTGCGATCCAGTACAACCAGGCGATTGCAGCGCTTAATCGCGCCAAAGAACTGTGCCATCTGCCGGACTTAACCGCCGACAGCGCCGCCGAATGGCTGGAAACCTTCCAGGCGAAAGAGCTGGAAGCGACCGAAAAAATGCTCTCTCTCGAGCAGAAAATGAGCATGGCGCAAACTGCGCACAGCCAGTTTGAGCAGGCTTATCAGCTGGTGGTTGCAATCAACGGCCCGCTGGCGCGTAACGAGGCGTGGGATGTCGCCCGCGAACTGCTGCGCGAAGGGGTCGATCAGCGTCACCTGGCAGAGCAGGTTCAGCCACTGCGGATGCGCTTAAGCGAACTGGAACAGCGTCTGCGCGAGCAGCAAGAAGCTGAACGTCTGCTGGCAGATTTCTGCAAACGTCAGGGCAAGAATTTTGATATCGACGAACTGGAAGCCCTGCATCAGGAACTGGAAGCGCGTATTGCCTCTCTTTCTGACAGCGTTTCCAACGCCCGTGAAGAGCGTATGGCACTGCGTCAGGAACAGGAACAGCTGCAATCTCGTATTCAGAGCCTGATGCAGCGTGCGCCGGTTTGGCTGGCAGCGCAAAACAGCCTCAATCAGTTGAGCGAGCAGTGCGGTGAAGAGTTCACCTGCAGCCAGGATGTCACCGAATATCTGCAACAACTGCTGGAGCGTGAGCGCGAAGCGATTGTTGAACGTGATGAAGTGGGCGCGCGCAAAAACGCTGTCGATGAAGAGATCGAACGTTTAAGCCAGCCAGGCGGCTCCGAAGACCAGCGTCTGAATGCGCTGGCCGAGCGTTTTGGCGGCGTGCTGCTGTCAGAAATTTATGACGACGTTAGCCTGGAAGATGCGCCGTACTTCTCGGCGCTGTATGGCCCGTCTCGCCACGCCATTGTGGTGCCGGATCTGTCTCAGGTGGCCGAACAGCTGGAAGGCTTAACCGATTGTCCGGAAGATCTCTACTTGATCGAGGGAGATCCGCAGTCGTTCGATGATAGCGTGTTCAACGTCGATGAGCTGGAAAAAGCGGTGGTGGTGAAAACCGCCGAGCGTCAGTGGCGTTACTCGCGCTTCCCGGAAGTGCCGCTGTTTGGTCGCGCGGCGCGTGAAAGCCGGATCGAAAGCTTGCACGCCGAGCGCGAATTGCTCTCTGAACGCTTTGCTACGCTCTCCTTTGATGTTCAGAAAACCCAGCGACTGCATCAGGCATTCAGCCGCTTTATTGGCAGCCATCTGGCAGTGGCGTTTGAGTCCGATCCAGAAGCCGAAATTCGCCAACTGAACAGCCGTCGTGTCGAACTGGAGCGGGCGTTGAGTAATCATGAAAATGATAACCAGCAGCAGCGAATTCAGTTTGAGCAGGCGAAAGAGGGCGTTGCGGCACTGAACCGTATCCTGCCGCGTCTCAACCTGTTAGCGGATGACTCACTGGCGGATCGTGTCGATGAAATCCGCGAACGTCTTGATGAAGCTCAGGAAGCCGCGCGTTTTGTTCAGCAGTTTGGCAATCAACTGGCAAAACTGGAGCCGATCGTTTCTGTGTTGCAGAGCGACCCGGAACAGTTCGAACAGTTAAAAGAAGATTACGCGTATTCTCAGCAGATGCAGCGCGATGCCCGTCAACAGGCATTTGCCCTGACTGAAGTGGTACAGCGTCGTGCGCACTTTAGCTACTCTGATTCGGTAGAAATGCTCAGCGGTAACAGCGATCTCAACGAAAAACTGCGCGAACGTCTGGAGCAGGCGGAAGCGGAACGTACTCGTGCTCGTGAAGCGTTGCGCGGCCACGCTGCGCAGTTGAGTCAGTACAACCAGGTACTGGCTTCGCTGAAAAGTTCTTACGACACCAAAAAAGAGCTGCTTAACGATCTACAACGAGAACTGCAGGATATCGGCGTGCGTGCCGATAGCGGGGCAGAAGAGCGGGCGCGTATTCGCCGTGACGAGCTGCACGCGCAACTGAGCAATAACCGTTCACGCCGCAATCAACTGGAAAAAGCGCTGACCTTCTGCGAAGCGGAGATGGACAACCTGACCCGCAAACTGCGCAAGCTGGAACGTGATTACTTTGAGATGCGCGAGCAGGTAGTGACCGCGAAAGCGGGCTGGTGTGCAGTCATGCGCATGGTGAAAGATAATGGCGTTGAACGCCGCTTACACCGTCGTGAGCTGGCCTATCTCTCCGCCGATGATTTGCGTTCCATGTCGGATAAGGCGTTAGGTGCGCTGCGTCTGGCGGTGGCGGATAACGAACATCTGCGCGACGTGCTGCGCATGTCGGAAGATCCAAAACGACCTGAGCGCAAAATCCAGTTCTTCGTGGCGGTTTATCAGCATCTGCGCGAACGTATTCGCCAGGATATTATTCGTACCGATGATCCGGTGGAAGCTATCGAGCAGATGGAAATCGAACTTAGCCGTCTGACCGAAGAGTTAACTTCTCGCGAACAGAAACTGGCGATCAGCTCCCGCAGTGTGGCGAACATCATTCGCAAAACCATTCAGCGCGAACAGAACCGTATCCGCATGCTCAACCAGGGCTTGCAGAGCGTATCGTTCGGTCAGGTGAACAGTGTGCGTCTGAACGTGAACGTGCGTGAAACCCACGCCATGCTGCTTGACGTGCTTTCAGAACAGCATGAGCAACATCAGGATCTGTTCAAGAGCAACCGTCTAACCTTCTCGGAAGCTCTGGCAAAACTGTATCAGCGACTTAATCCACAAATTGATATGGGTCAGCGCACGCCGCAAACCATTGGTGAAGAACTTCTGGATTACCGTAACTACCTGGAGATGGAAGTTGAGGTTAACCGTGGTTCCGATGGCTGGTTGCGCGCGGAGTCTGGCGCACTGTCGACCGGTGAGGCTATCGGTACGGGTATGTCGATTCTGGTGATGGTGGTACAGAGCTGGGAAGATGAATCTCGCCGCCTGCGCGGTAAAGATATCTCTCCTTGCCGTCTGCTATTCCTCGATGAAGCTGCGCGACTGGATGCCCGTTCCATCGCCACGCTGTTTGAATTGTGTGAGCGTTTGCAAATGCAGCTCATCATCGCGGCACCTGAAAATATCAGCCCGGAGAAAGGCACCACCTATAAACTGGTGCGTAAAGTCTTCCAGAATACCGAACACGTTCACGTAGTCGGCCTGCGAGGATTTGCGCCGCAACTCCCTGAAACGCTTCCAGGTACGGATGAAGCGCCTTCTCAGGCAAGTTAAGTTCAAGGCGGCAGCGATGCCGCCTTTTTTTTCGAAAAACTCCGTTTCTGCACTAAAAAAATGCCGCATTATGGCGCGCTTTTCTTTAAACTTCTTTACATTAGGTTGTGTAAAAACGTACCGACGTTTATATACTGAAGGTAAGCTTGATAAGTAACAGGCTTGCTCGTCATACTTTCATGAGTATTGGCGTTGTAAAGGCAGTTAAGATAAAACAGCCTGGCTATTCAGAGTATGATAAAAACAGGGGGCAAGGGATGTTGCTTAACATGATGTGTGGTCGTCGGCTTTCGGCAATCAGTTTGTGCCTGGCCGTAACATTCGCTCCACTGTTCAGTGTGCAGGCTGATGAGCCTGAGGTTATCCCTGGTGACAGCCCGGTGGCTGTAAGTGAACAGGGAGATGTACTGCCGCAGGCGCAAGCCACGGCAATAATGGCGGGGATCCAACCGCTACCTGAAGGTGCGGCAGAAAAGGCCCGCACGCAAATTGAATCACAATTACCTGCAGGTTATAAGCCGGTTTATCTTAACCAGCTTCAACTCTTGTATGCAGCACGCGATATGCAGCCGATGTGGGAAAATCGTGATGCAGTTAAAGCTTTCCAGCAGCAGTTGGCAGAAGTGGCGATTGCCGGTTTTCAACCGCAGTTTAACAAATGGGTGGAGTTACTGACTGACCCTGGCGTTAACGGTATGGCACGTGATGTGGTGCTATCGGATGCAATGATGGGGTATCTCCATTTCGTCGCAAACATTCCGGTCAAAGGTACCCGCTGGCTGTACAGCAGTAAACCTTATGCGCTCTCAACACCGCCGCTCTCGGTCATTAACCATTGGCAGGTGGCGCTGGATAACGGTCAATTGACCACGTTTGTCTCAGGGTTGGCACCACAGCATCCGCAATATTCAGCAATGCATGAATCTTTGCTGAACTTATTGAGTGATTCCAAACCGTGGCCGCAACTGACCGGTAAAGCAACGCTACGCCCTGGTCAATGGAGTAACGACGTCCCGGCGCTGCGCGAGATTTTGCAGCGTACAGGTATGCTCGAAGGTGGGCCGAAAATAGCACTGCCGGGCGATGAAACATCGACAGGCGCGGTAGTTAGTCCGTCTGCCGCTGCAATTGAAACAGCCGAAACTAAGCCGATGGGTAAGCAAACTACAGCTCGCAGTAAACCTGCGCCAGCCGTCCGAGCTGCCTATGATAATGAGCTGGTGGAAGCCGTGAAACGTTTTCAGGCATGGCAAGGCTTAGGAGCAGATGGCTCTATTGGCCCGGCAACGCGAGACTGGTTAAACGTCACGCCTGCACAGCGAGCGGGCGTGCTGGCGCTCAATATCCAGCGATTGCGCTTGCTGCCATCCGAGCTTTCTACTGGCATCATGGTTAACATTCCGGCCTATTCGCTGGTCTATTATCAGAACGGCAATCAAGTGCTGGATTCAAGGGTCATTGTCGGTCGTCCCGATCGCAAAACGCCGATGATGAGCAGTGCCTTAAACAATGTGGTGGTAAACCCGCCGTGGAACGTACCACCGACGCTGGCACGCAAAGATATTCTGCCAAAGGTGCGTAACGATCCCGGTTATCTTGAAAGCCATGGCTATACGGTTATGCGCGGCTGGAACAGCAAAGATGCGCTTGACCCGTGGCAGATTGACTGGTCGACGATAACCGCATCGAATTTGCCGTTCCGCTTCCAGCAAGCTCCTGGCCCGCGAAATTCGCTAGGACGGTATAAATTTAATATGCCGAGTTCAGACGCTATCTATTTGCATGACACGCCGAATCACAATCTTTTCAAACGTGAAACGCGCGCGTTGAGTTCTGGCTGTGTGCGGGTGAATAAGGCGTCGGATCTGGCAAATATGCTGCTGCAGGATGCTGGCTGGAATGACAAGCGTATCTCCGATGCTCTAAAGCGGGGTGATACCCGTTACGTTAATATTCGTCAATCGATACCGGTTAATCTTTACTATCTGACCGCTTTTGTTGGTGCAGATGGTCGTACCCAATATCGTACAGATATTTACAATTATGATCTGCCTGCACGATCCAGCTCGCAAATTGTCTCAAAAGCGGAACAATTAATCAGGTAAATGAAGTAGTTCGGGAAAATCTGTTGTCGTAATAATTAGCATTTTCGGGGGCTATTCTCTGTAGCCCCCGTCGCTGCTGGGGGTGAGTCATCTTGACGTCAGCTTTATGGGCGGTTAAGGTGCCTCTTGTGCGCCAGAAGTGCATATAAACGATAACATTGACCTGTAGACTTGATTATCATGGACAAATTCGACGCTAATCGCCGCAAACTACTGGCGCTTGGTGGTGTTGCACTTGGTGCCGCCATCCTGCCGACGCCTTCATTTGCGACACTCTCTACCCCACGTCCGCGCATTTTGACACTTAACAATCTCCATACCGGAGAGTCAATTAAGGCGGAGTTTTTCGATGGCAGAGGCTATATTCAGGAAGAATTGGCAAAACTAAACCATTTTTTCCGCGATTTCCGCGCGAACAAAATAAGGTCCATCGACCCAGGATTATTCGACCAGTTATATCGCCTGCAAGGGTTGTTAGGCACTCGCAAGCCAGTACAGCTCATATCTGGCTACCGTTCGATTGACACCAATAATGAATTACGCGCCCACAGCCGTGGAGTAGCAAAGAAAAGCTATCACACTAAAGGGCAGGCGATGGACTTCCATATTGAAGGTATTGCGTTAAGCAATATACGCAAAGCAGCGTTATCTATGCGCGCAGGTGGTGTAGGATATTACCCACGCAGTAACTTTGTGCATATTGATACCGGGCCAGCGCGGCACTGGTAACAATCGCTTAACGAAACAGGGGCAGTATGAATTATCGTATTATTCCGGTCACCGCATTTTCCCAGAACTGTTCATTGATCTGGTGTGAGCAAACTCGCCTGGCCGCACTGGTCGATCCGGGTGGCGATGCGGAAAAAATCAAACAGGAAGTTGACGCCAGCGGCCTGACGCTAATGCAGATCCTGCTGACGCATGGTCATCTGGACCACGTTGGCGCAGCGGCGGAACTGGCACAACACTACGGCGTGCCAGTGCTTGGCCCGGAAAAAGAAGATGAGTTCTGGCTGCAAGGCTTGCCTGCGCAGAGTCGCATGTTTGGCCTGGAAGAGTGTCAGCCATTAACACCAGATCGCTGGCTGAATGAAGGCGACACTATCAGCATAGGGAATGTGACTTTACAGGTGTTACATTGCCCAGGGCATACGCCAGGCCATGTGGTTTTCTTTGATAATCAGGCAAAACTGTTGATTTCTGGCGACGTCCTTTTCAAAGGCGGAGTAGGGCGCAGTGACTTCCCACGAGGCGATCACAATCAACTGATTTCTTCAATCAAAGATAAATTGCTGCCATTGGGGGATGACGTGACATTTATTCCGGGTCACGGACCATTATCCACTCTTGGTTATGAGCGCCTGCATAACCCCTTCCTGCAAGACGAAATGCCCGTCTGGTAAAAGCGCATAAAAAAGCCCGCTTTTAATGCGGGCCTGGATTTCTGACAAAGTGCGCTTTGTTTATGCCGGATGCGGCGCGAGCACCTTATCCAGCTTACAAAATCGTGCAAATTCAAAATGTTGCAGGGGACGCGTAGGCCTGATAAGCGTAGCGCATCAGGCAATGTTGCGTTTGTCATCAGTCTCAGCCCGCTTTCAGCGGGCTTCATTGGTTTTAACGCTTACAGCACAGCCACAATCGCTTCGCACAGCGGCGCCATATTATCTGGCGTCATTCCGGCCACGTTTACGCGACCAGAAGCAACAGCGTACACGCCAAACTCTTCACGCAGACGCAGTACCTGTTCTTTTGTCAGGCCACTGAAAGAGAACATACCATTCTGTTTGATGATAAAGCTAAAGTCGCGGTTTGCGCCTTTCTCCTGCAGTGTATTAACAAATAACTGACGCATACGCTGAATGCGCTGGCGCATATCGGTCAGCTCTTGTTCCCAGATCGCACGCAAAGCCTCGTTGCTCAGGATCGTAGCAACAACCGCAGCCCCGTGAGCCGGTGGGTTAGAATAGTTTGCGCGAATTACTGCTTTCATCTGGCTGAATGCACGATCGACAGTTTCACTGTCTGCGGCAACCAGAGTACAAGCGCCAACACGCTCGTTGTACAGGCCAAAGTTCTTAGAGTAGGAACTGGCGACGATCAGCTCTTTATGCAGAGCCGCGAAAGCGCGCAGACCTTCAGCATCCTCTTCCAGACCACGGGCGAAACCCTGGTAAGCGAAGTCAAATAGCGGCAGCCAGCCTTTCTCAACAGAAAGCTGCGCCAGTGTTTGCCATTGCTCCAGTGTAGGATCGATGCCGGTAGGGTTATGGCAGCAGCCGTGGAACAGGACAACGTCACCAGCCTGAGCTTCGTTCAGACTGTTAACTAAAGCGTCGAAGTCCAGAGTGTGATTTTCTGCATCGTAATAAGCGTATTCACGAACTTCCAGACCCGCAGAGTTAAATACGCTCTTATGGTTTGGCCAGCTTGGGTTGCTCACCCACACGCGCTTAACGCTGGTATTTTTTGCCAGGAAATCGGCGGCTACACGTAATGCACCGGTGCCACCTGGGGTCTGGGCTGTACGTGCGCGTTTGTCATTGATTAAGGCGCTACCTTTACCAAACAGCAGTTCCTGAGTACAACGACCAAATTCAGGAATACCGTCAATGCCGAGGTAGTTTTTGGTGGTTTCATTTTCGAGCAGATACTGTTCAGCCTTTTTAACGCTGGTCAATACCGGGGTTTTGCCCGTCTCATCTTTATAGACACCAATCCCGAGGTTAATTTTGCCGGGACGTTCATCGGCACGAAACAGATCGGCCAGGCCCAGAATCGGGTCGGCAGGAGCGGCGGTAATGTTCTCAAACATGACGAGGTTCCATTATGGTTACAGAAGGGAAGTCCGCTATCAGGGTAACGGGAGATTTACAAAATTCCAACTATTACTGATGAAAACGCAGGCTGTTTTTTCAAGACGTGAGATTGCTCTGGAAGGCATAAAAAAACAGGACCAAAGTCCTGTTTTTTCGGCATTTAACAAAGAGGTCTGCTATTAGAACTGGTAAACGATACCTACAGCAACGGTATCATCAGAACCTACGCCCAGTTTGTTGTCAGAATCGATCTGGTTGATGATGTAGTCAACATAGGTGGACATGTTTTTGTTGAAGTAGTAGGTTGCGCCCACTTCAACGTAGTTCACCAGATCAACATCACCGATGCCTTCTACGTCTTTCGCTTTAGATTTGGTGTAAGCGATGGACGGACGCAGACCAAAGTCAAACTGGTATTGCGCAACTAACAGAACGTCTTGCGTTTTGTTGGCAAAGCCACCAGTGATCGGGGTGGCGTTACGGGTTTCACCGTAGTTTGCAGCCAGGTAGATGTTATTTGCATCATACTTCAGACCAGTTGCCCACTGTTCAGCTTTTTTACCCTGGCCGAGAGGCTGAGCTTCTTGCAGGTCGGTGCGGTCAGCTGCACCATAAGCACCAACGATACCAAAGCCTTCGAATTCGTAGCTGATGGAACCGCCAACACCGTCGCCGTTAGAACGTCGTGCAGTATCACGCTCGTTTTTACCCAGGTACTGAACAGCGAAGTTCAGGCCATCAACCAGACCAAAGAAGTTGGAGTTACGGTAGGTAGCAACGCCGCCTACACGACCAACGAAGAAGTCATCGCTGTATGCGGTATCGCCACCGAACTCTGGCAGCATATCGGTGTAGCCCAGTGCGTCATAAACAACACCGTAATTACGACCGTAATCGAAAGAACCTACGTCAGCGTATTTCAGACCAGCGAATGCCAGACGGGTTTTGTTGCCAGTTTGAGCGTCAGCACCTTCAGAGTTGTTACCCTGGAAGTTGTATTCCCACTGACCGTAACCGGTCAGATCGGAATTGATTTGAGTTTCCCCTTTAAAACCAAGGCGGGCATAGGTCATGTCACCATTGCCACCGTAACTGTTTTCACCGTTATCCTTGGAAAAATAATGCAGACCGACAGCTTTACCGTACAGATCTACTTTGTTGCCATCTTTGTTATAGATTTCTGCAGCGTTTGTAGTACCTGCTACTAACAGAGCAGGGACAATCACTGCCAGAATATTGCGCTTCATCATTATTTATTACCCTCATGGTTTTTTTTATAACACCTGCCACTGCCGCCAATAAGCTCTGTCAATGAATCTTTACGGAACTATTGATGAGAGTTTGGTGTTTTATGTATCTGCAGGCATCTTTCCATTCAAACTAACGTTTCGCTACCGTGAAAGTGCTACAAAGATAAAGATATAGTTACAAAAAGCAAAAATGTGTAACCAATAGTAAAATTTAAGGGACTTTGTGAACGCCGTCATATTTCCATTGGACTTTAATGATATTTGCAGTGAATTTGATCTATTTATATGATTTCCTTATGTTTAAATTAACTAAACGAAAATTTTCTTTCTGATCATTTTTCCCCGCAGTCTCGCTGAATCACGCTTTCAGGCGTCCAGAAAGCCAAAAATAAGTATAAAAATTGTGCTATCAGCTAAGAAATTGCTAATCCGCAATAAGACTGTGGGTTAATTTTTTGTTCGCAAATATTTCAGAGAAATATTCCGTAACAGGAAGAGGGGCCTTGAGGGGTTGCAAATAGATTGATTGACTTAACAAACAGATAACTTGACAGAAGGGGATAAAAAAGAGCCAGCGTGCGCTGGCTCTTTCAGGAAGTGAATTAGAAGCTGGCGTTACGCGGAGTACGTGGGAAAGGAATCACGTCACGCACATTCTGTACGCCGGTCACGTAGGCAATCAGGCGTTCAAAGCCAAGACCGAAACCGGAATGTGGAACAGTACCGTAGCGACGCAGATCGCGATACCACCAGTAATCTTCTTTGTTCAGGCCCATCTCCAGCATGCGCTCGTCCAGCACGTCCAGACGCTCTTCACGCTGCGAACCACCAATGATCTCACCGATACCCGGCGCCAGAACGTCCATTGCGGCAACGGTTTTACCGTCTTCGTTAAGGCGCATATAGAACGCTTTAATGTCTTTCGGATAGTTTTTAACCACTACCGGTGCTTTAAAGTGTTCTTCCGCCAGATAACGCTCGTGCTCAGAAGAGAGATCGACGCCCCAGTAAACCGGGTTTTCAAATTTCTTACCGCAGTTTTCAAGGATGGTGACTGCTTCGGTGTAATCAACCTGGGCGAAGTCTGCTTCAATGAAACGTTCCAGGCGGCTTACAGCATCTTTGTCCACGCGTTCAGCGAAGAATTTCATGTCGTCAGCACGTTCTTCGAGAACTGCTTTGAAGACATATTTCAGCATGGCTTCAGCCAGACCGGCGATATCGTTCAGATTAGCAAACGCGACTTCTGGCTCCAGCATCCAGAATTCCGCCAGGTGACGACTGGTGTTGGAGTTTTCAGCACGGAATGTCGGGCCGAAGGTATAAATTTTCGATAGCGCACAGGCATAGGTTTCGCCGTTCAACTGACCAGATACGGTCAGGAAAGACTCTTTACCAAAGAAGTCTTTATCGAAATCGACTTTGCCCTGATCGTTACGTGGTAGGTTTTCCAGATCCAGCGTTGAAACGCGGAACATTTCGCCAGCGCCTTCGGTATCGGACGCGGTAATCAGCGGCGTAGATACCCAGAAGAAGCCCTGCTCGTTAAAGAAGCGATGCAGCGCCTGTGCCAGCGTGTGGCGAACGCGTGCTACTGCGCCAATCAGGTTGGTACGCGGACGCAGGTGAGCGACTTCACGCAGATATTCGATGCTGTGGCGTTTTGCGGCCATCGGGTAAGTGTCTGGATCTTCAACCCAACCGGCAACTTCAACGTTGCTGGCCTGAATTTCAAATTGTTGCCCCTGGCCCGGCGATGCCACGACTTTACCCGTCACAATGACCGAGCAACCGGTGGTCAGACGCAGTACGTCTTCATTGTAATTGGGCAGAGAATTATTGATGACAGCCTGTACAGGATCAAAGCAGGAACCGTCATAAACGGCGAGGAAGGAGATGCCAGCTTTTGAATCTCGGCGGGTACGTACCCATCCGCGCACGGTGACTTCGCTGTCAACGGCTATGCGGCCTTGGAGTACGTCGGCTACAGGCACAACGCTCATAATATTCTCTCTGTTAATAGTCGGAAAAAATAAACACTTGTCCACCCGTCAATGGGGGGATACCTATGTTACCTGGCATCTGCAATCAGACAAGCAGAATTCGCAGATGGGGCAAAAGATTTCGGAATAAAAGGCAAAAAAGGAGCCGTTATGACTCCCTGATGATATTAACTGGCTTTTTTAATGTGCGGAAGGTCGAATGCTTTACGCAGCGCGCGGACAAACGCTTTGTCATGGCAGATAGTTTTGCCAGGGCTGTCAGAAAGTTTCGCCACCGGTTTACCGTTACACTCCACCAGTTTAATCACGATATTCAAGGGTTTTACCTGAGGAATATCACAAGTCAGGCGTGTACCAATGCCAAAGCTTAATTGCACGCGAGAAGAGAAGTGGCGATAAAGCTCAACCGCTTTAGGTAAATCCAGATTGTCGGAGAAAACCAGTATTTTGCTTTGCGGATCAATCCCCAGTTTCTCATAATGTGCAATCGCTTTTTCGCCCCATTCTACCGGGTCGCCAGAGTCATGACGCAAGCCCTGATAGCGGCTGGCAAACTCCACACCGAAATCACGTAAGAATGCATCCATCGTAATACAGTCGGTTAACGCAATCCCCAGTTGATCGGGATACTCTTCCAGCCAGGCAGCAAGTGCAGCTCGCTGGCTGTTGGCAAGGTCCGGGCTGATTTGCTGATGTGCCTGGAACCATTCGTGTGCCTGGGTTCCCATCGGCGTAAGGGAAAGGCGACGCGCCAGATCGTAATTACTGGTGCCAACGAACCACTTTTCCTGTTGCAGACGCTTAACGATGGTTTCTTGTACTTCGCGAGAAAAACGGCGGCGAGTGCCGAAATCCATCAGATGGAAGCGCGACATATCAAGGTCGGCGGTTAACGCCGAGAAGTTGACTAATTTGCTTTCCAGAGTGTCGAGGGCTTGCGCAACGTCGGCCTGCGGTGAGCGATAGCGATGTACCAGTTCACTAATCACCGCCAGCAACGGGACTTCCCATAGGATGACTTCACGCCACGGACCGCTTAAACGAATATCCAGCTTACCGTTATCGTTGCTAACAGTGACCTGTTCCGGATTAAAGCGGAATTCACGCAGCCAATCGAGATAGTCGGCTTTAAAGAAAGGCAGGGCAGAGAGCCACTGATATTCATCATCCCGCAGGCACAAGTTTTCCATCGCCTGAACCTGTTCACGAATAGCATCGGCATAAATACCCAGCAGATCGTCACCACGGCAACGAAATTCCGCCGCGACATGCACATCATAGTAGTGATGAAACACGGCTTGCTGCATATGCAACTTATAAGCATCTGTATCCAGCAACGAGTGCAGAACAGGAGAAGCGAATTGTGTCATAGGTGCGCAGTAGCGTCCTCTTACGGGAGCGTTTAGTACAATAAACATCTTAGGAAACTGCTGGAGTATACCTTGTTTCGCAATTTATTGAACCCCGATCACACCATATGCCACCTTTATGGTCGATAGCGTTGCGCTGTGTATGTTATACAAATGTAGCAATAAAAGCGTTTGTACCTGAAAAGATGAAGATTCTGCGTAGCGAGATTTACGCAACAGGAATAGACTGAACACCAGACTCTATAAAAGATGCTAAAGGTTATTTATGACTCAACAGCCACAAGCCAAATACCGTCACGATTATCGTGCGCCGGATTACCAGATTACTGATATTGACTTGACCTTTGACCTGGACGCGCAAAAGACGGTAGTTACCGCAGTCAGCCAGGCTGTCCGTCATGGTGCATCAGATGCACCGCTTCGTCTTGATGGCGAAGATCTTAAACTGGTTTCTATTCATATTAATGATGAGCCGTGGAACGCCTGGAAAGAAGAAGAGGGCGCACTGGTCATCAGTAATTTGCCGGAGTGTTTTACGCTCAAGATTGTTAATGAAATTAGTCCGGCAGCGAATACCGCGTTGGAAGGGCTTTATCAGTCAGGCGATGCGCTTTGCACTCAGTGTGAAGCCGAAGGTTTCCGCCATATTACGTATTATCTCGACCGCCCGGACGTGCTGGCGCGTTTTACCACCAAAATTATTGCCGATAAAACCAAATATCCATTCCTGCTTTCCAACGGTAACCGCGTTGCGCAAGGCGAACTGGAAAACGGACGTCACTGGGTACAGTGGCAGGACCCGTTCCCGAAACCGTGCTACCTGTTTGCGCTGGTGGCAGGCGACTTCGACGTGCTGCGCGACACCTTCACCACGCGTTCTGGCCGCGAAGTAGCGCTGGAGCTGTATGTCGATCGCGGCAACCTTGATCGCGCTCCGTGGGCAATGACGTCCCTGAAAAATTCCATGAAGTGGGATGAAGAACGCTTCGGCCTGGAGTATGACCTCGACATCTATATGATCGTTGCGGTGGATTTCTTCAATATGGGCGCGATGGAGAATAAAGGTCTGAATATATTTAACTCCAAGTATGTACTGGCGCGCACCGACACCGCCACCGACAAAGATTACCTTGATATTGAACGCGTTATCGGTCATGAATATTTCCATAACTGGACCGGTAACCGTGTGACCTGCCGCGACTGGTTCCAGCTTAGTCTGAAAGAAGGTTTAACGGTGTTCCGCGATCAGGAATTCAGCTCTGACCTTGGTTCCCGCGCAGTTAACCGCATCAATAACGTGCGCACCATGCGCGGATTGCAGTTTGCGGAAGACGCCAGCCCGATGGCGCACCCGATCCGCCCGGACATGGTCATTGAAATGAACAACTTCTACACCCTGACCGTTTACGAGAAGGGCGCGGAAGTGATCCGTATGATCCACACCCTGCTGGGCGAAGAAAACTTCCAGAAAGGGATGCAGCTCTATTTCGAGCGTCATGATGGCAGTGCAGCGACCTGCGACGATTTCGTTCAGGCGATGGAAGACGCGTCGAATGTCGATCTCTCCCATTTCCGCCGTTGGTACAGTCAGTCCGGCACGCCGGTTGTGACCGTCAAAGACGACTACAATCCGGAAACCGAGCAGTACACCCTGACCATCAGCCAGCGCACGCCTGCTACGCCTGATCAGGCAGAAAAACAGCCGTTGCATATTCCGTTTGCCATCGAACTGTATGACAACGAAGGCAAAGTGATCCCGTTGCAGAAAGGCGGTCATCCGGTGAATTCCGTGCTGAACGTTACTCAGGCGGAACAGACCTTTGTCTTTGATAATGTCTACTTCCAGCCGGTGCCTGCGCTGCTGTGCGAATTCTCTGCGCCAGTGAAACTGGAATATAAGTGGAGCGATCAGCAACTGACCTTCCTGATGCGTCATGCGCGTAATGATTTCTCCCGCTGGGATGCGGCGCAAAGTTTGCTGGCAACCTACATCAAGCTGAACGTCGCCCGTCATCAGCAAGGTCAACCATTGTCTTTACCAGCACACGTTGCCGATGCTTTCCGCGCGGTACTGCTGGATGAGAAGATTGACCCGGCACTGGCGGCAGAAATTCTGACACTGCCTTCCGTCAATGAAATGGCGGAACTGTTCGATATCATTGATCCGATTGCTATTGCCGAAGTGCGCGAAGCACTCACCCGTACTCTGGCTACTGAACTGGCGGATGAGCTGCTGGCAATCTATAACGCGAATTACCAGAGCGAGTATCGCGTTGAGCATGAAGATATTGCGAAACGGACGCTGCGTAATGCCTGCCTGCGCTTCCTCGCTTTTGGTGAAACGCATCTGGCTGATGTGCTGGTGAGCAAGCAGTTCCACGAAGCGAACAATATGACCGATGCGCTGGCAGCGCTTTCCGCGGCGGTTGCTGCGCAGTTGCCATGCCGTGACAAGTTGATGCAGGAATACGACGATAAGTGGCATCAGGACGGTCTGGTAATGGATAAATGGTTTATCCTGCAAGCCACCAGCCCGGCGGCGAATGTGCTGGAGACGGTGCGTGGTCTGTTGCAGCATCGCTCATTTACCATGAGCAACCCGAACCGTATTCGTTCGTTGATTGGCGCGTTTGCGGGCAACAACCCGGCAGCGTTCCATGCCGAAGATGGCAGCGGTTACCAGTTCCTGGTGGAAATGCTTACCGACCTCAACAGCCGTAACCCGCAGGTGGCTTCACGTCTGATTGAGCCGTTGATTCGCCTGAAACGTTACGATGCCAAACGTCAGGAGAAAATGCGCGCGGCGCTGGAACAGTTGAAAGGGCTGGAAAATCTCTCTGGCGATCTGTACGAGAAAATAACTAAAGCTCTGGCTTGATACAAACATGCCTGATGCGACGCTGACGCGTCTTATCAGGCCTACAAACCCGTTGAAACTGCTGGTTTTGTAGGCCAGATAAGGCGTTAACGCCGCATCCGGCAACCGTGTCCAACTGCCTGATGCGACGCTTGACGCGTCTTATCAGGCCTACAAGCCCGTTGAAGCTGCTGGTTTTGTGCGCCGCATCCGGCATATTAACCATGACGCCGAATCGGTTGTTCAGAATGCCCACGATGCATCACCCGCTGCAACACTTCCGCTTCCAGCTCCGCTAATCGTACTGATCCTAACCGGCGCGGACGGGGGATATCCACCGTCAAATCCAGACCAATTTTTCCTTCTTCAATTAACAGCACCCGGTCAGCCATCGCTACCGCTTCGCTCACATCATGCGTCACCAGCAAAACAGTAAAGCCATGATCCTGCCAGAGTGACACAATCAAATCCTGCATCTCCAGTCGCGTTAAAGCGTCCAGCGCACCGAGTGGTTCATCAAGCAACAATAAACCCGGTCGATGGATCAACGCTCGCGCCAGCGCCACACGCTGTTTCTGCCCGCCAGAAAGTGCGGCCGGCCATTCCCCCGCGCGATTCTCCAGCCCTACCGCAGCCAACGCCCGACGAGCGGCATCGCGCCACTGGCCTTTAAGGCCTAACCCAACGTTATCAATCACCGATTTCCATGGCAGCAGACGCGCATCCTGAAACATCATTCGCGTATCATCCTGAATCTCAGCCAGCGGTGTTGTGCCTGCCAGCACATCGCCTGCGGTTGGCGTTTCCAGCCCGGCCAGCAGTCGCAGCAGGGTACTTTTACCGCCGCCGCTGCGGCCCACCACCGCCACAAACTGACCTGCCGGAATATGCAAATCCAGTTGGTTCAGGACGATATTTTCCGCGTAATGTTTGCTTACCGCATTGAGCAGTAGCGGCGTACCCTGGTTCAGACGAGCAGTATTCATACAGTGGCCTCCTTCAGATGATAAGCCGGGTTCCAGCGCAACCAGAGGCGCTCTAAAAGTTGCGCGCTGACGTCAGCAAGTTTGCCGAGCAGGGCGTAGAGAATAATGGCAACCACCACCACGTCCGTTTGCAAAAACTCCCGCGCATTCATCGCCAGATAACCAATGCCAGAATTAGCAGAAATGGTTTCAGCAACAATCAGCGTTAGCCACATCAGACCTAACGCGAAGCGCACGCCGACCATAATTGAGGGTAGGGCGCCAGGCAGGATCACATGGATAAACAGCGGTAATCCGGATAAGCCATAGCTACGCGCCATTTCCACCAGCCCGCGATCGATATTACGGATGCCGTGCCAGGTATTGATATAAATGGGGAAAAGCGTGCCGAGCGCCACCAGAAAGATTTTCGCGGATTCATCAATGCCAAACCACAAAATCACCAGCGGGATCAGTGCCAGATGCGGCACGTTGCGCAACATCTGAATTGAGGTATCCAGCAGCCGTTCTCCCCAGCGAGATAGTCCGCTAATCAGCCCCAGAATCAACCCCAGCGATCCGCCAATTGAAAAGCCAATCAGCGCCCGCCAGGAGCTGATCGCCAGATGCTGCCACAATTCGCCGCTGGCGGAGAGCGTCCAGAACGCCGTCACCACTCCTTCCGGAGAGGGCAAAATACGCGTCGACAGCCAGCCAACTGAGGAGGCCAGTTGCCACACCGCCACGATGCCCACCGGTAAAAACCAGGGGGCAACGCGTAATAACCACTTCTTCACTGGCGTTGCCATCATCGTGTTCCTTAGCTTTGCGCGACTTTACGGGGGATAAAATCATTCGCCACCGCTTCGCCTTGCGGATTCAGCGGTTGTGGCTGGGGAATTTCCGGGATGGCGACATCCAGAAGCGGGAACAGCAACTCGCCAACCCGATACGCTTCTTCCAGATGTGGATAGCCCGAAAGCACAAAACTGTCGATGCCAAGCGCGGCGTATTCGTTGATTCGCGCGGCGACCGTAGGACCATCGCCCACCAGCGCCGTCCCGGCACCGCCGCGGACTAAGCCAACGCCCGCCCATAAATTGGGGCTGATCTCCAGATTGTCGCGCTTGCCGTTATGTAGCGCCGCCATTCGCTGTTGTCCTACGGAATCCGTCCGAGCGAATGCGGCCTGTGCTTTGGCGATAGTCTCATCATCAAGATGAGAGATTAACCGCTCGGCGGCCTGCCACGCTTCGTCGTTGGTTTCGCGGACAATCACATGCAGGCGAATACCGAAACGAATTTTTCGTCCATGCGCGGCAGCTTTCGCCCGCACTTGTTCGATTTTCTCTTTAACCAGTTCTGGTGGTTCGCCCCAGGTGAGGTAGAGATCAACTTGTTCTGCCGCCAGCTCCTGGGCGACGTCTGACGATCCGCCAAAGTAAAGCGGAGGATATGGCTGTTGAATCGGCGGGAAGAGCAGTTTGGCTCCCCGCACATGAATATGTTTTCCGTTGAAATCGACGGTTTCGCCCAGCAATAAACGTCGCCAGACCTGGGTAAATTCCGCCGAGGCTTCGTAACGCTCGCTATGATTAAGGAACACGCCGTCGCCTGCCAGCTCTTGTGGATCGCTGCCTGTGACTAGGTTAAACAATGCACGCCCATTAGAGAGACGGTCAAGCGTGGCGGCCTGGCGGGCGGCAACGGTAGGTGAGGTTACGCTGGGGCGCAGGGCGACAAGAAACTTCAGCCGCTGCGTCACCGGGATCATCGACGCCGCAACCAGCCACGCATCTTCACACGATCGCCCCGTTGGAATTAGCACACCGGTAAAGCCAAGACGTTCCGCCGCTTGCGCAATTTGTTGCAGATAACCGTGATCAACCGGGCGTGAACCTTCTTCCGTTCCCAGGTAATGTCCGTCACCGTGGGTCGGTAAAAACCAGAACATATTCAGACTCATAATTGTTTTCCTTCCAGTTGCGTGGGCTGCCAGATGCGCTGGCGAATATCGACTTTTTTCGGCACCAGACGGTTTTCATAAAACAGATCTGCTGTTTGCTGCTGTAAGGCGGCAACCTCGGCGTTAACCGGTTTGATGGTGGTAGGAGGGCGATGATCTAAGTAAGAGGCAATTACCGGAGCCGGTAAGCCCATTGTTTTTGCCAGTAAAGCGATGCTTTGCTCGCGCTGGCTGCGGGTTAACGCATCGGCCTCACTAAAGGTTGTGAGCACACCCTGAATAAAGGTGCCGTTTTTTTCTGCATAGGGACGAGCGGCCAGATAAAACGATCCGGTTTGATTGAGACTGGTGCCATCTTTCAACACCCGCACGCCGCCCTGTAATAACGCGGCGGAGTAGTAGGGATCCCAGATAGCCCAGGCGTCGACGTTACCTTGCTGGAACGCGGCGCGGGCATCAGCTGGCGTCAGGTAAGTGGGCTGGATATCGGTGAATTTAAGCCCGGCCTGTTGCAGGGCGCGCAGTAAAAGGTTGTGCGAACTGGAGCCTTTCTGAAAGGCAACTTTGTGGCCTTTAAGATCGGCCACGGTTTTGATCGGGCTGTTTTCTGCCACCAGAATCACTTCGGCTTTTGGCTTTGGTGGCTCGACGCCCACGTACACCAAATCAGCCCCGGCGGCCTGAGCAAAGATTGGTGGAATATCCCCGGTACTGCCGAGATCAATACTGCCAACGTTTAACGCCTCCAGCATCTGCGGGCCAGCGGGGAACTCCACCCAGGAGATTTTGGTTTGCGGATAGCGTTTTTCCAGCATTTGGTAATTTTTCGCCAGTACCGAACTGATATTGCTTTTCTGATAGCCAATCCTTAACGCCTCTGGCGAAGACTCTGCGGCAACAGCGAGTGTAGAGACGCTAAGTAATCCCGCCAGCGCCAGTTTAATGATCTTACGCATGGGCATTACCTCGCAGAGAATGAAGATCAGGAACCTGAACATCGCGGCGGTGCAACGCCTGCCAGAAAGTTTCTAGCGCGGTATCAAGACGGGTTTGCAGATTTGGCGTGAACAGCGGCTTGTGTTGGTAATCAATCACCTGCGAGTCATCGGCAAACACGCCGTGCAGGATCTCCTGGGCTTTCAGCGCACTTAAAACTGGTTTAAGTGCGTAATCAACCGCCAGCAGATGAGCCACCGTGCCGCCCGTCGCCAGTGGCAGTACCACTTTGCCTTGCAACGCACGTTCTGGCAGCAGGTCGAGCAGGGTTTTCAGCGCGCCGGAATAGGCGGCTTTATACACAGGTGTGGCGACAATCAGCCCATCGGCCTGTTGCAGCTGTTCGGTGAAGGTCTTGAGTGCCGGACTATCGAAACGGGCATAGAGCAGATCTTCCGGGGCGAAGTTTTGCAGATTCCAGTGATAAACCTCAACATCCAGGCCATTCAGTTTTTCCCGCGCATATTCCAGTAAGGAACTGGAGCGAGAAGGAAAGCGAGGACTACCCGCCAGGGTGATGACACGCATACTCTCTCCTTATAACCAATTGTTCTTGTTTTGTTAACATTGATAACAATTCGGTCAGTCTGACAGAGGGCGTTCGTGAGTCGAAATGATTTATCTGAAGAAGGAAAGCCAAAAAAAGCATAAAAAAGGCGCAACAAGAAAACGTTTGCTATTTATTGCCGCAGGTCAATTCCCTTTTGCTGCGAACTCGCACATAATACGCCCCCGGTTTGCACACCGGGAATCCAGGAGAGTTCATGTACTACCCCTTCGTTCGTAAAGCCCTTTTCCAGCTCGATCCAGAGCGCGCACACGAGTTTACTTTTCAGCAATTACGCCGCATCACCGGAACACCGTTTGAAGCGCTTGTTCGGCAAAATGTTCCAGCGAAGCCGGTTAACTGTATGGGACTGACCTTTAAAAACCCGCTTGGTCTGGCAGCCGGTCTTGATAAAGACGGGGAGTGTATTGATGCCCTTGGTGCAATGGGATTTGGATCGATCGAGATCGGTACTGTCACCCCGCGTCCACAACCAGGAAACGACAAACCGCGTCTTTTTCGCCTGGTAGATGCTGAAGGTTTAATAAACCGTATGGGTTTTAATAACCTCGGCGTTGATAACCTCGTAGAGAACGTTAAAAAAGCCCATTACGACGGTGTTCTGGGAATCAATATCGGCAAAAATAAAGATACTCCGGTTGAGCAAGGCAAAGATGACTATCTGATTTGTATGGAAAAAATCTACGCCTATGCAGGATATATTGCCATCAATATTTCATCACCAAATACCCCGGGATTACGCACTCTGCAATATGGCGAAGCGCTGGATGATTTATTAACGGCAATTAAAAATAAACAAAATGATCTGCAAGCGCACCACCACAAATATGTACCAATAGCAGTGAAGATCGCGCCGGATCTTTCTGAAGAAGAGTTGATCCAGGTCGCCGATAGTTTAGTTCGCCATAATATTGATGGCGTCATTGCAACTAATACGACCCTCGATCGTTCTTTAGTTCAGGGAATGAAAAATTGTGATCAAACCGGTGGCTTAAGTGGTCGTCCCTTACAATTAAAAAGTACGGAAATTATTCGTCGCTTGTCGCAGGAATTAAACGGCCGCTTACCGATTATTGGTGTTGGTGGTATTGACTCGGTAATCGCTGCTCGCGAGAAGATAGCTGCGGGGGCTTCTTTGGTGCAAATTTATTCCGGTTTTATTTTTAAAGGTCCGCCGCTGATTAAAGAAATCGTTAACCATATCTAATTATTTCTTTCATTTTCTCTTTATAAGATAATCAGGGCTTTATTTTCAGCCCTGGTTGTTTTATATTCATTGCTGTTACTTATTTAGACATTTTGTACTTTTCTTGTTGAGGTTATTAAGCGAAGCAACAATGGAATATGTTGCAGTGGATTTATAGGGTAGAGGAGAAGCATATGCGAATTAAACCAGACGATAATTGGCGTTGGTATTATGATGAAGAGCATGATCGAATGATGCTTGATTTAGCCAATGGCATGCTATTTCGCTCACGTTTTGCGCGCAAGATGTTGACACCAGACGCCTTTTCTCCTGCGGGATTCTGCGTTGATGACGCCGCGCTCTATTTCTCGTTTGAAGAAAAATGCCGCGACCTTAACTTATCAAAAGAACAAAAAGCTGAACTGGTGCTTAATGCGCTGGTGGCAGTTCGTTATCTCAAACCGCAAATGCCGAAAAGCTGGCATTTTGTTTCTCATGGTGAAATGTGGTCGCCAGTGCCGGGTGATGCAGCCTGTGTCTGGTTAAGCGATACCAATGAACAAGTCAGCCTTCTGGTTGTTGAATCTGGTGAAAATGCCGCGTTGTGCCTCCTTGCGCAGCCTTGTGTTGTCATCGCTGGTCGCGCCATGCAACTGGGTGACGCCATCAAAATTATGAATGACAGGCTGAAACCTCATATGAGTTATGACAGCTTCAGCCTTGAACAGGCCGTTTAACCTTTCAGTTTCAATGCAGTCTTCGGTACACAACTACAGCAAAGAATTGTCCCGTCGTCGCTCATAGCTGATTTTTTCAGCGGGGTGACTTCGCCTTCCAGAAGCTGAACTCGACAACTTCCACATATGCCCGCGCGACAAGAATAGGGGATCCGAATCCCTTGATTTTCTAATTGTTCTAACAATACCTGTTGATTATTACCGCGAAATGCCAGTCCTTGCCAGTCGATATCTACATTCGCATCCATTTGCTGCTTTGTCGGGAGAGTATCGTCTGAGGCTGCCGCGCCGTAGATTTTCGCCGGTGCAGTAGCAAGAATTTCCACTGCATCACCAACACGAACAACGCCACTATTGCGGGCAATTAAATTCTGACCAAAATCGACATCGCCATTATCCTGGGCAGTACGGAAGGATTGCAGCGTTTTTAACGGTTCGCCTGCCGGATGCTTTTGTCCATTTTCCGGGCTGACAGTGGTGAAAATGCAGCGGCTGCAGGGCTTTACCACGTCAAACACCACATCGCCAATGCGAATCACTTTCCAGGTATCTTCTTCCCAGGCTGCCGCGCCGGAAACCACCAGATTGGGGCGAAATTGCTCCATTTTTACACTTGCCGGGCAGCGTTGCTGCACATCACGCAGTGAGGCTTCATTAGCGAGCAGATACGGATAGCCATCAGCAAACGACAAGGGTACAGTGTTATGGCGTTTTACGCGCCGTGTCATCTGCGGTCCTACCCAGCGCAATTGCACTTCACGGGAGAAAAAGCCGCTTAACCATTTGTTGATCTCATCTGGCGCAATGCGTGCAGTAAAATGGTTACCCCACACTTCGGTTGGCGCGTCCTGCATAGCGAAATCAGCAAAACGGATGTATGCGCTGCTGCCATCTGGCGCGGTGAGATGTAAGCCGTCATGCACGGGCGAAGGGGTAAACCGCACCATCTGCGGAAACTGGCGGGCAGTAATAAACGTACCGTCAGGTTCTGTGACCATAAAGGTGCGATCGAAGGCCAGACCGCTGACATCAGCCAGAGCATGTGTCAGACCGATGCCGCGCATCGATTTAACAGGATGAATAAAAAGCCGGGTTAATGTCGTCACGGTGCGGTCCTCAAATGAAAATAAGCCCTCAACTTTATGACATGACGCGCTTATTAGCTATAATGCGCAACAATTTTCTTAGTGCCTATCCCGTTAGGCTATTTTATTTGTCAGTTTAGCCCTGGGCAGTGCTCGAAATCCTCACGTACTGGTGTACGTTCCGGTTTCTCCATGCTGTCCATGTCCAAACTGACTGCAACAATTACGCCTACTGCGGTAGGCCTTAGAGTAAAAGTGACGATATGAATTCTCTGTTTGCCAGTACGGCCCGTGGGCTGGAAGAGCTGTTAAAAACTGAACTCGAAAACCTGGGGGCCGTTGAATGCCAGGTGGTTCAGGGTGGGGTCCATTTCAAGGGCGACACGCGGCTTGTTTACCAGAGCCTGATGTGGAGTCGCCTGGCCTCACGTATTATGTTGCCGCTGGGCGAGTGCAAGGTTTACAGCGACTTAGACCTTTATCTCGGCGTTCAGGCGATCAACTGGACAGAGATGTTTAATCCTGGCGCGACCTTTGCTGTCCACTTCAGCGGTCTGAATGACACCATCCGCAACAGCCAGTACGGCGCGATGAAAGTCAAAGATGCGATCGTTGATGCTTTCACCCGTAAGAATTTGCCGCGTCCGAATGTCGATCGCGATGCGCCGGATATCCGCGTGAACGTGTGGCTAAATAAAGAAACCGCCAGCATCGCTCTCGATTTAAGTGGTGATGGTTTGCATCTGCGCGGCTATCGCGATCGTGCGGGTATTGCGCCGATCAAAGAAACTCTGGCGGCGGCAATTGTGATGCGTTCCGGTTGGCAGCCAGGAACACCGCTGCTCGATCCAATGTGTGGTTCTGGTACGTTGCTGATTGAAGCGGCGATGCTGGCGACCGACCGCGCACCGGGCTTGCACCGCGGGCGTTGGGGCTTTAGCGGCTGGGCGCAACATGATGAAGCTATCTGGCAAGAAGTAAAAGCGGAAGCGCAAACCCGCGCCCGTAAAGGTCTGGCTGAGTACAACTCTCATTTCTACGGTTCCGACAGCGATGCGCGGGTGATTCAACGTGCGCGCACCAACGCCCGTCTTGCGGGGATTGGCGAACTGATCACTTTTGAAGTGAAAGATGTCGCGCAATTGACCAATCCGCTGCCAAAAGGACCGTATGGTACAGTGTTGAGCAACCCGCCTTACGGCGAACGTCTGGACAGCGAGCCGGCGCTGATTGCGCTGCATAGCCTGCTGGGCCGAATCATGAAAAACCAGTTCGGCGGCTGGAATCTCTCTTTATTCAGTGCCTCGCCGGATCTGTTAAGTTGCCTGCAGCTGCGTGCAGACAAACAGTACAAAGCGAAAAACGGTCCATTAGACTGCGTGCAGAAAAATTACCACGTTGCCGAAAGCACTCCAGACAGCAAACCGGCAATGGTGGCAGAAGACTACGCCAACCGTCTGCGTAAGAACCTCAAAAAATTCGAGAAGTGGGCGCGTCAGGAAGGCATTGAATGCTACCGCCTGTACGACGCCGATCTACCGGAATACAACGTTGCCGTTGACCGTTATGCCGACTGGGTGGTGGTGCAGGAGTATGCGCCGCCGAAAACCATTGATGCGCACAAAGCGCGCCAACGTCTGTTCGATATTATCGCGGCGACCATTTCGGTACTCGGGATTGCGCCAAACAAACTGGTGCTGAAAACCCGTGAACGCCAGAAGGGCAAAAATCAGTACCAGAAACTGGGCGAGAAGGGCGAGTTTCTTGAAGTTACCGAATATAACGCTCACCTGTGGGTGAACCTGACGGATTATCTTGATACTGGTTTGTTCCTCGATCACCGTATCGCCCGTCGTATGCTCGGTCAGATGAGCAAAGGCAAAGATTTCCTCAACCTGTTCTCCTATACCGGTAGCGCCACTGTGCACGCGGGATTAGGCGGCGCGCGCAGCACCACTACGGTGGATATGTCGCGTACCTATCTGGAGTGGGCAGAACGTAACCTGCGCCTTAACGGCTTAACCGGTCGTGCGCATCGCCTGATTCAGGCCGACTGCCTGGCGTGGTTACGTGAAGCAAATGAACAGTTCGATCTGATATTTATCGATCCACCAACCTTCTCTAACTCGAAACGAATGGAAGATGCGTTTGATGTTCAGCGCGATCATCTGGCGCTGATGAAAGATTTGAAACGTCTGCTGCGTGCAGGTGGGACGATCATGTTCTCGAACAACAAACGTGGTTTCCGTATGGATCTTGACGGACTGGCAAAACTGGGACTGAAAGCACAAGAAATTACGCAAAAAACGCTCTCCCAGGATTTCGCCCGTAACCGCCAGATCCACAACTGCTGGCTGATTACCGCAGCCTGAAAGGAATAGTAATGTCATTAATCAGTATGCATGGCGCATGGCTGTCGTTCAGCGACGCGCCGCTTCTCGATAACGCAGAACTGCATATCGAAGATAACGAACGTGTTTGTCTGGTGGGCCGTAACGGCGCAGGCAAATCGACGTTAATGAAAATCCTTAACCGTGAACAGGGGCTGGATGACGGTCGCATTATTTACGAGCAAGATTTGATCGTTGCGCGTTTGCAGCAGGATCCACCGCGTAACGTTGAGGGTAGCGTTTATGATTTTGTTGCCGAAGGCATTGAAGAACAAGCGGAATACCTGAAACGCTATCACGATATTTCGCGCCTGGTGATGAACGACCCGAGCGAGAAGAATCTCAACGAACTGGCGAAGGTTCAGGAACAGTTGGATCACCACAACCTGTGGCAACTGGAAAACCGCATCAACGAAGTACTGGCGCAGCTTGGGCTGGATCCTAACGTCGCGCTGTCGTCGCTTTCCGGCGGCTGGTTGCGTAAAGCCGCATTAGGGCGAGCGCTGGTGAGTAATCCGCGCGTGTTGCTGCTCGATGAACCGACTAACCACCTGGATATTGAAACCATCGACTGGCTGGAAGGTTTCCTGAAAACGTTCAACGGTACGATTATTTTCATCTCCCACGACCGTTCATTTATTCGCAATATGGCGACGCGTATTGTCGATCTCGATCGCGGCAAATTGGTCACCTATCCGGGTAATTACGACCAGTATTTGTTGGAAAAAGAAGAAGCCCTGCGCGTGGAAGAACTACAAAATGCCGAGTTCGATCGCAAACTGGCACAGGAAGAAGTGTGGATCCGCCAGGGGATCAAAGCACGCCGTACCCGTAATGAAGGCCGCGTGCGTGCGCTGAAAGCAATGCGTCGCGAGCGTGGCGAACGTCGCGAAGTGATGGGTACTGCAAAGATGCAGGTAGAAGAGGCCAGTCGCTCCGGTAAGATCGTTTTCGAAATGGAAGACGTTTGCTACCAGGTTGACGGCAAGCAACTGGTGAAAGATTTTTCTGCCCAGGTTCTACGTGGCGACAAAATTGCCCTGATTGGTCCGAATGGGTGCGGCAAAACCACGCTGCTGAAACTGATGCTTGGTCAACTTCAGCCGGACAGCGGACGCATTCATGTCGGCACTAAACTGGAAGTCGCCTATTTTGACCAGCACCGCGCGGAACTCGATCCCGACAAAACGGTGATGGATAACCTTGCTGAAGGTAAGCAAGAGGTGATGGTTAACGGTAAACCGCGCCATGTACTGGGCTATTTACAGGACTTCCTGTTCCATCCGAAACGGGCGATGACGCCGGTGCGCGCGCTTTCTGGCGGGGAACGTAACCGTCTGCTTTTGGCGCGTCTGTTCCTGAAACCCAGTAACTTACTGATCCTCGACGAACCGACCAACGATCTCGATGTTGAAACGCTGGAACTGCTTGAAGAGCTGATCGACAGCTACCAGGGTACAGTATTGCTGGTTAGTCACGATCGTCAGTTTGTTGATAACACCGTAACAGAGTGCTGGATCTTCGAAGGTGGCGGCAAAATTGGCCGTTATGTCGGCGGTTATCACGACGCGCGCGGACAGCAAGAACAGTATGTGGCGTTAAAACAGCCTGCGGTGAAAAAAAACGAAGAAGTAGCTGCGCCGAAAGCAGAAACTGTAAAACGCAGCAGTAGCAAACTAAGCTATAAATTGCAGCGCGAATTAGAACAGTTACCGCAACTGCTTGAAGATTTAGAAGCAAAACTGGAAGCCTTACAGGCGCAGGTGGCAGATGCCTCTTTCTTCAGCCAGCCACATGAGCATACGCAAAAAGTGCTCGCTGATCTGACTGCCGCCGAACAGGAACTGGAGCAGGCATTTGAACGTTGGGAGTATCTTGAAGCGTTAAAAAATGGTGGCTGATCGCTAATCAGTTAAGTGAAAAGAGAGACTGCTGATAACGGCCAAATTGCCTGATGCGCTACGCTTATCTGGCCTGGGTGGAAACGTCAATTTATTGCGTTTCCACGAGCTCCCTGAGCGGATAATGCGGTAGTTCAGCATCCGGCATTAAAAGCGAGTGCTATGTCAGCATTCTGTAGAATAGCGCATCATTAAGGAGTACCAATGTGCGAACATCATCATGCCGCGAAGCACATCCTGTGCTCGCAGTGTGACATGCTGGTGGTTTTACCCCACCTTGAGCATGGTCAGAAGGCGGCATGTCCTCGGTGTGGCACAACGTTAACCGTTGCGTGGGATGCCCCTCGACAGCGTCCTACCGCTTATGCGTTGGCTGCACTGTTCATGCTGCTGCTGTCCAACCTGTTCCCTTTTGTCAATATGAACGTTGCGGGGGTAACCAGTGAGATTACGTTGCTGGAAATCCCGGGCGTACTGTTTTCCGAGGACTATGCCAGCCTCGGTACTTTTTTCCTGTTGTTTGTGCAACTGGTCCCCGCGTTTTGCCTGATTACTATTTTACTGTTGGTTAATCGCGCGGAAATACCTGTTCGTTTAAAAGAACAACTGGGGCGGGTACTTTTTCAGCTTAAAACCTGGGGAATGGCGGAGATTTTCCTTGCCGGTGTGTTGGTCAGTTTTGTCAAACTGATGGCTTACGGCAGCATTGGCGTGGGCAGTAGTTTCATTCCCTGGTGTTTATTTTGTGTGCTGCAATTACGCGTCTTTCAGTGCGTTGATCGCCGCTGGTTATGGGATGATATTGCCCCGATGCCAGAGCTTCACCAGACGCTGAAACCCGGCATAACGGGAATACGCCAGGGGCTGCGTTCTTGCTCATGCTGTACGGCAATTCTTCCTGCCGATAATCCCGTGTGTCCGCGCTGTGGCACCAAAGGATATGTTCGACGCAAAAACAGCCTGCAATGGACATTGGCACTGCTTTTTACGTCGATCATGTTATATCTCCCGGCGAACATCTTACCCATTATGGTGACCGATTTTTTAGGCTCTAAGATGCCGTCGACCATTCTCGCCGGGGTCATCTTATTATGGAGCGAAGGCTCTTATCCGGTTGCCGCCGTCATCTTTTTAGCCAGTATCATGGTGCCAACTTTAAAGATGATCGCTATAGCCTGGCTGTGCTGGGATGCGAAAGGGCACGGCAAGCGTGATAGTGAAAGAATGCATTTGATTTACGAAGTTGTTGAGTTTGTAGGCCGCTGGTCAATGATTGACGTTTTCGTGATAGCGGTGCTCTCGGCGCTGGTGCGTATGGGAGGCTTAATGAGTATTTATCCGGCAATGGGTGCATTAATGTTTGCTTTAGTCGTCATTATGACAATGTTTTCTGCGATGACGTTTGATCCACGTTTGTCGTGGGATCGTCAACCTGAACCAGAGCATGAGGAGTCCTGACAGTATGGAATCTAATAGTGGGGAAGCCAAAATCCAGAAAGTGAAGAACTGGTCCCCTGTGTGGATATTTCCCATCGTTACGGCACTCATCGGGGCCTGGGTACTTTTTTATCATTACAGTCATCAAGGGCCGGAAGTTACCCTGATCACTGCTAATGCGGAAGGAATAGAAGGCGGCAAGACTACCATTAAAAGTCGTAGCGTGGACGTCGGTGTGGTCGAAAGCGCCACGCTGGCTGATGATTTAACGCATGTTGAAATCAAAGCGCGTCTCAACGCCGGTATGGAAAAACTGCTGCACAAAGATACGGTCTTTTGGGTAGTGAAACCACAAATTGGTCGTGAAGGCATTAGTGGCCTTGGTACGTTGCTTTCCGGGGTGTATATCGAGTTGCAACCGGGGGCTGCAGGCAGCAAGCAAACAAAATATGATTTGCTTGATTCTCCACCGTTGGCCCCACCAGATGCCAAAGGGATCCGTGTCATTCTTGACAGCAACAAAGCTGGGCAGCTCACGGCGGGAGATCCCGTGCTGTTTCGTGGTTATCGCGTAGGGTCGGTTGAAACCAGCACCTTCGATACTCAGAAGCGTAATATCAGCTATCAACTGTTCATCAATGCGCCTTATGACCGCCTGGTAACGAGCAACGTTCGCTTCTGGAAAGATAGCGGCATAGCGGTGGATCTAACCTCGGCGGGGATGCGCGTAGAGATGGGGTCATTGACGACGTTGCTAAGTGGTGGTGTCAGCTTTGACGTGCCTGAAGGACTGGACTTGGGACAGCCGGTTGCGCCAAAAACGTCATTCGTTTTGTATGATGATCAGAAGAGTATCCAGGATTCACTGTACACAGATCACATTGATTATCTGATGTTCTTTAAAGATTCGGTACGCGGTCTGCAACCTGGCGCGCCAGTGGAATTCCGCGGTATTCGTCTCGGTACGGTAAGCAAAGTGCCATTCTTTGCGCCGAATATGCGTCAGGTCTTTAACGATGATTATCGCATTCCAGTCATGGTGCGTATTGAACCAGAACGACTGAAAATGCAGCTAGGTGAAAATGCTGATGTGGTAGAACACCTGGCCGAATTGCTGAAGCGCGGTTTACGCGGTTCACTGAAAACCGGGAATCTGGTCACGGGAGCGCTGTACGTCGATCTGGACTTCTATCCAAATGCTCCGGCAATTACCGGTGTGCGTGAGTTTAATGGCTATCAAATAATCCCGACCGTTAGCGGTGGTCTGGCGCAAATCCAGCAACGTCTGATGGAAGCGTTGGATAAGATTAACAAACTGCCGTTGAACCCGATGATTGAACAGGCGACCAGTACGCTGTCGGAAAGTCAGCGCACGATGAAAAACCTGCAGACTACGCTGGATAGTATGAACAAGATCCTTGCCAGTCAGTCGATGCAACAGTTGCCGACGGATATGCAGTCGACACTGCGCGAATTGAATCGTAGCATGCAGGGCTTCCAGCCGGGTTCCGCAGCTTATAACAAGATGGTGGCGGATATGCAGCGTCTTGATCAGGTATTGCGTGAACTGCAACCGGTTCTGAAAACGCTCAACGAGAAGAGCAACGCGCTGGTATTTGAAGCGAAGGATAAAAAAGATCCAGAGCCGAAGAGGGCGAAACAATGAAAAAGTGGCTAGTGACGATAGCGGCACTGTGGCTGGCCGGATGCAGCTCCGGTGAAATTAACAAAAACTATTACCAATTGCCTGTGGTGCAGAGCGGTACGCAAAGTACCGCCAGCCAGGGTAACCGCCTGCTATGGGTCGAGCAGGTTTCCGTACCTGATTATCTGGCAGGGAATGGCGTGGTATACCAGACCAGTGATGTGAAGTATGTGATTGCCAATAACAACCTGTGGGCCAGCCCGCTGGATCAACAGTTGCGCAATACTTTGGTCGCTAACCTGAGTGCGCAACTGCCCGGTTGGGTCGTAGCCTCCCAGCCTTTGGGAAGTACCCAGGACACGCTTAATGTGACTGTGACAGAGTTTAACGGCCGTTACGATGGTAAGGTGATAGTGAGTGGCGAGTGGCTACTAAACCATCAGGGACAACTGATAAAACGTCCGTTCCGTGTGGAAGGGGTGCAGAATCAGGATGGCTACGATGAAATGGTCAAAGTGCTGGCCAGTGTCTGGAGTCAGGAAGCCGCTACTATTGCGCAAGAGATAAAGCGTCTACCTTAATTATAAAGATTTGTAAATATAACCGTCTCCGGCATGTAGCCTGAGGCGGTTTTTTTGTTTATAAGCCATGGGAAAACTTGTTCCGCTTCACATTTTTTGTACAACCGACATGCCCGTGTAGCTCACAAATATGGCAGAGGCGTGAATTTTGCGCATTGACGGCAGTTATGATTCGCGGTATTGCTTAACTGTGATTGCACATTTAGTAATCACTGTTTTCTTTTCCACCAGAAACCAGTATGAGGGAAACGAGGCATGAAGAGACAAAAACGAGATCGCCTGGAACGGGCACATCAACGTGGTTATCAGGCCGGCATCGCCGGACGCTCAAAAGAAATGTGTCCCTATCAGACGCTGAATCAAAGGTCACAATGGCTGGGAGGCTGGCGAGAAGCCATGGCGGACAGGGTAGTAATGGCCTGATTCTGTCTCTTTAAAAAGAAACCTCCGCATTGCGGAGGTTTCGCCTTCATATACTCTGTCTGATTAAAATCAGAATGCAGACGTATCCTGGAACAGACCTACTTTCAGGTCGTTGGCGGTATAGATCAAACGACCATCAACCAGCACTTCGCCATCCGCCAGGCCCATAATGAGACGACGGTTAACAATGCGTTTAAAGTGAATACGATAGGTCACTTTTTTCGCCGTCGGCAGTACCTGGCCTGTGAATTTCACTTCGCCAACGCCCAGGGCGCGGCCTTTACCTTCGCCGCCCAGCCAGCCGAGGTAGAACCCTACCAGCTGCCACATCGCGTCCAGGCCCAGGCAGCCCGGCATTACCGGATCGCCGATGAAGTGGCAACCGAAGAACCACAGGTCCGGATTAATATCCAGCTCTGCTTCTACATACCCTTTGTCGAAGTTACCGCCCGTTTCAGTCATTTTGACCACACGGTCCATCATCAGCATGTTCGGTGCTGGCAATTGTGGGCCTTTAGCACCAAACAGTTCACCGCGACCAGAGGCAAGAAGGTCTTCTTTTGTATAGGATTCGCGTTTATCTACCATGTTCTCTGTAAGCCTTATTTTATTGAAGCACGCAGGATAGCTAACACGTGTACGCTGAACAAGTCCGATCAGTTCGGAATAAACCAGTTCAGCCAACGTAGTGGCCACGGAAAACGGTGACGCCCTTCCTGTTGCGATGCTTGCGCGATACGTTCCTGGATAGTTTGCATCAGCGTCGTCTGGCCTTCGCCATCCCACACCAGATTTAATAATAACGGCAGTGCATCAGTCACATCGTCCACTGCCCAGATGGTGAATTTGCCTTCCTCTACCGCCTTCACCAGTTCACTGTGGAGACTTAAATGGCGAACGTTAGCGCTGGGGATAATCACACCTTGCTTCCCACTTAACCCACGCTGCTGGCAGATAGCAAAGAAGCCTTCGATTTTCTCATTCAGACCGCCCACAGGCTGGGCGCGACCAAACTGATCCACTGAACCTGTAATAGCGATACTCTGATTCACCGGGACATCAGCAAGGGCGCTGATCAGAGCGCAGAGCTCGGCCATTGATGCGCTGTCACCATCCACTTCACTGTAAGATTGCTCAAAGGTCAGTGACGCCGAGAAAGGGATCTGTTGCTCAAGCTGAAGTTCCGACATCAAAAACGCCTGCATGATCATCATCCCTTTAGCGTGAATGTTGCCGCCAAGCTCCGCTTTTCGTTCGATGTCGGTGAATTCACCATCGCCAATATGCACAACGCAGCTAATGCGAGAAGGTTCGCCAAATGCGCGTGGATGGCCTGGAAATTCAATGACCGAAAGGGCGTTAATTTGCCCGATGCGTTCACCTTCGGTTTCAATCAGGATCTGCTCTTGAAGGATTTCATCCTGCATGCGCTCGGCGAGGAAACCTTCGCGCCATTCCCGCTGCTGTAGCATTAAGTTTAGCTGCTCGCCGGAGAAGTTATCACCTTCGCACAATGAAGCGACTTCTTTACACTGGCGGAGGATCCACTGCGGACTAAGGGGCAGCGTTTCTTGCTCACCGGTATAGCGTACTGCTTCGCGGATAAGCACCGGCCAGGCGTCGGCATCTGGCGCTGGCAAGTGGTTAAGTCTGGCAATAAAAGTCACCCAGCGACACCACTGGCGTACGGATTCGGCATCGACTATCTGCAGAGTATCTTCAAATTCGCTATAGATCGCTTGTTCAGACAGTTCTGGCTCCATCTCCTGGAAATCGGCCAATGAATCGCGTTCGCCTACCAGAATGACTTTCAGCTTCAATGGCATCGAAGGTACAGAGACGGGGAGAGGGCGCGACTCATCAAATGCTATCCAATCGAAGCGTTCGCGGTTGACGATGTTCTTCAGACGCATCCACAGCAATGGCTGGGCCAGCAGTGTACGCAAGGAGATAATCAAAATGCCGCCATTGGCCTGATGTACCAGTCCTGGCTGCAAGGTAATGTCGCCATTAAACTGGCGCAAACAGCCAAAAAGCTGTTCGGCTTCAGCCCAGTCAGCAGTAACAACTTGGGTTAAGGTCGCAAAATTATCGTCAGTGCTAACTGCGTTCCGTAAGCGTATGGTGTGGCCGGAAATCTCATAGTGAGCGCCCATCAGTTGGCCTGCATCGCTTTGTAGCGTGCGTGCAGCATCGGCTATAAGATTCAGATAATCGGATTCTTCCGGCGCTTTTGCCAGTATAAAAGAGGATGATGCCCGCGCGTGCAGCAACTGCTCAAGCGCAAATTGCAGTCGCGGTTGAGTGTCACTGAATAAAGGATCGTTTTCGTCAATCAAATGTGGCTGTGCGAATACTTCCTGATAGCTTTCGGTATCAGGAATCAGGTCACGCCATGCAAGTTTCGTAATGGTCAAAGTCGATGTTTTTTAGTCTGTTGTCAAAGGCGCGATTATACCGTAACCGGCACTGCAGCACACGTAGAAAGCACCGACAAAAGTCCCAGCATGCGCGTTAAAGCTCACAGGACAGAGATTCTTTTCATCACGCAGGTAAAAAGCTGATATTCTGTAAAGAGTTACACGGTAACATTGAGATCGCTATGAAATATCAACAACTTGAAAATCTTGAAAGTGGTTGGAAATGGAAATATCTGGTGAAGAAGCACCGTGAAGGTGAGTTGATCACCCGTTACATAGAGGCCAGTGCCGCCCAGGAAGCCGTCGATGTGTTGCTATCGCTGGAGAACGAACCTGTACTCGTAAATGGCTGGATTGAAAAACATATGAATCCAGAGCTGCTTAATCGCATGAAACAGACGATTCGGGCCAGACGAAAACGGCACTTTAATGCGGAGCATCAGCATACGCGCAAGAAATCTATCGATCTGGAATTTATTGTCTGGCAAAGGTTAGCAGGGCTTGCGCAACGTCGCGGTAAAACGCTATCCGAAACGATTGTCCAGCTGATTGAAGATGCGGAAAATAAAGAGAAGTATGCGAATAAAATGTCTTCTTTGAAGCAGGATTTGCAGGCATTACTTGGTAAGGAATAACTGGCGAAGGTCATTTACTTTACTACAGATGAAAAAAAACCCCGCAGTAGCGGGGTTTTTTATTAGACGAGAACTTAAGCCTGCGGCTGAGTTACAACGTCTTTGATGCCTTTAACTTCGATCTCTACGCGACGATCCGGAGCCAGGCAGTCGATCAGAGCAGCACGCTGTTTCACGTTGTCACAGGTGTTGCCAGTAACCGGGTTGGATTCGCCCATACCACGTGCGGAGATCTTGTCAGACGGGATACCTTTGGAGATCAGGTAATCAACGACGGACTGAGCACGACGCTCGGACAGACCCTGGTTGTAAGCGTCAGAACCGATGCGGTCAGTGTAACCCAGAACAACTACGGAACCGTCTTTCGGATCCAGGTTGCTCAGCTGGCTGTACAGCTGATCCAGAGCAGCCTGACCTTCCGGTTTCAGGGTTGCTTTGTTGAAGTTGAACAGAACGTCAGACTTCAGAGTGAAGTGCTTGGTCTGTACTTCCGGTGCCGGAGCTGGAGCCGGAGCAACTACTGGAGCTGCTTCGCCCTGACCGAAACGGTAGGAAACACCCAGGCTCAGCAGACCGTTGTCCGGACGAGTACCGATGGTGTTAGCGTCACCGATGTTGTTGGTCCACTGATATTCCAGACGGGTAGCGATTTCTGGAGTGATCGCGTATTCAACACCGCCTGCGAATACCGGAGAAACGCCGGTGTCGTGGTCTTTAAAGGATGGGCCACCAGGTACGTTAGCCTTGGTGTCTGCGCGCCATACCATACCACCCAGACGAGTGTAGATGTCCAGATCGTCAGTGATTGGGTAACCCAGTTTAGCGGTCAGCTGAACGCCCTGAGCTTTGTATGCGCCGTTGATGTTGTCGCCTTTGTACGGCATACGACCTAACCAGTCGTAACCCATTTCAAAGCCAACATACGGGTTAACCTGGTAACCACCAAAAGCACCTGCACCCAGTTGGTTTTCGTGGGTCGGACCATTGTTAGGAATGAAACCAGTGTCATGGTACTGGGACCAGCCCAGTTTAGCACCGGTGTACCAGGTGTTATCTTTCGGAGCGGCCTGCGCTACGGTAGCGAAACCAGCCAGTGCCACTGCAATCGCGATAGCTGTCTTTTTCATTTTTTGCGCCTCGTTATCATCCAAAATACGCCATGAATATCTCCAACGAGATAACACGGTTAAATCCTTCACCGGGGGATCTGCTCAATTGTAACTCTGCCGATAAATTCGGCTTATGCCGAGCACCCCTGGCGATGTAAAGTCTACAACGTAGTTGAAAACTTACAAGTGTGAACTCCGTCAGGCATATGAAAAAAAAGACTTGTATAAGGTGCGTTTAACCTTTTTTGTTAACGATACTTTACAGGATAAAATCGCGGAAACCGCTTCAGACAAGCCTCCACAAGTAAAATTAGTGACAAGTGAAAGCGTCTACGGGTTAACAAAAAAAGTTCCAGGATTAATCCTAAATTTACTTAATGATACAAATTTGAGTGAATTTTTAGCCCAGAAAGTTGTCTCGTGGCGTGAGAGTGTGTGCTTACTGGACGCATAATAAACCCCATTGCGTTACCTTCATTGGCGGCATCAACAAGATCAGCATGCTCTTCTTCTGTCAGATCGTCTGCCAACCAACCGATCACTACGCTGTAATTTCCCGTACGCAAAGCACGAACCATTGATTCCACGGTGTGACAAGGGGAAAGCTGGCTTATCTGCATCACCTTAGTTAAGGGTAGTCCCGCTGCCTGAACCCATTCACGACTTAGTTTTTGTTGCGGCGTTAACCAAAGTTGCCAACGCGATTGTTGGCCGAGTTGCTGTAATAATGGCAAAAGCAGGAGTTGCGTCATCATGGGCTGATCTTCGCGATAGACAACTTCACTAATTAGCCCGGCTGTAGTGTTTTCCGTAGAGACACGCGCAATTTTGCTTGCAGTGGAGGAGAACATCGAAGAACGATTTGCGTAGCCTGAAGTGTACATAATCAATCCAGCCCTGTGAGTTACTGTATGGATATACAGTACATCCAGTGACAACAAAGATCAACACAAATTTCGGAAAGAGCCTCGCAATTTTTGTCGTTGGTGACCTGAAAACTTAAATTAATCTTGCCCCTTGAGAATAAGTTGCCTATTTTCGTATTTAACGGATCCGTTAATGTGAATCATTCTTTTATATTATGATTTTAAAAGGAATTTTATGAAAAGCCTCTCCTACAAGCGGATCTATAAGTCACAAGAATACCTGTCGACGTTAGGCACTATTGAATATCGATCGTTGTTTGGCAGTTACAGTCTGACCGTTGACGATACAGTGTTTGCGATGGTTTCTGATGGTGAGTTGTATCTTCGGGCTTGTGAGCAAAGCGCACAGTACTGTGTAAAACATCCACCAGTCTGGCTGACATACAAAAAGTGTGGCCGTCCCGTTACTCTCAATTACTACCGGGTTGATGAAAGCTTATGGCGGAATCAACAGAAGTTGGTGCGGTTGTCGAAATATTCGCTGGACGCTGCGCTTAAAGAGAAAAGTACGCGCGACACCCAGCAACGGCTGAAAGATTTGCCCAATATGTCTTATCACCTGGAAGCGATTCTCGGGGAAGTGGGGATTAAGGATGTTCGGGCGCTACGTATACTTGGGGCGAAAATGTGCTGGTTGCGACTACTGTAGTGGCATAGTAAATT
>NZ_VATM01000039.1:0-3294 GCF_005781075.1 Escherichia sp. E2562 | reverse complement strand
TGATCTCCTCCCTGAAAACAGTACCAGTCTAAACTGAAGTCTCCGGTCTTTCTTCCTGCTAACAGAGAGGCTTATTACCATGAAAAAGACCCGTTATACCGAAGAACAGATTGCGTTTGCGCTGAAACAGGCCGAAACCGGCACCCGCGTAGGGGAAGTCTGCAGAAAGATGGGTATTTCTGAGGCCACCTTTTACAACTGGAAGAAGAAATTTGCCGGTCTGGGCGTGACGGAACTGCGGCGTCTGCGGCAACTGGAGGATGAAAATCAGCGGCTGAAGAAACTGGTGGCCGATCTGAGTCTGGATAAGGAGATGTTGCAGGAGGTACTGAAACAAAAGTTCTGAGGCCGGCTCAGAAGCGACAGGCGGTGCATTTCCTGCAGGAAGCATACCGCATCAGTGTCCGCCGGGGATGCGGGTTGCTGATGCAGAGCAGAACTGTCTACCACTGGCAGAGCCGGCGTGACGATCGGGCGATAACCCAGCGTATCCGGGAGATCGCGGAAACCCGGATACGGTATGGTTGTCCGCGTATTCATATCCAGCTGCGGCGGGAGGGCTGGCTTGTTAACCATAAGAAAACACACCGGATTTACTGTCTGGAAGGCCTCAACCTGCGCAGAAAGCGCCCCCGCAGACATGTCAGTGCAGCACATCGCCAGCAACGTCCGGTCCTGACGCATATCGATCAGTGCTGGAGTATGGATTTCGTGTCGGATAATCTGTTTAACGGACGGCGTTTCCGGGCGCTGACTGTAGTCGATAATTTTAGTCGGGAGTGTCTGGCGATCCATGCCGGAAAGTCGCTGAAAGGCGAGGATGTGGTCGGTGTGATGGAAGGGTTGCGGGTGCTGGGTAAGCGCCTGCCAGTACGTATTCAGACAGATAACGGCAGCGAGTTTATCTCAAAAAGTCTGGATAAATGGGCGTATGAACACGGCGTGACCCTGGACTTCTCGCGCCCCGGAAAGCCGACAGATAACCCGTTCATTGAATCATTTAACGGCAGTCTGCGGGATGAATGCCTGAACATTCACTGGTTCCTGTCACTGGAAGATGCGCAGGACAAACTCGACAGCTGGCGCAGGGAATATAATCATGAAAGGACACATTCATCATTAAATGACATGACTCCGGCTGAATTCATCCGAAGTCTCCGGAAAGACGAAGATCTCTGATTTAGCACTGCACTGATTTTGGGCCAGGGTCAATTTGGCCGGGTTCTCAAAAAATGCATGGAACTAAAACGGGTCTATTTACAATGCTATCTGGCAACCATTTCTGAATGCGCTGAAAAAAGATGCTCCGGAATGGAAGAAATACAGCGAAGATTTTCTTGATAAAATGGCATGGATGCAGGATGTGACCACGGAAAAGGTGGGCCTCTCGTTATGGCATATGCACCCAATTAAGTTTTTGGCAGCGTTAGAAGTTAAGAGTAGTACTGGATGGGCGCATAGTCCATTTGCTGATTTATTAGGGCATGTTGAATCTAAAAATGATTATACCGCATATAATAAAACTTATCCCCATCCCAACCCAACTCACAGTGAGACTCATTATAAAACAAACTTGACGTCGATGACTATAAGTCAAGTCATGAGTGCACAATTTCGATTTGATATGTTTGCTACAGGGCGTTTTCAAATCATTCCTAGTACATTAAGAAGTGCCGTGGAAGAATTGAACCTAGACGTTAACTCTCTTTATGATGAATCGATGCAGGATAAGATCTTTGAAGAGTATTTAATAAAGATCAAACGAAAACCCATCATTGAATATCTTGAAGGAAATGGAAGCGTAGAGGATGCTATTTACGCTTGGGCGCAGGAATTCGCCTCAGGTGGAGTCAGAAAAGGGAAAACGATTAGTAAAGGTAGAACGGCACATAACGAAGGTGTTTCATATACTCTGGTGACGGCTTGAATCGAGCACATTTAATGCCGGATGAAATGGTTGAAATTCTTGAGGAATCTAAAAATGAGAACAGATAAAATAGTCCATTATTTTCCTTTACTATTTTTAGTGTACTCTCACTTGTCTTATGCAACCCACCAACATAACGATGTTGTTGATGTTAGCAATGGGCCATTTACAAAAGAGTTATTATTAAAAGGCTCCCAGAACGACTTCTCACCTTGGTGGAAAGAGAATGTCGAGGTAGAGTTGAGCAAGCCAGTCAACTTTGCGGGGAAGTACAGATTATTCGTATCCCCGGGAGGTCATGGTAAAGAGTGCACTCACGATTATTGGATTTGTGGTTGGGTAATTGATAAAACTACTGGTGAAGTTGTTTCGACATTACCAACGTCGCCAGAAGGTGGTAATTGTTATGCTGAGTCTGTTGATAATGGAACGTCAGACGGTCTTAAATTCAAAGTAATTGCCTATGCAGATCGCACATCATTGACCATTATAGGTCGTGCTGTTAACGCGCCATTGCGTGATGCAGACGGAGAATTTTTAGTTCCAGAGTGCAGATCGATTAAATATAATTTCGACGAAATGAATTACGCCATTATTAAAGAAGATAATGGTTGTAATCTTAAAAAAGGAGTTGATGTTTATGGAAAATAATCAAGAATACTGTTAAGTAAAATGTTTGAATTTTAATGAGTCATTGTTTGGACGCTTCATTATGAAATTGGTGTTATGTAATAGAAAGCCACATCGCGTTTGATAAACAGAAAATAGGAAAACTAAAAAAAATGAAAGCCACATAACTGAAGGAAAACAAAGTTAGACGTATTTATTTGCTGCCTAAGCAGAAATAGTAAAATTTATTGAATATAATCACCCTGAGCACTTATGAAAAATTTATTTTTTCTGCTACTAACTCCAGTGTTTTGTAATGCAAACGTTTCTACTGTTTTCAAGTCTTCTTGCGTTGGTATTCAATACAGTATCGAATCATTTTGTAGTGTAAATAATCTTAATGGTGACCAAGATAAACTTACCATACCAATTTGCAGCAAACAAATATTCATCCTTGGTAAGGAAAATCATGACCTATCAGAGTCTACAGGTTTTGTGGAACGTATTAACATTAAAGGCGAAAAAATAAAAATGATGAATTTCGTTTTCTACGGGGCCACATGTAAAAGTGATAGAATCATTTTATCCGGCGCAGGTGGTTGTAATTCATGTGGTGAAACGTTTAAGACATTTAATCTATCAGGGAAAGAAATTAATGAGAAATCTACCATGCTAGATTTGGAACCTATGCAGGATATTATTCCCGATCTTTATTAAATTAATAAGAGAAAATACGGCCTTGTGACGCTAAAGGGGTT
>NZ_VATM01000038.1:0-3148 GCF_005781075.1 Escherichia sp. E2562 | reverse complement strand
AACATATCAAAATCAGGCAACTACACAAATCTATGTACAGGCTCCAGGCGTTTCCCCCTGGTGGCTCCCTCGTGCGCTCTCCTGTTCCTGCCTTTCGGTTTACCGGTGTCATTCCGCTGTTATGGCCGCGTTTGTCTCATTCCACGCCTGACACTCAGTTCCGGGTAGGCAGTTCGCTCCAAGCTGGACTGTATGCACGCCCCCCCGTTCAGTCCGACCGCTGCGCCTGTTCCGGTAACTATCAACTTGAGTCCAACCCGGAAAGACACGATAAAACGCCACTGGCAGCAGCCACTGGTAAACAGAATGTGCGAGAGATGTATCCAGAGTTCTTGAAGTTGTGGCCTTACTGAGGCTACACTGGAAGGACAAATTTGGTGGCATGTCTCGCACAAGACTGTTACCACGGTTCAGAAACTTGCCGGTTTACTGTACCTTCGAAAAACCACCTTGCCGGGTGGTTTTTTCGTTTACAGAGCCAGAGATTACGCGCAGAAAAAAAGGATCTCAAGAAGATCCTTTTTATTTTGTGGTCAACCATTTGTCATTTGCATTAAGCATTACTCTCCGTGTGGCTCCCCCTAACCCCGCTTTACTCAACTAATCATGCGGAAAATGAGGGTCATCCGATGGGTCTCCTTTCCCAATTATTGAGAATTTACCACCTTTAAAACTGTATATTTTATATTCACATTTATCATTATTCGGATTTGACGCCGATAGTAACGTACCATTCATCCATAATAAGGTACTGTCACGATAAAATATTGGAAAATCAGCCATTGCTCCAGGTGGAGGTGGATCGTTCTCATCTTCAGGGGAGTAAACAGCACAACTTTGCACTGTACTCGGATGACTCATGTCATTTTCGATCGTAATAAATTTAGGCAGAGTTGACACAACCTGCCCCGTAGTTTTATCAATAACCCAGCCACATAGCGGGTGGCCATCCCCACATTCATTAGGAAGATCGTCTCCATAGCCGACATACAGTCGATAATGCCCAGCGTAATTAACCTGCTCCATTAGTTGCTGTTGCATAATGCGCTTCCACTCATCGGTATAACCTTTCTGAATACCAGACAGATTTAGTGTTTCAGCAAAAGGTTCGTGGCTCACCTTAACTCTATAGTCCCCGGCCTGCGGCCCCCCCCAGGAAAGCGGTGTTACTCCGAAAAGTAAAACAACAGCCAGATATTTATTTACCATCATGTTTTGACGCCTCCAGAGCCTTAATTATCGCATCCGGCATAATCAGAGCCTTGTTTAGCCCATCACCCGAGTAATACGTCACTCCGTCATGCTTGGCATATCGTCTTTTATGAACGGGGTTACCATGCTTATCTTTCAGCACATTGCCATCTGGAGCCACCTCAAACTCATGGGGATCAGGACTGATAGGCAATCCCTTCTGTACGCCCACCGACGCAAACTCCAGTGCACAGGCATAGGCGGCCTCCTCCACGCTGCCATTTCCCTCCAGATAATCAATAATAGGTTTACGTTTCACCCTGATAATATATTCCTCAAACATCCGGTCCTGCATCGTCTCGTCATACCGTGCATTTACGTCCAGATTCAGCTTATAGACACTTTCCTTCATCACCGTCGGCGTTATCTGAAACCGCCCAGTCGCAAACATTTCATACTTTTCCATCGCCACCATTACCTGAGCGATTGCCATCGATGTCAGATTAGTGTGGGTATATGCCTGTTTATGCGTAGGGTGTGGATGCGGCCAGGTCCGGTTATAGGCGGTATAATCATTGACGGACTCAGCATGGCCAATCAGATCAGCAAACGGGCTGTGTGCCCATCCCTGCTTTTTCGGCTCCCTGAGTGCATCGAGAAACACCAGTGGGTGCATATGCCACTGATTTTCCAACATGCACGGCACCCGGTGAATCCAGCGTAGGTCAGTCAGAAACTTCTCGCTGTACGCGTACCATTCCGGCTCCTCCCTCTTCTTCTGCGGCGTAAAGAACGCTTTCCACACCGGGGATTCCGAAGAGTAGTACCACTCACAAGGATGCTTCACACACAGCCGGTACAGGTGATCGCGCATTGCCGGGTTCTGCACCGCACGCCGGTACTGTTCCGGCAAATACCACGACGCTTTCGGAGCATCAATCTGATTCAGCAACTGCCGGTAGTTGAACGCAACCCCTTTGCTGTAGTGATTATCGTCATTGTCCGCCACGCTGAAAAAACGCTCCAATATCGTCTTTACCAGCCCTTTCGGCTGCGTCTTCCCGTCAAGATGGTCAAAGCTCGACGGACTGTCCTCCGTGGTTTCAAACCCCCGACCGGCCAGATCGTACCGCGACAGCAGCAGCACATCCGACTCCGCCAGCAGCCCGCGCGACGAACCATCCGGCCAGTAACGCTTACCCTCTTTGTCTGTCACCGCCTGCCCGGACAGCGGCATTACCGTTACGCTCGTCGTGGCTATCAGCCCCTTCTGTATTTCTCCGCTTCTGAATTGCAGGTACACCGGTATCCCCTTCGGACAGCGCGCAAAGGCGGGCGTGTCGCGACCCGCACCCTCCGGGTTTCTCAGGAAATGCGGCAAATTGTCCGTGGTCAGACATTCGATATGCACCTGATAGCGCTTTTCATGCCCGTCCTCCGTGGGCGCCTGAAAATACCCCAGATGTCCCACCGGGTCCCCGGCCTTAATCGGATAAGGGGTCGGGCATACCACCGTATCAAACTGCACGGCTTCACGTGACGGCGGCAGGAATGGCGTCCACCACGCCGGACAGGTGGCCCTGTCACGTTCAGGAACCAGGTTCCCTTTGTCGCACACAACCCACACCCGGTCCCCGGTTTTCAGGCTCATGCGGCCCGAAACCGGCTCCGCCAGCGTGACGTGCGCGTACTGTCGCCCGTTGCTCCCGGTCATCGTGTCATCGCTGACCGCTTTATCCCACATCACCCGCGTCCCGGCAGGCAGCTCCGCCGCCACCCACTGCCGGGATTCATCCACATACGCCTTCAGGAGCTGGCCGTCTGCCACCTTAAACGCCGTGCTGTCCTGCTCCGGGTAGGCCAGCCACGGCGCGAGATGCATATACAGCGTGTAAAAGGTCAGTCCGCTTTCTGCCGTTTCCCCGGGCTGAACACAGTGCCTGACCAGCACAAAAGA
>NZ_VATM01000037.1:0-2529 GCF_005781075.1 Escherichia sp. E2562 | reverse complement strand
CCTGTCACGTACAGGTGGCACTCTTTTTCGAACCCTGGTCTTTATGATCGCGCTCGCATTCAGCTATAAATATGATGAAGTTAATTCAGCTTATTTATGAGTGAAATCACTATGGCTCCTTTGCACGCCATATATAGCCCCTCCCGTTGTGCAAGTTATTTTTCATCTGTGTAACGGAAGTTAGTTGCATTCGTATATCCGGCCTCTCTTACGCTACCGTCGTACCCGGCCATGATGTGTGATTAGGGCAATACCCTGAAGATAACAGTCATCATCAGGGTTGATTAATAAGTGGTTCAGCGTTCAGGAAAAATCTACAGAAAAAGGGATTGTATTTGTATTTTTCTCAACAATAGCCACATCTCTCCTGTTGTTTAATAACGCTCATGACAATTATCGCTGGTGTTCCTTAAATTAATTTTCATAAAAATCTCAAATTCCTGCTTCCGCTAAAATCCAATATAAAATTCACACAAACCACATTACTTTTCTGAACAAAAAAGCCACCAACCATCTATTAATGTAATTTCCATACCTTTTCTTTATTTCACTTACATAAAGTTTAGGATTATTAGATGTGTTTTTCCTAAACGACATAAAAAAACCACATTAACTCCACGTACAAACCACTAAAACCAATCAATACAATGAACAACTAACACTTTAATAAATTTATTGCATCTAATATTACAGATATTCTTATTTAGCAACTTGCATGTTTACGCCTTACAAGGCTTCAGGAAGAAAAATAGTGCAATAAGAAACATCTCGCCATTTAAATTTAAGGATGAAAGTGAGTGATATGAAATCAGCAAAAAACAGCTTATCGACACGGGCGATAGCCATTTCAACGGTATTATTTACACCCATATCCCTGGCCGTACCCCCACCCACAGAGCTAAATAGCGTTGTTATCATTAATAATGGCGAAGAAGCAAAAATTATTGCCTCTGAAGGTTACGATCCCGGATGGAATAATTTTACTTCTTTGACTGTAGGTAAAGATTCTAATGGCTCATTACTCATTGATAATCTTTCATTTATTACTGCCAGTGCTACCGTAGGTAATAACTCTGAAGGTTCCCTCACTTTATCCAACCATACCAACTGGCAGTTTACTAGTTCTTCATCCAACTTGTATTTGGGTACAAATGAAGGTTCCGGCACGGTATATGTGTTAGAAGGCAGTAAGATAAGTGACCTGAAGGAACTAAGGATTGGCGAGTATTATGGTGATGCCAAAGGGTTGATGGTTATTGATGGGGAAGACTCATCGGTTTCCTCTAACATTGCTATTGTTGGCGATCAGGGAATCGGCAATTTACGTATTACGAATGGCGGTACACTCACTACCTCAGCTCAGGTAGCTATTGGATATGCTTATCCAGGCAATAGTGCATCAAAAAATCGTAATAGTTATGGCGAGGTTCTGGTTGATGGTAAAAATTCAACATTGAATGCTGAATATGTTTATCTTGGTGGATTCAGCCCAGATGTTGCTTTTAATACTACCGGTATCCTTACCGTTAATAATGGTGCAACAATCAATGCCAATTCGTTTATCTGGGTTACTCTCGCACCTGGCGCCACAGGCGTTTTAAATATTGGTGGTGCGCAAGGTGAGGCTGAACAGCCTGCTGGTTCGATTAATACGCCATTTATTCATTTGGGAGCCGTAGATCCTTCCTCCACGTCGATAGTAAACTTTAATCACTCCAGTACCGATTTTCTGCTGGCCTCCGATATTCAGGGGAACGGCCAGATTAATCAAGTTGGCTCAGGAACGACAACATTATCTGGTTCCAATAGCTATGCTGGTGATACCAATATAACCAAAGGCAGTTTACGCGCAGGTAAAGAAAATACCTTCAGCCCCAACTCCGATTATATTGTCGACAGTGAAGGCCATCTCGATTTAAACACTTATTCGCAAACATTAAATACTCTGGCGCTGGCTGGAACAACAACGTTGTCTTCGTATGAACAGGGTCACGAGTTCACGCCGACCACGCTGACCATTAACGGCAACTACACCGCCGATGATGGCCTGTTAGTCATGCATACTGTATTAGGCGATGATAATTCCGTAACGGATAAACTCATCATAAAAGGTGATACTTCCGGTAGCACCCGCATTATGGTCAACAATGCAGGCGGTCTGGGCGCGGATACTCTGGAAGGAATAAAAATTGTCGAGGTTGACGGCCTGTCAGAGGGCGTTTTCAGTAAAGAAGGTCGTATTGTTGCCGGTCCCTATGACTACAACGTGGTAAAAAGCGACAACCAGAACTGGTTTTTAACCAGTGAAATTCCCGCAGGACCGTATACTCCGGTACTACCCGTCATCCCGGACCCCGATCCTGAGCCACCTGTAACACCTGAGCCCCCTGTAACACCAGAACCGCCAGTGACACCGGAGCCGCCTGTTACGCCATCTGTTCCACAACCAGAACGAAAACATCTGTATCGCCCGGAAATTGGTAGCTATCTGGCCAATATTCAGGCGGCAAATACGCTGTTTAATACCCG
>NZ_VATM01000036.1:0-2185 GCF_005781075.1 Escherichia sp. E2562 | reverse complement strand
ATTGAGAAGCCGAAAGCAGACCGCAACGACCTCGCAATTGCTCACATCTCAGGAAGCCTTAAGGCGATGGCGAAAGACCTGAAAACGCCTGTTATCTCCCTAAGTCAGCTTTCACGCGATGTTGAGAAGCGACCAAACAAACGCCCGACAAACGCAGATTTGCGTGATTCAGGAAGCATTGAACAGGACGCAGACGCAATCATCATGCTCTATCGGGAAGCGGTATATGACGAGAACAGTAGCGCCGCGCCATTTGCTGAAATCATCGTGACGAAAAACCGTTTTGGCTCACTTGGTACGGTTTACCAGCGGTTCTGCAACGGACACTTTGTTGCATGTGACCAGGATGAAGCCAGACAGATTTGCACAGCATCAAATGCACCTGCTGCGCGTGGCAGACGATATGCACAAGGGGCTGACGTATGACCATCTACATCACTGAGCTAATAACAGGCCTGCTGGTAATCGCAGGCCTTTTTATTTGGGGGAGAGTAAATCGTGGTTGAGTTGATTTTCTCTGCATTGAGACTTCTCGGTGCTATGTGGATGGTGGCGACGTTCATTGTGGTTGCTGGCTGTTTTGTCCGGTTGGTAGGCGAAGGTAAAGACCTGGTGGGTGTGCTTTTCGGTAGCATTCTCCTGTGGGTGATTATCGGTGTTATGCCTGTTGTCGTAGCAAAAATGGCGTGGCGTTTTGTGAGTTAAGCGGAGGTAAGTGTGGCTGACTGGCAAATTCCAATCATCATTCTTGCCGGAGCTTCGCTGGTTGCTGGCTTTATCCTGCTGAAAAAGCATAAAGACCGTGATCAAAAAGTCGAAGTTCTCTATGGGTATCCAGCGAACAGCACAACATGGCTGACCATTTACCACTACCGAAAATCAGGCCGCTGGGTATTTGAATGGGATGATCTGTTCGCTGAAAAGCGACCAAAGTCATGGGGAGACATCAGCGAATGCATGATGTTTGAAGAAAGAAAATCCGGCGCAACCAGAGATGAGTTTAACGAAGCGTGGAGGAGATTAAGTGAGAGAGGGTAAGCACTGATGGCAAATGCATTTATTTATAGTTTATTTCTTGTCGCGATTTTTCATGGATGTCTTCTGATTATGAGTTTTGTTCTCTGGAAGAATGGATATCGCATATTGGGAGCGGGTTTTGTTTTACGGTTTTCAGTCGTCTGCGCGTTGCTACCGATAATTATGGCGACTATCAAATATTATTGGTGACCCAAAAAATCATCGATGGAGAGTGATATGGACGAATCAAGAAAGCAGTTTGAAGAAAGTTGGTTGCGACGTGGAGGCGAATCTTCAGACCTTATCCGTTACCCTGAAAATCACCATGAAATTGGCAGCGGTAATATTGGTGGTCAATACGTGATGGACGATGTTCAAGGCCACTGGCAAACGTGGCAGGCATCGCGAGCAGCTATTGAACTGGATATCGACTGGCCCGAATCGAATGACGACTTTTGGAAAGATGGTGAAGAAGGTGCTTATGCGATGGGTTATGAGGATGGGTGTGACAAAACGGTAATTGCAGTAATGAAAGCTATCAGAGCCGCTGGAATTAAAGAGAAGAATTTTCGATGAAGCAAACAATCTTCCTCCGAACTAAGCAACAACAGCAAGCTGCAATAAATGCCATCCTCGCAACACCACTCGATAAAGACAAGCCAGTCACCATCCGCATTACTGACTACAAGCGCAACCTTGACCAGAACGCAAAATTTCACGCGATGGTCGCAGATATCGCTAGGCAAGTTCAGTGGCGCGATAAATGGTTAAAACCAGAACAATGGAAGGTTTTGTTGATCAGCGGTCATGCAGTGGCAACAAAGCAGGAAGCTGATGTTTTGCCCGGCCTTGAAGGCGAATACGTCAACATTCGCGAAAGCAGCGCGCAGATGAGCGTGAAGCGTATGGCAAGTCTGATCGAGTACACAACAGCCTGGGCTATTGGTCAGGGTGTCAGATTTACCGACAGGAGGTACGAATGAGACGACAGCGACGAAGTTTCACCGACATCATCTGCGAAAACTGCAAATACCTTCCAACGAAACGCTCCAGAAATAAACGCAAGCCAATCCCAAAAGAATCTGACGTAAAAACCTTCAATTACACGGCTCACCTGTGGGATATCCGGTGGCTAAGACATCGTGCGAGGAAAACAAGGTGATTGACC
>NZ_VATM01000035.1:0-1330 GCF_005781075.1 Escherichia sp. E2562 | reverse complement strand
ATTAACGCAGAAGCTGCAGAACGTTCTGCGGAACCTGGTTGGCCTGTGCCAGAACAGAAGTACCGGCAGACTGCAGGATGTTAGCGCGGCTCATATTAGATACTTCAGACGCGAAGTCAGCGTCGAGGATACGAGAACGAGACTCAGACAGGTTGTTAACGGTGTTGTTCAGGTTGCTGATAACAGAATCGAAACGGTTCTGTACGGCACCGAGGCCAGAACGCAGTTTGTCAACCTGAGACAGCGCGGCATCGATAGCTTTCAGCGGATCGGTGGTTGCTGGTTTGGTGTTAACTGCGGTTTTTAAATCAGTGATGGTCGCAGTGAAATTACCAGCCTTATCGTTGGTAGTATCCAGTTTGGCATTGGTTAAATTACCCGTAGCATCTTCCAGATAGTAGTTACCTTTACCATCGTCTTTCAGGGTGGTACCGGCCGGCACACCTGTTACTTGTGTAGAGTGATAAGCTTCTTGGTCTTTTACTGATGTAGGTGCTGTAGCCTTAGTAAAACCTGTAGCCGCACCAGCACTATCGAAGGTCATACCGCCTTTACCGTCATCCTTAATTTCATAGTACTTATTATTTGCCGGATCGGCATCTGTACCAATCTGGGCGTAGATTTTACCAGTTGCATCATCTTTAACAATATTATCCGCCTTTTTGGCACCTTTGTCTGTGACATTAGCTACATCATACTTATAGCCTTCATCAACATTCACATTAGCGCCTGTTGTATTCAGGGTTGCGGCATTAATACCGCCAGCCACGTTGAAATCAGTCATCCCGAGGGTGCCGGCATCCATCTTGCTCAGATCGATACTGATAGTTTCGCTATCGTTAGAACCTACCTGAATAGACAGAGACTGATCCTGGCTGAGAACTTTAACGCCGTTAAATTCAGTCTGATTGGAGATGCGGTCGATTTCATCCAGACGGGCATTGATTTCGTCCTGGATGGACTGACGGTCAGAATCGGAGTTAGTGCCGTTCTGCGCCTGAACAGTCAGACGACGGATGTTCTGCAGGTTGTCGTTCACTTCGTTCAGCGCACCTTCAGTGGTCTGAGCGATGGAGATACCGTCGTTAGCGTTGCGGGAAGCCTGAGTCAGACCAGAGATGCTGGCGGTGAAACGGTTGCTGATAGCCTGGCCAGCAGCATCGTCTTTTGCGCTGTTAATACGCAGACCAGAAGACAGGCGTTGGATCGCAGTGCCGAGAGTGGACTGAGATTTGTTCAGGTTGTTCTGTGCAACCAGGCTCAGTGCGTTGGTATTAATGACCTGTGACATGATATATCCTCAATTAAAACCTGGCGGTGCGATCCGCCC
>NZ_VATM01000034.1:0-30022 GCF_005781075.1 Escherichia sp. E2562 | reverse complement strand
TCTGCAGCTTCTGCGTTAATGTGCACCCCCACGGCAGAATGATTCTGCCTCGTGCCCCCCCAACCAGCCCAGTTCTTCCTCCTGGGCTGGTTTTTTTATAATTAAACACCCACAATTTTCTTCGTCAGCGCGTAGTCGATTAATAACCAGGATTGTGATTTTTCTGATAAGAACACTGACTGCAAATAAATCAGGGGAAAATAATTATGCATGAACGCGTTGGGTGAAATATAAATCATAGTATAAACGAACGCTCAAACATTGCCGCACTCCTTTGACTCCTGACTAATAATCACCAGACCTTAGTATTAAACTATAATTATATTCCGCATCGAATTATCCTAATCAGGATTTACTTAATGTGGTGTATTATACTTACCACTAAGGATGTTAAATTTGTCAGATACCCCAAAAAGTAACCTTTTATTTTAAATGCTGACGAACAACGTCAACTAAGTAATCAGGAAAATACGCGAGGACCGCGCACTAATGGAAAGCTGTACTAATTCTACACCACCTGTATTTGTCATGGCCCTGTGTGAGTATTTCACATTTGGGATGAAGAATCTTTTCTCCAACAACCACATTAACCTGTCATTTATCCATCGAATTGAGCAGGTCACTATCGGCCTGGATGATACGCTGACCATTATGTTAGTGCTTGATATGTCAGGGACGGAATCGCTACGAATATTCAAAGAAGCCGTTGATTTTCTTATCCAGATTAACAGTCGTAAACGCGTTGGCGTGCTGGTCAGTCGTTATAACTCCTATCTGACACATTACATCTCGCGCAAGTTTGCAGGTAAGGTCACTTTTTTTAACTCCCATAACCTGCACTCCGGTCTTTTTCAGCGCAACTTCCAGACCTGGTTACGGGGTAAAACATTTCGCCCCATGCATACGATTAATCGCTACCGGGACGAACGTTATGGTTTTTCCCTGAAAGAATGGATTTGTCTGGTGCTTCCCCTTGCCGGAGAGTCAATAGCGGAAATGTCCCGATGCATGAAAATACCGGAACCGACGCTGTATCAGATCAGACGCGGCGCGCTAAAAAAATTAGGGCTGAGTTCCTACCGGCAATTCTGTGAACTGTATATCAGAGGGGAAATCCGCACGGAAAACGACAAAATTTTAAGGCAGAAATACTGACGCGTTTTTTGGGTTCACAACGGCTGCGAGGCAGGGCTATCTCATCGCGGCCATAATTTGCAGAAGATTGTCAAAAATGGTGGCCATCAGGTTTTCAAAAAGTGGGCCAAAGGAGTACATCATCAGCGATAGCGCCAGCAATCCAACGCTAAGTGAAATAGGGAAACCGATCACAAAAACAGAAAGTTGCGGCGTCAGACGGTTAATAATACCAAGTGTCAGGTTAATACAGAGCAGTAACGCCACAATAGGTAACGCCAGTATCAAACCGCTACTGAAAATAAGCCCCGCCAGTTTTACAAAAGCCAGATAAGCAGACGCATTGGGTAACGTAGCCACAACGGGCAAAATATCAAAGCTGCGGGCGATAATCTCCAGAAGGTAAAGATGTCCGTTGGCGATTAAAAAGATCAGCGTAGCCAGTAAATTCAGAAAGCGGGCGACCACAGGCATATTCTGTCCACCGGCCCGGTCATAGAAGGTGGCAAATGAAAGTCCCATCTGCAGGCCGATAAGTTCGCCAGCGTGGCGGACAGCCACAAAAATCAACTGAATGATCAACCCGGTGATAAGGCCAATAATGAGCTGCCCCGCTCCCGTCAGAAATCCCTCATACGAAACAATACGAATATTGCTGTCAGGCAATATGGGGGCTATCTGAAAGGCTATCAGTGCCGACAGTGCAATTTTGACCTTTTTGTTGATCGATTTGTCATTAAAGATCGGCGCTGACGTAAAAAGAGCCAGAATACGCAAAAACGGGAAGAAATACTGACCGATATGCAGGTAGAGATCAGCCAGAGACAGAGTGAGCATAACTAGCGAATCAGATAAGGCAGGCTGTTAAACAACCCGTGCATATAATCAAGCATAACGCTTAACATCCAGGGACCAAGAGCAATAATGACCACCACAATCAGAAGGATCTTGGGAATAAAAGACAATGTCATCTCGTTTATTTGCGTGGACGCCTGAAGAATGCTGATAACCAACCCGGCAACCAGAGACGCCAGCAATAACGGCGCGGCAATCATCAGACCGACTTTAATGGCCTGGAATCCCATCGCCATGACTTGTTCTTCTGTCATCTCTTTTCCTCGTCAGCTAAAAAAACTTTGAGCCAGTGAACCAATCAACAACTGCCAGCCGTCGACCAGAACAAACAGCATCAATTTAAAAGGTAATGAGATTGTCGCTGGCGGCACCATCATCATCCCCAGCGCCATCAAAACACTGGCGACCACAAGGTCGATAATCAAAAACGGTATAAAGATGGTAAAGCCAATCTGGAAACCTGTTTTCAGTTCACTGGTGACAAACGCCGGAACCAGCAGACTTAACGGTACATCTTCCGGTCCGGCGAAGTTTTGCTGATGAGCGATGCGGGTATACAACGCCAGATCATCCTGACGCGTTTGTTGCAACATAAATTCCCGCAGCGGCTGAATACCTTTATCGATGGCGACCTGAGCGGTGATTTTATCCTGACTTAAAGGCATCCATGCGTCGTCATAGATTTTATTAAACACGGGCGACATGACATAAAAAGTGAGGAACAGCGCCAGACCTAACAGCACCTGGTTTGGTGGTGTTGATGACGTTCCCAACGCGTTACGCAGCAATCCCAACACAATGATGATGCGTGTAAAACCGGTCATCATCAGCAAAATAGCGGGTAGAAAGGTCAGCGATGTCAGCAGGACCAGCGTCTGTACCGGTAAAGACCAGCCTTCCCCACCCGCCGGGCGAGTTAACAGAATGTCGCTATTGGCAGCGAATGCGCTATGTACAGGCAATCCGATGCCAAACACCATGACCAACAGGCCACAGATAATCGACATTACCCGCCATGATGGTTTTATTTTATTGTGACTTGCCATAACGCCCCCGCAGACTGTTTGCCAGCACTGTCTGAAAACAGTCAACCAGCGAGCTACGGGACTGCGGTTGATCAACAGCCGCAAAATTTTCTTCGACCGTTTTTTTGTCGATGGCGCTCAGACAGGAGATCTTTTCTGCCGTCACGCCAAGCAGTAACCATTGATTTCCCACTTCCACAAGAACCAGGCGTTCACGCGGCCCCAGAGACTGGCTGAATTTAATATTTAACAGCGCATTGCGGCCATTTTTTTTCCCTGAAATACCGCCAGAACGACGTAAATACCAGAGTAAAAGAAGTAACCCGAATATTATCAGGCAGAGGATACCGCCGGTATGCATCCATACCGACGACATGCTGGTTGTTGAAGCGGTGGGTAAAACTGTATGGGTACTATTGATCATTATCTGCTCAGGCGATAAATACGTTCAGATGGCGTAATAATATCGGTAATACGAATACCGAATTTATCCGACACCACAACCACTTCTCCCTGTGCAATAAGATAACCATTAATCAAAATATCCAGAGGTTCACCTGCCAGACCTTCCAGCGCAACCACAGACCCCTGGCTCAGTGCCAGAAGTTCCTTGATGGTCATACGGGTTCTGCCAAGTTCTACCGTCATTCTGACCGGAATATCCATAACCAGATTCAGGTCAGAGGCAATAGCTTTCGCCCCGTCCATCACGCCCGTCGTTCCTGCGGATTCGCGCTGTTCTTCCAGTGCGTCTGCCCAGGCCGTATCTGCGGGAGTAGAGGTAGTGCCCGCCTGTTCATTCTTGCTCATGCGAGCTCTCCTTAGAAAAAGGTGCTAATGCTGTATTAAAAAGTTCTTCTACCTGCAAGGCGTACTGATTGCTTGCACTGCCATATTTCCCGGACAGTACCCGTACGCCATCAACATAAGCTTCAGCGATTTCAGGTTTATCTAACGGCAAAACATCGTGTTGCTTCAGGCTCATAATTTGTGACAGTCGCATCTGGACGTCGGATAAATTCACCACCAGTTCCAGTTCCGTATTTCTGACCTGTGAAGCCAGCGTATTACGCCAGTTTTGATCTTCCTGCCAGGCGTTTTCCTGTGGTGGACTGGTAAGCAAAGAACGTATTGGCTCAATAACGTTGAAAGGGATGCAGATATCCATCTGGACGCACTCTGAACCCAGTTCGATATAAAACGGTGTAGTAATCACAATATCATTCGGTGACGACGTAATATTGGTGAATTTCACCTGCATTTCTGAGCGAATATATTCTGTTTTAAGACCATAAACCGTACTCCAAGCAAAGTCATAAGACTCCAGAGCAATTGACAATATACGCTGAATAATACGTTGTTCAGTGGGGGTAAACTCCCGCCCATCCGCTTTTGTTTTAAAACGTCCGTCACCGCCAAATAAATTTTCCACCAACATAAACACCATATTGGGAGAAAAGACGAACAGTGCCGTCCCGCGCAAAGGTGACAGATGAATCAAATTAAGATTGGTCATCACAGGCAAGTTACGCGCAAATTCATGATAAGGCTGTACCCGAATATTACCGATAGTGACGTCCAGACTGCGGTGCAACACGTTGAACGCTCCGACACGAAACTGGCGGGCAAAACGTTCATTAATGAATTCCAGCGTGCTGAGTCGTTCATGAACAACGCGTCGTTGCGTCACCGGATCGTAAGGACGGATACCATCCTCAGGAGCCATGGCAGATAGAGTGTTTTCAGATGCGCCGTTACCATCGCCATTCAGAAGACTATCCACCTCATCCTGTGACATAATATTGTCAGACATAGCGATTACCGTAAAATAAAGATGTTAAATAAAACATCGGTAACTTTAACCGTCTGTTTCCCGGATAGTGGACTTGCCAGTTCTTTTTCAACTTGATGAACCAGTTGCTGTTTACCTTCGCGTGTGCTCAACTCCTCCATCGTCTGCTGTGAAAATAGCATAACAAGGCGGCTACGAATTTCTGGCAGGAAACGTTTTAACAATTCCTGGGAGCGAGGATCTTTCAGACGCAGCGTCAATCCAACATACAGAACATGTTCTGTTCCATCGACACCAGGCTTCAGACTGACAGTAAACGTATCCAAAGGTGTATAAATAGGTATTTCAAACGTTTCCTCTATTTCTTCAATTTCCTGCTCTATTGCGCCTTTTTTAACATTGTTCTTTAAACTCTCCAGTTCTGTCCAGGTATAACCAAAACATGCGCTGGCAAAAACAAATGCCAGGACGGTCAGCGCTATGCGACCTTTGCTTTTTTTGCCACTCTGAGTGGTATCCAGATTCTTTTTTGACATCACAAAAATATACTCAGTAATTTGCACCCCGTTACACCCGGGACAGGTGCTGTATTCTATTACATAACCTGGTATTAATAATCCGGCAAAAAAATGTCGCTGCTGGCATTAAATTGATAGATAGATTTGACTTCAGACAACATTGTAAACGTTTGCCTGCATCCTTAATGAAAATGAATGTTGCAGAAATGATAAAAAAACACCACCTACGTGAGATTTATAACCAGTTGAATTTTAATATAATTAAAGATCAGGATCGATATCAACAGCCCGCAAAGAAGCAAGTTTAAACCCGGAAAAAATACCACCATAATAAAACAACAAAGCCCGGGAACCGGGCTTTCAGATAAATAACAAAATAAATTTATCAGACAAAAGTATTTATTCCGCCGGAACGACTGATCGTATGCAGAATTACGCCTGGTTCATCCGGTACGCTTTCCACACCATCATCGGATTGCATATCCTGTTCTGCTGTCTGATTTTGCGAACCGTTCTCCCACGAAGGTCTGGAGTCCGCAGCAACATTGGTTTGCCCAAGAGAGATCCCTGATTCTGCAAGGGAGTTTCGTAAATGAGGCATCGCCGTTTCAAGCGCAGCGCGAACCTGATGGTCGGCTGCGGCAAAATGAAGCTGCACCTGATCATTATTTATCCGCAGACTAATATGCAGACTACCAAGATCTTCCGGGTGCAATCTCAGCTCCGCATGATGAATCCCTTCACGAGTAAAGCAAGCCAACTGCTGACTCAAATTCTGCTGCCATTCCGTAGTCCCCACAGACGCTGTCAATACAGAGGGCTGCGCAGATGGGGATACCCCCACAGGCTCACGGATTTGAATGCTCATATCCCCAATGGTTGGGATATGAAAAGCATCCGCTGTATGACTTTCCTGATGTTGTACAGGCATCTGTTCCGTCGGTTGATTCGCCACCGCCGAATCCAGAGACGTTGCCAATTGTTCCGATGACTGAGGCAGTGTATGACCGGTATTGGTGGCCGACTCAAGATGCAAGGAATCGGGTTTTAATGGCAGCGATGAAGATGGATGAGCAACCGGTTTACCGACTTTCCCCGCAAACTCTGAATAGGCAACGGCTTTATTCAACGTTTGCGAATGGCTGGTATCGAAAGCATTATTTTGTACTTCATCCCCATTCTGTTCTGCTAAAAGTTCAGTTTCAGGCAAACTAACATCGGAACTCCCCTTTTCCGTTTGGGACGCCACATTTTCAGGCGACACCGACGTATTTTTCAGGGCGGTAACCAGTCCATTGCCTTCAAACATCGGTGACGCTGTCATTTCCTGGTTTATACCTGTTTCTGGTAATGGTGTACTTTGCGCCGGAAGCAGGTAAAACAGATTATCCATGACACCAGAGTGCTCCCCTTCAGGCGATCCTTTCCCTTTTTCTTCCTCGTTCGGTAACAGATTTACTGTCCCTTCCGACGGAAGATGAGGCTTCGGGATGGCGCCAGGAAGCAGTTTGCTGTCGAGTTCTGCGGCAAATGATGACGTGTCTGTGTCATTCTGCGTTACAGCGTGTCCATGCCCCAGATTGCCAATATTCATAGGTAAAGAAATTACCTGCATTTTATTTTCCCCTCTGGCTGGCGCGGCGGGCAAATTCATCCATCATTTTTTGTTCCTGTCGGTTTTCTTTCAATATACGCTGGGCTTCGGCCCGGCTTTTTAATGTTTCAAATGCGTTTAACCGCTGACGATCTTTTTGCCAGTCACTGAGCGAGGCATCGACAATCTGTTGGCTGTTGTTCACCTGGTTTACCTGCTGCAAAACGACCTTTTCCAGCGCACCAATAAAACTTTGCCATGACTGGAGCGTAGACACTGACATCCCCTTATCGGCAATGGTGTTTTGCAGTTGGCGACGATATTCAGATTCGTATGTCTGTAATTGTTGTAAACGTGAGACTTCATTCTCATGCGACTGGCGCGCACGCCCCAGTCGCACCGTGGTGTCATTGAGTTTCTTTTCGGCCAGATCCCGCAAAACATCCATTGGTGCTGACGTTGCCATGATTATTCACCTGCTTCAGGGCCTCTGTTATCCGGGAATAACGCATCGAGCTGGCGACATGAAACATCATATTCCTGGCGTTCATGGATGCCCTGTTGCAGATAGCGTTCCATTTCTGGATATAAGGTGATCGCCTGATCCAGTAAAGGATCGCTGCCTCTGGCATACGCCCCTACGCTGACCAAATCCCGGTTCCGCTGCCACGAGGACAGAAGTTGTTTAAAACGCTGTACCTTTTTAAATTGCGCTGGTTGCGTAATTTCCGTCATCACACGGCTGATAGAAGCTTCAATATCAATGGCCGGATAGTGGCCTGATTCCGCCAGTCGGCGTGACAGAACAATATGTCCGTCGAGAATGGCGCGAGCGGAGTCCGCAATCGGGTCCTGCTGATCGTCGCCTTCCGTCAATACGGTATAGAATGCAGTGATTGATCCACCGCCACGGATACCATTTCCGGCTCTCTCCACCAGGGCCGGTAAACGGGCGAAAACAGAAGGCGGATAGCCTTTGGTTGCTGGCGGTTCGCCAATGGCTAATGCTATCTCACGTTGCGCCATCGCATAACGCGTCAGCGAATCCATGATCAGCAACACATTTAATCCACGGTCACGGAAATCTTCCGCAATACGGGTTGCATATACCGCCCCCTGCATACGCAGTACCGGCGATACATCGGCAGGCGCAGCAATAACCACCGAACGCTGTAAGCCATCCTTTCCGAGGATATTTTCAATAAAATCTTTGACTTCACGGCCTCGTTCGCCGATGAGTCCCACAACCACCACATCAGCGGTGGTATAGCGCGCCATCATGCCTAACAGGACACTTTTCCCGACACCGGACCCCGCGAACAGCCCCATACGCTGGCCTCGTCCCACGGTCAGTAACCCATTGATCGCCCGAACGCCGACATCAAGCACATTGCGAATAGGATCGCGTTGTAACGGGTTAAACGGAGCGGTAAATAATGTTGCCCGATCACTATTACTGGGAGGAGGAAGGCCATCCAGTGGTCGCGCACTGGCATCCAGCACACGCCCCAATAATCCAGGCCCAACAGGAAGCTGCTTGCCTTGTGTTAACTTATCACCGCTATCCGGCGCCCAGACTCTGGCGCCAGGCAAGATGCCGTCCACATGTTCCAGCGGCATCAGATACAGCGTTTGTCCACTGAAACCAACAACCTCACTTTCTACACAACGAATACCATCCGGGCCGTCACGTTCAACAATGCACAGCGTTCCGATGGGTAATTTTAGTCCGGTGGCTTCCATCACCAGTCCAGTCGCGCGGATCAGCCTGCCGTACTGACGAAAAGCGGGTAACGTCGTCATCCGCGTTTCTTGCTGTTCCAGAGCACCCAGCCAGTTTTTGAGATGCGAAGTCATACACCGCCCCTGTTACGAGCCAATTGACACAACGACTGCCAGCGGGTTTCCAGCGAGGCATCCAGTTCCCCTTCTTCCGTACTGATCCGACAACCGCCGGGTAGAAGATGAGGATCGGCACACAATTCCCAGTCATAGGCTGAGAGTAACGTCTCAAGCTGCTGGCGTACCTCTTCTGGTTCTTCCGCACTGATGGTCAGGCGAAATTTACCTTTCAGTAAACTATCTTCGTTGAGTAGGGTACGGATGTGATTCATCAGACTGGTATGCATTTTATCCGTAACGCCCTGCCCGCCCAACAGAGTACGCACCGCCATCAGCGCCAGTTGCACCAGGCGGGCAGGAATGACGCTGTCCATGTTTTCAACCGAGATCTGGAAACTTTCCATCACGCGGGAAAACTGTGAATTTAACAGCGATTGTTGAGCATGTATTTCCGCTAATCCTTGCTTAATGCCTTCGGCTTTTCCCTGTTGCAATCCTTCTTCGTAGCCGCGGCGGCGGCCCTCTTCTTCGCCCTTTACCAGTCCCTGCGTAAACCCTTTTTGCCCTTCCTGTTGGCGAACACGAGCAAGCTCTGCCTGCCGGTCCGGGTCAGACATTGGGTCTGCATCTGCATGATTTTCAGACTCCAGGTTTGGCCATGAGGAACTGCCCTGCCCGAGCAGATCATCAGGCCGCCAGGGTTTCCAGGTTGTCTCAGACGTAGACATCCTCACCTCCGCCAATCACCATCTCTCCGACTTCCACCAGACGACGTACCACCAACAGAATGGATTTCTGTTCTGCTTCAACCTGGGTCATACGTACCGGACCACGGGAATTGAGATCATCACGCATAATTTCAGCCTGACGTTTGGACATGTTGCTGAAGAACTTCTCACGCAGCGCCTGATCAGCGCCTTTCAACGCAACCAGCAGAGACTCGCCATCGACTTCCTGCAGCAGGCGCTGGATGCTGCGGTCGTCCATATCCACCAGATTTTCGAACAGGAACATCTCGTCAATAATTTTTTGCGCCAGTTCAGGATCAAATTCACGGAATGCAGTAAGCGCCGCTTCTTCCTGCTGAGTTTTCATCAGGTTGAGAATTTCAGCCGCCGGACGAACACCACCCATATTGTTGCGCTTCAGTGACTGACCGTGGAGCAGATTGTTCAGTACATCCGTCAGTTCTTGCAGTGCCACCGGCTGGACGCCGTTAAAGGTGGCAATACGCAACATAATGTCGTTACGTTCGCGTTCTTCGAATTTCGCCAGTACGCTTGCTGCCTGAGCGCGTTTCAGATGCACCAGAATGGTCGCAATAATCTGCGGATGCTCTTCCCGAATCAGGTCATACACCATATACGGTTCCATCAGACCCAACGTATCGATACCGTTGTTTTCACTATGGGCATCCAGCAGATTATCCAACAAGGCTTCGGCCTGGGATTCACCCAGCGCTTTCACCAGAACATTGCGTAAATACTCATCCGCATTGATGCTGATGGACGCATACTCTTCTGAATCGCGTTTGAATTCACTCAGCACCTGAGCAATCTGCTCATGGGTATAAGAGTGAATACTGACAATAGCAGTGCTTATCTGTGCCACCTCCTGAGGACTGAGATGGCGGAAGACGTCGGCGGCGCGGTCATCGCCGAGCGTTAGCATAATAATGGCGCTTCGCATGGCAGCATTCATGATGGTTTCTGCTCCTTATTCATCCACTGGCGAATAACCAGTGCAATAATCTGCGGTGCCTCATCGGCCATTTCACGCAGTTGCTGAGTAGTAAGCTCGGTATCCATGCGCTGTTGAGCCTTGGCAAGTTCGCTGTGTTCTTTTTTCTGCCGCTGCGCCGTTGCTTCGGCCTGACGTGCTTCTTTTTCCATTTCGAGCCGCTGGAGCAGCATTTCCTGATGTTTCACCCAGAATGGCCATACGGCTTTACGCCACAGCATCCAGGCAACCAGAGCGACTAAAAGATAACGCAGTACGCTAAGAACTAACTGAATGACATCCTGCTGTTGCCACAGTGGAAGAGCGACATCTTTGTCTGACTGGCTAAATGGTGTGTTAACCACATTTACCGAATCCCCACGGGAAGCGGTATAGCCCATTGCCTCTTTAACCAGATCGTTGATTTGCTTCATCTGCGCTGGCGTCAGAGCCGCCGGTTCTCCGGCTTTTCCTGGCAGATAATTGATAACAACCGCGACCGACAAACGTTCCACATTACCCGTGTTGCGGGTGATATGTTTTAGCGTTCTGTCCAGCTCGTAATTGGTAATGTCGTCATGGTTCTGACTGTAAGGTTGTAGGTTTTGGCTTACCGTCTGAGGCGCCGGGCGTGTCGCGCTATCTTTGGCGCCGCGTGCTGGCGTTGAGGTGGTAATCGGTGCGGTGGCGGCCGTAGGCGGTAGATTACTTAACGCGCCAGGTACTCCTCCAACGCTGCTTTTCCCGCCCTGCTCATCATGAACAACGTGGCGGCTGCGGATAGACATCTTGTCTGGCGACGTGTTGGGGGCATATTCCTCAACAGTTTGCTCATTCTGGGTGAAATCCACTTGCGCCGTAACTTGCGTACGAACGTTGGCGCTGCCTACAACGGGTGTCAGAATTGCCTGAATACGGTTTTGATAGTCATCTTCAACTTCGCGGATATATTTAAGCTGTGTTGTCTGGGTATTGTGAGTGTCACTGCCGGAAAGCAAATGGCCAGACTGATCCACAATGGTGACATGAGCGGCATCAAGGCCAGAAACCGCGCTGGCTATCATGTAACTGATGGCGTTGACCTGGCCTTCATCCAGTGTTCTGCCATTTTGTAAAGTAAGAGTCACTGAAGCAGTAGGCGCTTTTTGTTCGCGGACAAACAGTGACGGTTTCGGTATTGCCAGATGAATACGGGCGCTCTGTACTGGACCTAACGTCTCAATAGTACGAGCCAGTTCACCTTCAAGCGCACGCTGGAAGTTAACCTGCTCGTTAAACTGGCTAATACCAAATTTTTCCTGGTCGAGCAGTTCAAACCCTACAGAGCCACCTTTCGGCAATCCCTGCTGTGCGAGTTTAAGACGGACCTCATAAACCTGGTCTTCCGGGATCATGATGGCGCCGTTATGGTCAGCAAAGCGATAAGGAACCTGCATCTGGCTAAGCTGAGTGACAATCGCTCCACCGTCCTGTTCGCTAATATTACTGTAGAGAACTCGATAAACTGGCCCTTGCATCCAGAATAGCAAGGCGACAACAATTGAAATTGCTGCCGCCGCTGTGATCATAAAAATAATTCTGGGATTTGCCCGAATTCGTTCCAGTAGTGCCTTAAAATCAAAGGGACTATTTTTTTTATTACCCTGGGTTGTGGCATTCATGCCATATTCCTGTAAAGTTAAATGGTACGACTTCAACGCAGGTGTCATATTGCAGATGCAGATGAACAAACTGGTGATGAGTATTATTCGCGACAATTTTTCATTTCAGAAAATTTGCCAGATAAGAATTATCGCCTGAAACAGCCCTAAACCTAATCTGCAATAAGAACAGGTTTATGCTGACTTTTCCCACAATGCTGCTGAACTTCCGCCATGATAAAGTACGCCTAAATTAAACAGAGCTGATAAGACATCAGTATCAACTATCTGTTGTTAAGTGTCAGTAAGGTGAAATAACAATATGTCCCTAAATACAATCAATGGGGTAGTAAATCAGATCCAGCGTCAGGCAGGCCAGGTTTCTGCAATGCAGAATCAGCTTGCTCTGACAGAATCAAATGACACAGAAAATAAAACGCAATTTTCTGATGTGTTATTTAACAGCCTCAATAATATCAGCCAGCTCCAGAATCAGGCCAAACAAGGCTCTGAAGACTATCTGGCAGGCGTGCCGGGAGTTGGCTTAAATGATGTTATGGTTTCGATGCAGAAGTCATCTGTAGCACTTAACCTTGGTGTTCAGGTACGCAATAAAATGGTTAGCGCGTATCAGGACATCATGAATATGGGTGTCTGATTGTCGATTTTTCGTTTTAGTCACTCCGTTAATCCTGATTGTTATTTTCTGTTTTCCCGTATCACCTGATCACCGCCTGGCTGTGTTTATGATCGGGTGATACGTATTGAAACCCCAATCATGTGTTGAAAATAACTCTCTATCCCCCGCTAAATGCGGAAACACTGAGAAATAAAATTCCGCAATATGGCTAATCACTCTGAATTCCCTGCGCAAACTCTGAACACTCTCACGGATAAAGATTTAGCACGTGTCAGCGAGCTAATTTACCGCCGTGCAGGTATTGTCCTGAATGGTCAAAAAAAAGATATGGTCTATAATCGTTTATCCCGCCGAATCACTCAGCTAGGGATAAACAGCTTCAGTGAGTATATGGCACTGCTTGAAAGCAGCTCTGATGCGCCGGAATGGCAGACATTTGTCAACTCGCTGACCACTAACCTGACCTCTTTTTTTCGTGAAGCGTACCATTTCCCTATTCTTGCAGAACATGCGCGGAGTCGGCGCGGTATGTATAACGTATGGTGCGCTGCCGCATCCACAGGCGAAGAACCACTGTCAATTGCGATGACGCTGGAAGAAACGCTGGGTCGTAGTATTACGGGGCCTCGCATACTGGCAACGGATATTGATACCGATGTTCTGCGTCATGCCAAAAAAGGAATTTATCAATTATCCGATTTGGCTAGTCTGAATGAAAAACAGAAAAAAAACTGGTTTCTGCGTGGAACAGGAAATCACGGTGATAAAGTAAAGGTAAAAAGGGAACTGTTGGCATCGATTCATTACCAACAGCTGAATCTCGTGGCCCCGCAGTGGGATATTCCTGCACCGTTTGATGCTATTTTCTGTCGCAATGTGATGATTTATTTTGACAGAAATACGCAGGATATTCTTATGCGCCGTTTTGCAGAAATACTGAAACCAGGTGGAATACTTTTTGCGGGTCATTCAGAACACTTTAATACTGCAAATAGTCATTTTCGCCTGCGCGGCCAATCTGTTTACTGCCTGGCAAAGGGGTAACAAATGAAAAAGATAAAAGTGTTGTGCGTGGACGATTCGGCGTTAATTCGCAATATCATGACGCGAATTGTTAATCAACAACCGGATATGGAAATGGTCGCCACGGCGCATGATCCCATCATGGCCCGTGATTTGATTAAACAACATAACCCGGATGTACTGACGCTGGACGTTGAAATGCCGCGCATGGATGGTCTGGATTTTCTTGAACGTTTAATGCGTCTGCGTCCAATGCCGGTATTAATGCTTTCTTCACTGACCAGCAAAGGCTCTGATATCACTATTGCAGCACTGGAACTGGGCGCCGTAGATTTTATTACTAAACCTCAGCAAGGACTTCAGGAAGGGATGGAAAAATACAGCGATATGATCGCTGACAAAATTCGTATCGCGGCAAGCGTGCGGAGTTTCCAGAAAAGAACAGTTCCTCCCGTTATTCGCGCCCCGCTTATTGGCAGTGAAAAAATTATTGCCATTGGCGCCTCTACCGGTGGTACGGAAGCATTAAGCCATGTCCTCTTGCCAATGCCGCCGACATGTCCGGGAATCGTCATCGCACAACATATGCCACCAGGGTTTACCCGTTCTTTTGCCCAGCGTCTGGATAAATCCTGCCTGCTGTCCGTAAAGGAAGCAGAGCATGATGACCGCGTACTACCCGGTCATGCTTATATCGCGCCAGGCGGCAGACATATGGAGTTAATACGTAGCGGGGCTAACTACCATATCAAACTTAGCGATACGCCGCCTGTTAACCGCCATCGTCCGTCGGTAGATACGCTGTTTGAATCCGTTGCCCGAGTCGCAGGACGAAATGCCGTCGGTGTGATCCTGACGGGTATGGGTAACGATGGTGCGAAAGGTCTGCTGGCGATGCGTAACGCAGGCGCCCGAACCCTCGCCCAGAGCGAACGTTCATGTGTGGTATTCGGTATGCCCCGTGAAGCAGTGGCTTTAGAGGCGGTAACAGAAGTCGCCGACCTCGATGATATGAGCCAACAAATTCTCAATAACATAACCGGGCAGTCTCGCCGTATTTAACAGCCTATTTCGTACTTAGAAATTTTTCAGGATATACCATGACAGATAAGAATTTACGTTTCCTCGTTGTTGATGACTTTGCCACCATGCGTCGCATTGTCCGCAATCTCCTTAAAGATCTCGGCTTCAACAATGTTGACGAAGCGGAGGATGGTCATGACGCGCTGACGCGTCTGAAAAAAGAACCATTCGATTTTGTCATTAGTGACTGGAACATGCCGAACATGGACGGTTTGCAGCTGTTGAATGAAATTCGCCAGGATAGTGCGCTTAAAGCGCTGCCTGTGCTGATGGTTACCGCAGAAGCGAAGAAGGAAAACATTATTGCCGCAGCGCAGGCCGGTGCCAGCGGTTATGTGGTTAAGCCTTTTACCGCAGCCACTCTTGAAGAAAAGCTGAACAAAATCTTTGAGAAGCTCGGGGGATAATCATGACCGCGTCTGCGCAACTGCCACCAAAGAATCACGATCCAGACGTCTTTACCCGTATTGGTAATATCACACGGATGCTAAGGGATAGTCTGGTCAGTCTTGGCCTTGAGCGAACCATCATGGATGCGGCTGAAGCGATCCCTGATGCCCGCGAACGTCTGAATTATGTGGCAAAGAAAACATCGCAGGCTGCGGAGCGTGTGCTGAACAGTGTGGAAGAAACAAGACCGATGCAGGACGCTATCTCCAGCGGAGCTGAACAGTTAACACAACGCTGGGATGCCTGGTTTGATGCGCCTGTTGAACTGCCGGAAGCCCGTGAACTGGTAAAAGATACCCGGCATTATCTGAAACAGGCGACCAGTCTGGCCGGTAAAACCAATAATCAACTCATGGAAATCATGATGGCGCAGGACTTTCAGGATCTGACCGGTCAGGTTATCCAGCGCATGATGACCATTATTGAAGTTGTCGAAAAAGAGTTGATTCGGGTACTCGTAGATAACATTCCTGAAGAGACTGTACCGACGAAAGAAGTCGCTAATTCATTAATTAATGGTCCACAAATCGATCAGACCCAGGCAGGTGTAATGACATCCCAGGGCCAGGTTGATGACCTTCTCCAGAGTCTCGGCTTTTAATCTATGTAATGTCATTTTCCTCTGATAACCAGAACTAACGCGGTTAGCAGAGGAACCAGACCCAGGCAGGTGTATGTCAGAAGAAAGCGATCAGGAAAAAACAGAAGAGCCCACAGCTCACCGAAAAGAAGAAGCGCGGAAAAAAGGGCAGATTCCTCGTTCCAGAGAACTCACCTCCCTGCTGATTCTGTTAGCAGGCTGGTCGCTGATGACGGGTAGCGGAGAAAACCTTGCCCGCACGTTATTACAGTTATTGCATTCCGGGTTAACCCTCAACAGACATCAAATTGAGGACCCGTTAAGCATGATTCACCAGCTTTACGACATGCTGGTAATGATGATTCAGGCATTGATGCCCTTTCTGCTTGGGCTGTTTGTAGTGGGGATTGCCTCGCCATTACTGATTGGTGGGCTTCACCTGGGCGGTGGCCTGAAAGTAGATTTAAAACGCTTAAATCCACTTTCAGGAATGAAACGGATGGTTTCAGGGCAAATGGTCGCTGAATTATTAAAAGGATGTCTGAAAGTTACTTTAGTAGGAACAGGCTGTACTTTGTATCTTACTAATAATAAAGAGCATTTCATCCAGTTAGTGAGTGCTCCACTGCCTGAAGCGATTGGCCGCGCGATGGACCTGATTCTGCACTGCCTGATGATGGTACTGCTGTGCATTATCCCGATGGTTGGCTATGACATTTTTAACCAGATCTTCAGCAACCTGAAAAAGCTGCGTATGACCCGCCAGGAAATACGCGATGAATTTAAGCAGCAGGAAGGCGATCCGCACATCAAGAACAGAATCAAGCAGATGCAGCGCGCTATCGCCAGAAGCCGCATGATGTCCGATGTGCCTGAGGCGGATGTGATTGTCAACAACCCAACGCACTACTCCGTCGCCCTGTCCTACAAAGAAAACAGTATGAGCGCACCAATCGTGCTGGCCAAAGGCGCAGGGGAAGTCGCGCTGCGCATCAGAGAGCTGGGGAAAGAACATAAGATCCCGATGCTGGAAGCGCCACCGCTGGCGCGTGCGCTTTACCGACACAGCGAGATTGGCAGACCGATCCCAACAGAACTTTATAGCGCGGTGGCAGAAGTGCTCGCGTGGGTCTACAGCCTGCGTCGCTGGCGCCACACCGGCGAAACCAAACCCGTACCACCCCGGAACCTTCCTGTACCGGAAAAACTGGATTTTAACCACGAGATGAATACCGATGTCTGATATCGCCACTAAATTACGTTTACCACAGTTGAAAGATACCCAGTGGCGAATACTGGCCGGCCCGGTGCTGATCATGATGATCCTCGCCATGATGGTCCTGCCGCTCCCGGCGTTTCTTCTGGACACCCTGTTTACGTTCAATATCGTCCTTTCATTGATGATCCTGCTCGTATCCATGTTCACCAAAAACACGCTGGAGTTCTCGGCATTCCCGACGGTCCTCCTGTTTGCCACCCTGCTTCGACTGGCGCTGAACATTGCTTCGACGCGTATCATCCTGATGGAAGGCCACACCGGCGCTGCAGCGGCGGGTCGCGTCGTGGAGGCGTTTGGTCATTTTCTGGTAGGCGGTAACTTTGCTATCGGCATCGTGGTGTTCGCGATTCTGATCATCATTAACTTTATGGTTATCACCAAAGGTGCCGGACGTATTGCCGAAGTGGGCGCTCGCTTCGTTCTCGACGGGATGCCAGGTAAGCAGATGGCCATTGACGCCGACCTTAACGCCGGTCTGATCGGTGAAGCCGAAGCCAAGCGCCGTCGTAACGAAGTGACCCAGGAATCCGACTTTTACGGCTCAATGGATGGTGCCAGTAAATTCGTGCGCGGCGATGCCATCGCGGGCCTGATGATTATGGCCATTAACATCATCGGCGGCCTCGCTATCGGTGTTCTGCAACACGGCATGGCGATCGGACAAGCCGGTGAAACGTATACCCTGTTAACCATTGGCGACGGTCTGGTTTCCCAGATCCCTGCCCTGATAATCTCCACCGCTGCCGGTGTTATTGTGACGCGCGTAGCGACCGAACAGGATGTCGGGGAGCAAATGGTGGGTCAGTTGTTCCACAATCCTCAGGTAATGCTGCTGGCGGCTGGCGTAATCGGTCTGCTTGGGTTGATCCCTGGTATGCCTAATCTGGTATTTCTGCTCTTTACCGCTGCACTGCTGGGGTTAGCCTGGTGGTTACGCGGTCGCCAGGAGAATAATCAGTCGGCCAGCAAAGAAGATAAAACGCGTGACGAAATCCACGCTGAAGCCGCTCACGCTACAGCCGAAGCCTCCTGGGCAGACGTACAGATTGAAGACGTACTGGGGCTGGAAGTGGGCTACCGTTTAATTCCGCTGGTTGATAGCGATCAAAACGGTCAGCTACTGACGCGTATCCGTGGCCTGCGTAAAAACTTTGCGCATGAAATGGGTTTTCTCCCGCCGTCTGTACACATCTGTGACAATCTGAGCCTTGAACCAGGCAGTTATCGTATCCTGCTGAAAGGCGTGGAAATTGGTCATGGCACGATTCACCCTGAACGCTGGATGGCAATTAACCCAGGCTGCGCCGAAGGTGATCTGGACGGAACACCGTGTAAAGACCCGGCATTTGGTTTCCCGGCATGGTGGATTGATGAAGTACAGCGTGAGCAGGCCCAGGTACAGGGCTATACCGTAGTAGACCCGGCCTCCGTCGTAGCAACGCACCTGAATCATCTGATTACCCAGCACACTGGCGAACTGTTTGGCCGCAATGAAGCCCAACTGCTGCTCGATCGCCTTGAAAAAGATATGCCGCGCCTGGTAGATGGTTTAATTCCTGGCGTGATCTCTTTAACGCTGTTCCATAAAGTGCTGCAAAATCTCCTGGTGGAACAAGTTTCTATCCGTGATATGCGCACAATTATCGATACGATGGCTGAATTTGCGCCAACAATCACCGACCCTGATGATTTAACCGCTCAAATCCGTAGCCGCCTCGGTCGGGCAATTACCCAACATTGGTTCCGTAATAATAAAGATATCGACGTGATTGGCCTCGACAGCAACCTTGAGAAGATTCTCCTGCAGGCAATCCAGAACAACAGCATCATTGAACCGGGTATTGCAGACAGCCTGATCCGCCAGACAGAACAGGCTATCCTTGAGCAAAACTCGCGTAATATTCCGCCGGTACTGCTTGTCGCGCCACCGCTCAGAACCATGCTTTCCCGTTTTCTGCGCCGGATTTACCCACAGCTGGTAGTGTTGTCTACGCAGGAGATTGCACATGACCGAATGTTACATATGTCGACCTGCATCGGCGGACAAAAATAATGAAAGCCATTAATACAGCATTTCTGCTGCTGGCGCTCCATTCGTCATTATGCCTGGCTTCCGCAGGAAGCTGGAGCCAGCAGAGCAGCGGTGGCACGCTGACTACAGGCGAAGAATTACTGGTTGGGCGTGTTCTTCACGCCCCCACCGTCGTACCACGTAACGCGCCCGTGAAATATATTACGTGGAAAATAAATCTTCTTACTCCACCGCCACAGGGACTGGAAATCAATTTATGCAGTACGACCTGGTGTCAGCCCCTGCCCGCTCTCGCCGGCCATTTAACACCAGTTCGTCATTTATCGGCAGGCGGCGTTTTTCACTTTATTTATAACGTGCGCTATAAAGGGCAGTTAATACCCTCCATGACGGTGGTGAGAAATCAATTAACAATAGGCTACGGCTCACAATCGTGAGGACTGGCTTTAACATGGCAAGTACCCACCGTCCAGTGCGTCGATGGGTATGAGAAGTCGAATTATTCTCTTAGCGGAAAATCACTATTAAGCGCAGAGATTAACTCTTTCAGAAAATCACATTGGCTACAGTTGCGGTTTGTTTTCGATGCTGCGTAATAGACCGCATCTGACGCCGCAAATTCATAACCGGCTAACGTGCGTTTTTCTGCCATTAACTGTACAGCGTGACAGGGTGTCTGATATCCACTGTTTTTTGTATGGGCATCTGATACTGTGGCGTTAACGTCTATGACGAATCTGTATCCTTTGCCGTAAACAGTTTCAATAAAGATATTTTCTTTATTCTGCCCAAGTGCATTACGAATACGGTAAATGCTTCGCGTCAGCGACTCGTCGCTAACCGCAGAAGACCAGACATCATTAATAATTTTATGTTTACTGACCACGCGTTTTGCATTCGCTAATAAAACCTTAAGCACGCCAGCTTCTTTAGGCGGCAGATAAACTTCTTCCGCTCCGCAACATAAAAAACCGTCGTTTGTAAAAGAGAAATCACCAAACTGGAAAGTAGTATAACGTTCCTGTGTATTAATCATATTCACCATAGCTCCCTTATGTGAATCACTGTGGCGAGAGATATCCCCACCGTTAGCTCTGTTCTGCGCTTTCACAACCGGGCTAAAATAGTGAACAGTAGTTCTTCGTGTGCCGGTTAGTGAATGCTGTTACACCTCACTTGCATCACTGAACTTTATGACAGGATTATCCAATTTTGATGTGATATTATTTTAAATTGCGAATTTAAGATGCAACTTGTTGTTTTAAAATGATTATTTATTTTTCGCGTAGCAACATATTACAGTTTAAGAAGTGAATTATGGATTCAAGAGATACGGTAGACGGCATTCTGCTTTCGCTACAGCATATGACATTAATGATAACGACTGAAATACGTGAGAGGGAAAAGAAGGGTCTGCAACACGATTCGGTTTAGTATTAACCGGAATGTTGATTTCATACTGACAGATTTTATTGAAAGAAGTGACCGCATGTGCGGTCACTAAAAAATAGAATAATAAATATTAACGGCATAAAACATCAGTTGGCGAAGGCACACTACTTGTTTGTTTCAATGGGGAGTCTGCGTATACCCCTTGTATTATATGAACCCAGCTATAGCGCCCAGTACCACCATATCGATAAGCACCGTCGAGCGTATTTGGCAAATAGGAAATCCCTGCCCAAAGCGCCCCTTCATGCAGTCCATCATAATCCCAATTAAACAGATCATTTCTTGCCAGCCCGTCGTTAGAACCTAACGCTTTTGCTTCCGCCGAATTTATACAAACATTTTCAATACCAGCATATGGTGATACGATTACATTAGAAAATTTAACATAGCTCATAAAACGAAATGATTGAGACATTTGTACAATGCCCGTCATAGTATCAGTAAATTTCATTGAGCCTTCCATACCGACACCTGGTTTATCAGTAATCTGAATTTCCGTATTTGTTGCATCTAATACGATTTTTTGTTCGCCGGCAGGGGTCACACCTTCAACTTTCCAACGATGACTATCCAGTTTTTTCCCATTTGCGCTTGCGAAACCCACGGTACTGTTAATCGGTAAATAAGCACCATGTGCAATAAGCCCAGACCAGTCTCTGGCTTTATTGCTTATTTTATCGTACAGCTCGACTATCGGTGTAACCTTGACTTTTATCCTGGGTAAGACCTCAACATTATTAACGGTTATCACAGATTCAGCCTCTTTATCCTCCGCAGCATCAACGACTTTATCCGGGTGCACAATAACGGTCGTTTGACCGCTACTATCCGTGGTCCCTGAGGTTGTTTTTGCAGAATATCCCGGCTTAATATCAACAATCGCATTACTGACAGGTTCGCCGAGGCTATTGATCAACGTCACGCTGCATTTAATATCGGTATCGGCCAGCCCAACACAATCTGGCAATGATGACTTTGTACTGCTGATTACGCTGTAGGTATCAACAGAACCTGAGGCAATCGCATCCCCCTCAAAGGGAATGGTATTATTACTGTCTGTTCGCGCTGTGACTTGCGCGCGTAGTACATGACCTTTATTTGTTGAAGAGGGTGTGTATTGGGTCGTGGTCTGTCCTGGAATATCCTCCCACTGCCCTGGGGACGTTTCCACCTGCCACTGATACGTCGTCCCTGATGGAGAAGTATCTTCAGTATCACCATCAGGATCGCTGAATTTAGGTTCCAGCGTTAATGTATCCCCTAGGGTAAGTTCAGGGGCAGCCACGGGTTTATGCCCAGTTATCACCAGTGTTTGATCTTTTGCCGTTGTCGCATAAACGGGTATTGAGGTCGTCAGAACTGTCCCGGCAAGCGTCGACAACACAAATAATTGCCGTGTATTAATATTCATTCGATACTCTTTTCATTGCACTACAGAAGAAGCTAGTGGCTCTGTTATTGCCCGGGATTCAGACTGAGAGAAAGATTGAACCAAGCTACAATAGAACTTTAGATAGCGCTGCTGCAACGTAGAAAAGGTATATGACATCTTTTGTAGCATAACAGTTTCAGATTATCCCGCGGGGCTCTTGATACTTTACCAGGCCTGATCAGGCACAAAATAAGTTACTACATTGTACAACAAGTGAGAATAAAGTTAATGCTGTGATATGAGTACATAAAGAAAGGCTAATCACGGTTTAGAGATTATCAGCAACAGTTCATGTATTCACATTACCAGGCATAAGAACAGCTCTTCAGTAATGACAGGAGTAATAGAATCCGGAGAGTGCAGAAAGTGAAAAGAAAATAATTTTAACAACCAGGACATTTATTAACGCAATAAAATTTCTACTGATAAAACAAGTTTTTATAAAATGGATATATCAGCTTTCTTGGTTTAAATACCAGAAATAACCATTGAATACAATACTATGCAGATATCAATTTCAGACATAAAAGCTAAAAATGTACCACATGAAGCATTATCGCAATTATGTCTGTTCCATCGCCAGAAAGCGTATGATATGACAAATTCAGACATTTTGACTAACAAAAGGTGGAGTAACTCTATTTCATAACAGGATTTTTAAAATGAATATCTATGTCTGAAATTTCACCTATGTTTATTAAAATGTGCTTATCATCGTTACTCCTGATAGTCACTCTGGTCTGGACTCTCGTTTCGGCTCCGGCATGAAACGAGACGATTTGCTGAATCTCTTTCATCATATTCTCTAGTGCTTCATAATCGTTCATAGCATCACCTCACAGATTACTTATATTGTTTAATAAATTATCGGCAAAAAGAAGATTTGGATAAGTCGGAAGGTCGAGGCATACCTAACCGTGTAGACGTGTATCTGTAAGTATCCCGCATAATCGTGCCATTCATATTTAGAGATCATCCGGCATAATCAATCTGCCAACGAAGGAGATCGCTATGCGTAAAGCCCGTTTTACTGAGCATCAGATCATCGCTGTGATTAAGTCAGTTGAAGCCGGACGAACCGTTAAAGATGTCTGCCGGGAGGCCGGTATCTCTGAAGCCACCTACTACAACTGGAAGTCCAGATACGGCGGCATGGAGGCTTCTGATATAAAAAAAATCAAGGATCTTGAGGACGAGAACCGCCGTCTCAAACAGATGTTTGCTGACCTGAGTCTGGAGAACCGGGCGCTGAAAGACGTTATCGAAAAAAAGCTTTAAAACCAGCCTTTAAGCGTGAGCTGGTCACTCATCTGATAACGACATTCGGACTCAGTATCCGTCAGGCCTGCCGGAGTCTGAACCTGAGCAGAACGGTTTACCATTACCGCCCGGATACCACGCGTGATGAACTCGTTATTGCCGCCCTGCAGGCTGCGGCTGAGCGATACCCGCGATACGGATTTCCGAAGCTTTTCCAGATTCTGCGACGGCAAGGATACTCGTGGAATCACAAAAGGCTCCACCGTATTTACTGTCTGCTGAAGCTGAATTTTCGCCGTAAGGGCAAACAACGACTGCCGGTACGCAATCCCTCACCACTGGCTACGCCAGAAGCGCTGAACCAGAGCTGGTCTGTCGATTTTATGCATGATGCGCTGGCCTGTGGCCGTCGTTTTCGCACGTTCAATGTCGTTGATGACTTTAATCGTGAGGCGTTATCGATTGAAATCGATCTGAATCTGCCAGCTCTGCGAGTGGTCCGTGTACTTGACAGGATCGCGGCAAACCGCGGTTATCCGGTCATGCTGCGCATGGATAATGGTCCGGAATTTATCTCTCTGGCGCTGGCTGAATGGGCAGAGATACACGCAGTAAAACTGGAGTTCATCCAGCCGGGTAAGCCGACGCAGAACGCTTTCATTGAGCGTTTTAACAGGACATACCGTACAGAAATACTCGATTTTTATCTGTTCAGAACGCTGAATGAAGTACGGGAAATTACGGAGAAATGGTTATCAGAATATAACTGTGAACGCCCGCATGAATCACTGAACAATATGACACCGGAGGAATACCGACTTCACCATTATTTGGCCGGGTTCTCAAAAAATGCATGGAACTAAAACGGGTCTATTTACATATCCACGGGATGGTTTAACTCTATAGCACAGGATTAATGCTGGCGCAGCAGACAATGTCTAAAGATTTAACGCACTTATCGATTACCAGGACAAATACACTTTTTCAAAATCATTGCAAATACTTTGCCTTTCATTTCAAAAAAATAAATCATAATTTTTATATCCCCTTCAACAGGGTCCAGTGGCTGTATGCTGATTTATAACTCGCTACAGTGCTAACAATCATCCTACTTGTTCATTAACCAAAATTACATCAATACAGGAATCACCCTCTCTTCATGGCGCTTATTCATAATTTAACTTAATGAATGCTGATTATAAGATAGTACATGCTTTTGCTTCATCAACATTTTTTCCTAAAGCAAAATTATTTTTAACATAAAAATGCCTTCATCTATAGAATATGTACAATACCAACAAAATAATTAGCCACGGTTTTGTTCTTAAAAGTATAACGGTCGTGATCGGTTCGATTTGCCAGGTTATATCGCCTGCTATGGCCAGTGCGGATGCCGCTTTGCTCGCCGAGCAAAAAGCCACGCCTTATGAAACGCAACGAGATAGCTCACGTACGGATACAGAAGCGGAAGATCGTGATCAGGAAAATGCTCAATTAACTCAGTTAGCCGCTTTCGCGTCTCAGGCTGGAGGAGTGCTTTCTGGTCATACGGATAGCAACATGGCAAAAGCGATGGCCAAAGGCTTTGTGCTGGGTAAGGCAAATCAAAGCGCCGCTGAATGGCTGCAACATTACGGAACAGCACAAATAGAAATCAACGCCGACGATAACTTATCGCTAAAAGATTCCTCTTTTATATTGCTTCATCCGTGGTACGACGTGCCGAACAATCTGCTGTTTTCTCAAAGCGGCGTCCACCGTGTGGACGGGCGGGGCATTGTGAACCAAGGCATTGGTTATCGCCACTTCAACCAGCAAACGATGTATGGCCTCAATACCTTTATCGATTACGATTTATCTGGTGATCATGCCCGGGCGGGGATTGGCGCCGAATACTGGCGTAATTTTGTTAAATTTTCCGCTAATGGCTACATCGGGCTAACCGGATGGAAAGCATCTCCGAATGTTGAAGATTATGAAGAACGGCCTGCCAATGGTTGGGATTTACGTCTGGAAGGATACCTTCCCGCTCTCCCGCAACTGGGGACAAGGCTAACGTATGAGCAGTATTTCGGTCGGGAGGTCGCGCTGTTTGGTAAAGAAAACCGGCAGAAAAACCCCCGGGTTCTTACTGTCGGCGTGAATTTCACTCCATTTCCGTTGCTGACATTAAGCGCGGAACATCGCACTGGCGAGAGTGGAAAACATGACACTCAGCTAAAAGCGGATGTGAACTGGCGCATCGGCACCCCACTCCGTCAGCAATTAAATACGGATGCCGTAGAAGGCATTCGTACCCTGAATGGCAGCCGCTATGACCTTGTTAATCGTAATAACGACATCGTTCTTGAGTATCGCAAACAAACCGTTATCAAATTACACCTCCCGGGGCGAGTAACAGGAAAATCAAAACAGGTCATTCCGTTGTTGCCTGATGTGCAGGCAAAACATGGTTTGAAAGATATTGAATGGGATGACGCATCATTTTTAGCCGCGGGCGGTAAGTTGATCGGTCAGGGAGCCCACTGGCAGATGGTGTTGCCGGAATGGAAAGATGGCGCGATCAATGCATGGGGAATCTCCGCTATTGCGCATGATACCCGTGGTAATGCATCGCAACCCGCCGAAATGCAGGTTGTTCTTACGCCACCGATAATAAGTAAGAAATATTCCAGTCTTAGCATCGCCGTGGCGCATCTGCTGGCAGATACAAAAACACAAACTACGTTGACAATTGCTCTACTGGATAATGAGAAAAAACCGATAAGCGGCAAAGCAGAGCAGATAATTCTCAATGGTGCATTTACTCCAATCAACTCGCTGGTAGACGGTATGGCTTTGGCGAAAGGAACCGTCACTTTAAAGCCTCAGGCTCCGGTATTGCCGCAACTGGGAAAACTCAAAGAGTCTGGTAATGGAATTTACACAACAACGGTAACTGCCGGTGAAAGTGCTGGAAAATTTACTATTACTGCAAGCCTGGAAGATACAACGCTGGCATCTGCTGACATCATTTTTACAGATACATCAGCCGCACTTGAGCAAAGTACGCTTACTGCTGACAAGACAACGTTTTCTGTCGGAAGCACGGAAAAGTCGACTCTGGCCCTTACCTTGCAAGACAGCAAGGGCCAGCCAATTAGCAACGAAAAAGAACGCATAACATTCTTTATTGCTGACAGTACTGTAGATACATCGAAATATTCCTTCGATACCGTTCAGGAAAGCAACCCTGGACACTACACCACAACATTTAGTGGTCTTCTGGAAAATCCAAAGTTACCTGTTGGCGTCAAAATTAATGGCAAAGATACCGGCAAACGCCTGATCTTTAATCTGACAACAGTTTCTGTCGCAACGGTTACTGGTGTGCCTGTAGTGGGAAATACGCTGACAGCAACAATGCCTTGTAGCACAGACTGCAATGCGTTGACTTACCAATGGCAGAGAGAAGATCAAGCAGGTAGTAATAATTATGTCGATATTCCGGGTGCCACAGCGATGACATATGTTCCTTCCACCGCCGATCAAAAGCGAAAAGTGCGGGTACAAATTATCAAATGACTTATTACTGAGCCAGAAAGTCATCGTTATCCCATATCTGTATTGTGTATTTGTTAATAAATAGTAAGACAAGAGAATATGAAACTAAGCTTAAAAAAAAAGACTGCCGCCAGCATTACAATGGGCTTCTTACTCAGTATGAGTGTTAATGCCGTCGCAGCAATAATCACCTCTTCCGCAACGATGTCCATTACAGGACATGAGCCAACCCTGACTGCAGGTGAGATTACTTTTGAGGATAAAAATGCAAATGGCATTCTTGACCACGGCGATGTCGTAAAAATCGATCCCGCTCATGACTTTGCATTTGCCGATGTTGATGGAGATAAACCCGATACAACGACTCCCCGACTCTATAGCTGGAAGATTGGTTCTACTGAAGTGGCGGTGACCGAAACTTACACTATTCAGGACAAAGATTTAGGACAGACAATTACACTATTTGTTACTCCACAAACTGACAAAAATATTACTGAGCCATTCCAGGGCACACCTGTTCAGGCTACGGTAAACGGAACAGCGGGTGGACTACCGATTTCTGGAAGCGACGATGTCATTAAAGTGGTAATTAGCGGCGGTACCGGTGTTTCTGGCGCACCTATCGTTAATGACACTCTGACAGCTACACCAACCTGTACAAAAGCGTGCGGTGTATTGAACTACCAGTGGCAGGTCGAGGACTCCGTCAATAGCGGTAAATATATCGATATAACAGGGGCAACAAACAGTACTTGGAAAGTCACTAAAGAGACTCAGAAACGAAAAGTTCAGGTGGTTGTATCCAATCCTTGATGCTTCTGTTTTTCTTCCCAAATAAAGGGAATAAAGAACAGTAGTAATGTGCTATTTTTAATAGTCAGAAAACCGCCACACTAATTATAACGGCGGTTTTCTGAAAAACTTAAACTAATCCCCTATGTAGATAAAAATAACAATCAACAAACAGACCTGTAAATCAACAGCCTATTTTTTTGTTATATTTATCGCCTGTACGGTGCATGCAGAATTACCACATTTATCCCAGTGAGGATGCACAACATAAGCACACCCTGCCAATGAAGATAATATGCCACCTATGATTAATAATTTATAATTTGACATATTAATACCAAAATATTATTGCAATAGAATATAAACATGGATGCCAGCGTTATTGCTGGTATCCATGTTTGACTTACATTACTGTATCGATATTAAGAATTAGCGTAGAAGACACAGCTTCAGCGTTCCCTTCAGTCTCATACCAGATAATTAACTTACTACTGGTTGTACCAAAAGGATCGCTGTTGCAATTACAAAGGTCTTCATACATAACCTCGACCTGGAGGTAACCTAGTGTAACATCTGCTGGCATAATTTCGTAGGAGTGAAGCAACCGACTGGGTAAATTTGAATAAACATAATTATCATCATCGTAATACGATAATTCAATTTTAGTATTAATAACATCTCCCGCAGTAAGGTTTCCAGCAACCGGAATACGATAGTACATATGTTCACCAGGCAGGCCATTCCCAATACGATGCTTATTAATGATCCCTCCTGATACCATTTCCGTTCCACTAACATCAATAAAGGTTGGTGATTTTAACGTTCCTTTTTTCGGCGGCGTCACTGGAATTGCCTTCGTGACAATAAGTCTTTTATGTTCAGAAATCCCTACGTTGCCGCTACGTTCAGCAACAATGTATGAAATCCTGTTTTTGGCTTTATTTACGTTATCCTGTACCATTAACTCTGTAGTATCGAATTCAAAGGGATAAATCGTTTTCTGCGGTTTTGAAGGAACCTCATAACGCCCCAAAAAAGTTCGATCACCAATAACAGCTGTTCCCATAAGATCAACATAAGTTGGCTCATTAAACACAAGAATGGTATCGTTTATAAAACCGCCATAATCAGGTTTAGATTCGGTATCTTCCAGAGATTTGAAATGCAAATTCACTTTCTGTTGATCTTCATCAAGAATATCACCGTCAGTATTTTCAAAGTACATTGAATATCCCATGTACTCTGGCGTAATGCCTTCAATAAACAGACCTTTAGAGTCAGAAGTATCAATATCCGGGGAACCTGAACTTACTGTCATTACCAGGAAACCGGCATCTTTAGCACAGGGGTAAATACGGAACTTTGCCACGCCAGTTTTCGATGCTGAATCATTTTTAAGGTTAATAACAAAACCATCAAGTTTACTCGAGGTTAAATTACTAACATAATGATATTGCATGTCAGGATATGCTTTGCCCCCCCCCTGATTAGTATCAGACATCATAAAAAATACGTTTTCGAATACCGCCTGCGCCATACTTACAGGTCGCAGATACAGTTGGATATCCTGATGTGTTTCATCGCCAGGATATTTCGTCAAATTACGTTTATACGTTATCGTACCAGTAATATAGGTGACACCAGACAGATTTGAATAACTATCATTAAGAGTTTCCGGGGCATTCAAATCAATAATCTGAGTGTCATCAAAAGAGATAGTAATCTCATCATCGAGATCAGTATTTGACTCCAGTACATAATATTGGCAGTGACATGTTACTGGCGCAGCTGCTCCCAGGGCTTGTACAGTCAATGTCAAGTCGATCGCTTTATCGCCCAGAGCAATATTGTTAGGTACATTGAACGAATACTTGTACATATAAACTTTGCTACCGTCAGTATCCGTAAATTCTCCCTCACCTTGTGGTTTTGGTAAAATATTTTTACTCGCCACATCCATTTTTATTGCGCTAGGATCCATGGCAATTTCCGCGTTCTGGTATTTATAATAAAATTCCAGATAAATAATCTGCCCTCGCACTATCCCTTTCTGAGAAGGGAAGCTGCATGTTAATACCCCTGGAGTGAGGGCGTTAACATGAGAAGTCACCGGATGAGCATCTCTGAGATATTTCTCAGATTTAAACTTCTCTATAGATTTAATTTTTCGCATATTTAACATGACATCACCTTTAACTTTATTAATTACATTGTTATATCAATGAATACTTCGCGCAGATAAGAGAATTCCTGCTTATTCTGGCAATAGTATTCCACTCTCAGCGTGCTCTGATCCACGCCCTGCGGCGGCATATCGCAGCCCGCCAGATCGTCTAT